>NZ_CP152407.1:3607500-3973750 GCF_038958875.1 Acidovorax sp. FHTAMBA
GTTGACATTACTGGCGGAATGGAAGTCATCGCCTTCCAGCAGCGGCAACCGCAGGTGCGCCGCGCACACCTGGCCGAGGCTGGACTTGCCGCAGCCCGCCACGCCCATGACCACCAAAAACACCTTTGAAGGCACAAAATTCATATTGGTAGCGCTATCCAATGGAATCCAAAAAAACATCCCGCTGGATGCCTGAGAAAAATCGTTGGTGCCTTATCCAACCCTGGATCCGCGCATTTCGGTGCGGCTTGCCGGGCAGTTAGGACAGCGCTATCCTAGCCAACTCAGCGCATCTTTTACCGAGGGAAAACCCTTGCCCACCTCTTCCCACCCTGGCAAATCCGAATCCCGGCGCCGCTCCAGCGGCCGCACCACCCTGAGCGATGTGGCCAAGGCCGCGGGCGTGAGCCCCATCACCGCGTCCCGCGCACTGCGCGGCGAGCGGGGTGTGGCGCAAGAGCTGGTGCAGCGCGTGAAAGATGCCGCCCGGCAACTGGGCTACGTGCCCGACCCTGCAGCCCGCGCGCTGGCATCCCAGCGCAGCGTACAGGTGCCCGTGCTGGTGCCGCTGCTGTCCAACGCGCTGTTTGTGGACGTGCTCGAATCCGTGCACCGCACTCTCTTCCCCCACGGCTATCAGGCGCTGATCGGCGTGACGCACTACAACCCGGAGGAAGAAGAGCAACTGCTGCGAACCTACCTGGCGCACCGCCCCGCAGGCCTGCTGGTGACGGGCTTTGACCGCACCGAGGCTTCGCGCCAGATGATTGCCGCCAGCGGCGTGCCCTGCGTGCACCTGATGGAGATGACCCCTGCGCCCGGCGTGTTCTGCGTGGGCTTTTCGCAGCACGACGCGGGCCACCGCATGACGGCCCACCTGCTGGAGCGCGGCTACCGGCACATCGCCTTTGTGGCTGCCCAGCTCGACCCGCGCACCATGCAGCGCGCCGAAGGCTACCGCCGCTGCCTGCGCGAGGCCGGGGTGTACGACCCGCGGCTGGAGTTGCTCAGCCCCCAGCCCTCTTCCATCCGCCTGGGGGCCGAACTGCTGGAAGAAGTGCTGCGCACCCGCCCCGGCGTGGATGCCGTGTTCTTCTGCAACGACGACCTGGCCCAGGGCGGCTTGCTGGCCGCCCAGCGCCTGGGCCTGGCCGTACCGGGCCGCGTGGCCATTGCCGGGTTCAATGACCTGGCGGGCAGCGACCAGATGCTGCCGCCGCTGACCACCGTGCGCACCCCGCGCTCTGCCGTGGGCGAAGCCAGTGCGCAGATGCTGCTGGCGCTGATGCGGGGCGAGGTTCCGCCCAATAACTCGGTAGATCTGGGGTTTGAGCTGACGGTGCGCGAAAGCACCTGATCGCCTCCGCACCCCTGCGTGCCCCCGCACCGGCGCCGCCCAGGCGCCTCTACCACCGCGCCACAGCCGTGCGGTCGCTTTTGCGGGCATCTGTCGGACTGTGAGCCCCGACAGCGCGGGCGGACCCCAGGCGGGGTCATTTTTTCCATAGTCGGCGCGGGTGCAAGCCGTCCTTTTCTCCGTCGCGCAACGTTCCAGCCGCCCGCATGCACTGCGGGCTGCACGACCGCCAGTCACCCGCCGGGCGCCCATCCCCCTATCGCCTTCGGCCGCAATCACAGCGGTTGAGAGCTGAGACCATTTAAGACAACATATTTACTTACAAATTCGCAAAGACACACGCCATGGACGGGTGAAAAGTCCCAATATCTCCATAAATACAGGGAAAACACCTACGCGACAGCATAAGTCAACTGTTTGACATACCTTATACCGAGGAATAGTATAAGCAAACATATTGTCTTAATTGCCTTCTGAAACCAATGCAGAAGGGCGTATCCCAAACTACCCTGGAGTGAGCCATGCGCAATCTGAATGGAAAGACCGTGATCGTGACCGGAGGCGGCGGCGGCATTGGCGGGGCCACCAGCCGCCGCTTTGCCGAAGAAGGCGCCAAGGTCGCCGTGTTCGACATGAATCTGGAAGCCGCCCAGAAAGTGGCCCACGCCATCCAGGCCGCAGGGGGCGTGGCCCAGGCCTTCCAGTGCGACATCACCCAGCGCCCCCAGGTGGACGCCGCCGTGGCAGCGGCCGAAGCGGCCCTGGGGCCCATCGATGTGCTGGTCAACAACGCGGGCTGGGATGTGTTCAAGCCCTTCACCAAGACCGTGCCCGCCGAGTGGGACAAGCTCATTGCCATCAACCTGACGGGCGCCCTGCACATGCTGCACGCCGTGCTGCCCGGCATGGCCGAGCGCAAGGCGGGCCGCATCGTGAACGTTGCGTCTGACGCGGCACGTGGTGGCTCGTCCGGTGAGGCCGTCTATTCCGCCTGCAAGGGCGGGCTGGTGGCCCTGTCCAAGACGCTGGCGCGCGAACACGCCCGCCAGAACATCACCGTCAACGTGGTCTGTCCCGGCCCCACCGACACCGCCCTGCTGGCGGGTGTGGCCGAAGGCGCCCGCGACCCGGCCAAGCTGCTGGAGGCCTTCCGCAGCGCGATCCCCCTGGGCCGCCTGGGCCACCCCGACGACCTGGCCAGCGCCATAGCGTTTTTTGGCAGCGACGACGCGGGCTTCATCACCGGCCAGGTCATCAGTGTGTCTGGCGGCCTGACCATGCACGGGTAACCCTGGCACCTTCTTACCTTCACCGAAAGAGCACCATGAATTTCGAAGACATCCTGTACGAAGTGCGTAACGGCGTAGCCTGGATCACCATCAACCGTGCCGACAAGATGAACGCCTTTCGCGGCCAGACCTGCGACGAGATCATCAAGGCCCTGAACAAGGCCGGTTATGACCGCGACGTCGGCGCCATCGTGCTGGCCGGCGCTGGTGACCGGGCGTTCTGCACCGGCGGCGACCAATCGGCCCACAACGGCAACTACGACGGCCGCGGCACCATCGGCCTGCCGATGGAAGAGCTGCACACGGCCATCCGCGACGTGCCCAAGCCTGTCATTGCCCGCGTGCAGGGCTTTGCGATTGGCGGCGGCAACGTGCTGGCCACCATCTGCGACCTGACCATCTGCTCCGACAAGGCGCAGTTCGGCCAGGTCGGCCCCAAGATGGGCTCGGTGGACCCTGGCTACGGCACGGCGTTCCTGGCCCGCGTGGTCGGCGAGAAGAAGGCGCGCGAGATCTGGTACCTGAACCGCCGTTACAGCGGCGCCGAAGCTGTGGCCATGGGCCTGGCCAACTTCTGCTTCCCGCACGACCAGCTCGACGCCGAAGTGCAGAAGATCGGCGAAGAGCTGTGCGAGCGCAGCCCCACCGCACTGGCGATTGCCAAGCGCAGCTTCAATGCCGACACCGCCCACCAGGCCGGCATTGCGGGCCTGGGCATGTACGCCCTGAAGCTGTACTACGACACAGACGAATCCCGCGAAGGCGTGAATGCGCTGAAAGACAAGCGCAAGCCCGAATTCCGCAAGTACGCCAAGTAACTCCGCCGCCGGAGCCCGCGCCATGCCAGTCGTCGAACCCCTCCAACCGTCCGGCGCCGTGTGGTGGCCCGACCACCGCACCGTGGAAGATGCCAACCTCACACGTTTCATGCGGGCACTGGGGGTTGATGGCTTCGGGGCGCTCAACGAACGCGCCAGCGCCGATCCGGCCGGGTTTCACGAGGCGCTCATCCGCTTTCTGGACTTCCGGTTCCAGCGCCCCTACGACCAGGTGCTGGACCTCAGCGAGGGGCTGCCGTTTGCGCGCTGGTGTGTGGGCGGCACCACCAATGTGGTGCTCAACTGCGTTGACCGTTGGCGCGGCACGGAGCGCTACGACCAGCCCGCGCTGGTCTGGGAAGGCGAAGACGGCACGGTCACCACCTGGACCTTTGCCGACCTGGACCGCGAACCCTGCCGCCTGGCATGGGGCCTGCGCCGCCTGGGCCTCGGGCGCGGCGACGTGGTGGGCATGTACCTGCCCAACCTGTTGCAGGCCGCTGCGGCCATGCTGGCGGTGGCCAAGATCGGCGGCATCCTGCTGCCCATGTTCTCTGGCTTTGGGGCGGACGCCATCGCCCAGCGCCTGAACGACGGCCGCGCCCAGGCGCTCATCACGGTGGATGGATCGCTGCGCCGTGGCAAGCCCATGGGGGCCAAGATCGTTGCCGACGAAGCACTTGCGCACTGCCCCGGCGTGCGGCATGTGGTGGTGCTCAGTCATTTGGCCACTGAGCACGCCTGGAACGAAGACCGCGACCACTGGTGGCACGAGCTCACCGCGGGCGCGCCACAAGATTGCGAGGCCGTCCGCACCGAGGCCATGCCCGCTGACGACCCGTTTTTGCTCATGTTCACGTCTGGCACCAGCGGCAAGCCCAAGGGCGTGGTGCACACACACTGCGGCTTCCCGGTCAAGACGGCGCTGGACCTGTCGATCTGCATGGACCTCAAGCCGCAGGACCGGTTTCTGTGGATGTCCGACATGGGCTGGCTGGTCGGCCCGATTCTGGTGTTTGGCGGACTGCAGGTGGGCGCCACCGTGGTGCTGGCCGAAGGCGCCCCCAACTACCCGCAACCCGACCGCCTGTGGCGCCTGATCGAGCGCCACCGCGTGAGCTACCTGGGCCTTGCGCCCACGGTGGCGCGGCTGTCGATGTCGCTGGATGAGGCGGCCCTCGATGCCCTGGATCTGTCGTCACTGCGCGTCATCGTCTCTACCGGCGAGCCCTGGACGCCCGAGGCCTGGAACTGGACCTTCGAACTTGTGGGCAAGAAAAATGTGCCGCTGCTCAATTACTCCGGCGGTACCGAAGTGGGCGGCATTCTCACCGGCACGGTGATCCACCCGCTCAAGCCCTGCGCCTTTGCCGGCCCCGTGCCGGGCACGGGCGCCGATGTGGTCGATACCGATGGCGCCACCGTGGCCCCGGGCGTAACAGGCGAGCTGGTGATGCGCAGCCCCAGCATTGGCCTCACGCGCGGTCTGTGGCACGACCGCGAACGCTACCTGGACAGCTACTGGTCGCGCCTGCCCCACCTGTGGGTGCATGGCGACTTCGTAAGCCGCGACACCGACGGCATGTGGTACGTGCACGGCCGATCGGACGACACCCTCAAGATCGCAGGCAAACGCACGGGCCCGTCCGAGTTCGAAGCCCTGCTGATGGGCACGGGGCTGCTGCTCGATGCCGCCGCGATTGGCGTGCCCGACCCCGTCAAAGGCACGGCCGTGGTCTGCGTGTGTGTGCCGCCCCCCGGCACCGAGCTGGACACTGCAGGCCGCACCCTGTCGGCCGCCGTGGTCGCAGGGCTGGGCGGCGCCTTCAAGCCCGCGCGGGTGGTGTTCGTGCAGGACCTGCCCCGCACCCGCACCATGAAGGTGATGCGCCGCGTAGTGCGCAGCACCTGGCTGGGTGATGACCCCGGCGACCTCAGCACGCTGCTCAACCCCGCGTCGGTGGACGCGATCCGCGCCGCACATGCCGCACAGCACGCGCACAGCGCAGCGTGATGCTTGCGAACTGACCCACCACCACCCGCACACGACAAAAGCCCCACCTGGAGACCCCTGATGAACCCGAACCCCTACATCGACGAAGACCTGCAGGCACTGGCCGATACCGCCCGCCGATTTGCTGAAGAGCGCGTGAAACCAGGCTTTCTGGAGCGCGACAAGACACGTGACCTGGACCGCGTGCTGCTGCGCGAGATGGGCAAGCTGGGGTTCATCTGCCCGGAGCTGCCCGAGCAGTACGGCGGCCTTGGCATGGGCTGCCTGGCCGCTGGCGTGATCCACGAAGAAATCGCCCGCGCCGACCTGAGCTTTTCGTACCTGAACCTGCTGGCCTCGCTCAACGGCCAGATCCTGTCCAAATACGGCAACCCCGAGGTGGTGGGGCCCTGGCTGCAAAAACTCACCCAGGGCGAAGCGATCTGCTGCATCGCCCTGACCGAGCCGCGCGGTGGCTCGGACGCGGCCAACCTGCGCCTGCGCATCGAACGCGACGGTGAGTTCTACGTCATCAACGGCGAAAAAACCTCCATCTCGGCCGCCGACCAGGCCGACATCGCGGTCGTGTTCGGGCGCACCGGCCAGCCGGAGGACGGAGCCCACGGCGTGACCGCCGTGATGGTGCCCATGGACGCCCCCGGCATCACCACCAACCGCTTCGACTGCCACGGCCAGCGTGCGATCGGCCGCGGCTCGATCTTCTTCGAGAACGTGCGCGTGCCCGTCACCCACCGCCTGGGCGACGAGAACAAGGGGTTTGTGCAGGTGATGCACGGATTTGACTTCTCGCGCTCGCTCATCGGCCTGCAATGCCTGGCCGTGGCGCGCGTGGCGCTGGAAGAAACCTGGGAATACATCACCCAGCGCCAGGCGTTTGGCCAGCCGCTGTCGGCCTTCCAGGGCGTGACACACCCGCTGGCGCAGTACGACACCGAGGTGGAAGGCGCGCGCCTGCTGTGCCTGCAAGGCCTGTGGCTCAAGGACAAGGGTCTGCCGCACACCGCCGAGGCCGGCATGGCCAAGTGGTGGGGCCCCAAGCTGTCATACGACGTGATCCACCAGTGCCTGCTGTGCTTCGGCCACGGCGGCTACGACCGCGGCCTGATGGAGCAGCGCCTGCGCGACGTCCTGGGCTTCCAGATTGGCGACGGCACAGCGCAGATCATGAAAACCATCATCGCCCGCGCCCGTGCCGGCCGCAAGTTTGTGCCCGCCTGAGCCCACGGCCCATCACCACAGCTCACCCCCGCCACGGATCCCCCACAACAACACCAGGAGACAAGACCATGGAATTTGACGCTGTACTGCTCCCCCCCCGCCGCGCGCAGCGGGTGGCCGAAGGTCACTGGCGCGACCGCACCATCAACGATGCGCTCGATGCCTGCGTGGCAGCCTGCCCCGACAAGCTGGCGCTGACCGCGCTGCAGGTGGAAACGGGAGCCACCACCCGCTTTACCTACCGCGAACTGGCTCGCATGGCCGACCGCATTGCCGTGGGCCTCTCGCGCCTGGGCGTGGGCCGGGGCGACATCGTGGCCTGCCAATTGCCGAACTGGTGGCAGTTCACGCTGACCTATCTGGCCTGCTCGCGCATTGGCGCTGTGATGAATCCGTTGATGCACATTTTTCGCGAGCGCGAGCTCTCGTTCATGCTGCAGCACGGCGAGGCCAAGGTGGTGATCGCGCCCCGAACCTTTCGAGGCTTTGACTTTGAGAAAATGATCGCCGGCCTGCAGCCCAGCCTGCCGCACCTGCAACATGTGGTGGTCGTCGGCGGAAGCGGCGCCAACAGCTTTGACGCCCTGCTCAGTGGCCCCGAATGGGAACAGCAGCCCGATGCGCAAGCCATCCTGACGGCCCACCGGCCCGGCCCCGACGACGTCACCCAACTCATCTACACCTCAGGCACCACCGGCGAGCCCAAGGGCGTGATGCACTCGGCCAACACCGTAATGGCCAACATCATTCCGTATGCCGAGCGCCTGCACCTGGGCGCCGACGTTGTGGTGCTGATGGCATCACCCATGGCGCACCAGACCGGCTTCATGTACGGCCTGATCATGCCCATCCTGCTACAGGCCAGTGCCGTGCTGCAGGACGTGTGGGAGCCCACCAAGGCCATTGCACTGATCAACGCGGAAAAGGCCACCTTCACCATGGCCTCCACGCCGTTCCTCACCGATCTGGCCCGCTCCGTCACCGAGACCGGCGCGGCCGTGCCCAGCCTGCGCACCTTTTTGTGCGCCGGCGCGCCCATCCCCGGCCCGCTGGTGGAACAGGCCCGCAAGGCGCTGGGCGCCAAGATCGTCTCGGCCTGGGGCATGACCGAAAACGGCGCCGTCACGCTGACCCGGCTCGAGGACGATGACGAACGCTCGTTCAACACCGATGGTTGCCCGCTGCCCGGTGTAGAGATCAAGGTGGTGGATGTGGACGGAAAGGACTTGCCGCCAGGTGAGCCGGGCAAGCTGATGCTGCGCTCGTGCTCGAACTTTGGTGGCTACCTGCACCGTGCGCACCTGAACGCGACCGACGCCGGCGACTGGTTTGACACCGGCGACCTCGCGCGCATCGACGAACGCGGCTACCTGCGCATCACCGGCCGCAGCAAGGACGTGATCATCCGGGGCGGCGAGAACATCCCGGTGGTTGAGGTCGAGTCGCTGCTCTACCGCCACCCGGCCATCGCCATGGCTGCCATCGTGGCCTACCCCGACGAGCGCCTGGGCGAGCGCGCCTGCGCCGTGGTGGTACCCAAGCCTGGTCAGACCATCGACCTGCCGGGCCTGGTGCAGTTTCTCAAGGACCAGAAGATCGCCGTGCAGTACATCCCCGAGCGCCTGATCGTGCGCGACGTGATGCCCGCCACGCCGTCCGGAAAGATCCAGAAGTTCAAGTTGCGCGAAATGCTGCGCGATCAGGCGGCCTGAAGGCTGCCAACGTTTTCCCGTCGATCACTACACAAAACCATCAGGAGACAACGACATGTTCACACGCCAACTTTCCCCCATGCGCAGGCGCCTTATCCAGTCTGCCGCCCTGTCAATCTGCGCCCTGGGCGCTATCGGCACTGCGCAGGCACAGGCCTGGCCCACCAAGCCCATCAAGATCGTGGTTGGCTTTGCCCCTGGCGGCACTACCGACGTGATGGCGCGTGTCATGGCCCAGTCGCTCAGCGAGACACTGGGCCAGCCCGTGGTGGTGGACAACAAGCCCGGAGCCAGCGGCAACGTGGCAGCGGCCGAGGTGATTCGCGCCACGGCCGATGGCCACACCTTCCTGATCGCACCGACCTCGTTCGAGACGGCCAACCCGTTCCTGTTCAAGCAGAACATTGCCCCCGCCAAAGATCTCACGCCCATCGCGGGCGTGGGCCGCAGCCAGATGTACCTGGTGGTCAAACCCCAATCCCCCTTCAAGGACGCCAAGGAGTTTGTGGCCTATGCCCGCGCCAACCCAGGCAAGCTGTCGTACTCCTCCGCCGGCCCCGGCACCCCCCCGCACCTGGCAGGCGAGCTGTTCAAGAAGGTCACCGGTGTTTTTGCCACGCACATCCCCTACCGGGGCGCAGCACCCGCATTGCAGGACGTGATGGCCAACCAGGCGGACTATGTGTTTGACCCGGGCATTGCGTTCCCGCATGTCCGCGCAGGCAAGGTGCGCATGCTGGCCGTAGCGGGCGCCAAGCGGTCGTCGTTCTTCCCGGATGTACCCACGCTGGCAGAGCTGGGCTTCAAGGGCGCCGAGCTGGACATCTGGTTTGGCATGTGGGCGCCCAATGGCACGCCCGCAGACATCACGGCGCGCATGGCCCGGGAAATCGCCAAGGTGCTGGCCCTGCCCGGCACCAAGAGCCGCTATGAATCGCTGGGTGCAGAGCCCGTGGGGCTGGACAACGCCGAGTTCCGCACCCTGCTGACCGAAGAGACCAAGCTGCTTTCCGGCCTGATCCGCGAGGCCAAGATCAACATCGACTGACCGGCCCCCCCGCGCCCTGACCCAGCATGAATGAAGCACTGATCCTGACGGAAACCCGTGGCCGGGTGGGCGTGATCACCCTCCACCGGCCCGCGCAGCTCAACGCGCTCAACGACGCCCTGATGGACCAGCTGGGCGCTGCGCTGCTGGCCTTCGATGCGAACGATGGCGTGGGTGCGATCGTCATCACCGGCAGCGCCAGGGCGTTTGCGGCCGGGGCCGATATTGCGGCCATGGCCGACTGGTCGTTCATGGACGTGTACCAGGGCGCCTTCATCACCCGCAACTGGGAGACCATTCGCCAGGTGCGCAAGCCGGTGCTCGCCGCCGTGGCTGGCTTTGCCATGGGCGGCGGCTGCGAGCTGGCCCTGGCCTGCGACATCATCATCGCGGCCGAATCGGCCCGGTTCGCGCTGCCCGAAATCAAGCTTGCCATGCTGCCTGGAGCGGGGGGCACACAGCGCCTGCCGCGCGCCATCGGCAAGGCCAAGGCGATGGACATGTGCCTGTCAGCACGCATGCTGGACGCACACGAGGCCGACCGCTACGGACTGGTCTCGCGCGTCGTGCCCGACGCCGAGCTGCTGGAGCAAACGCTGGCGCTGGCCACACAGATTGCCAGCTTCTCTCTTCCCGCACTCATGGCCATCAAGGCATCGGTCAACCGTGCCTGGGAAAGCCCACTGGCCGAAGGCATCCTGTTTGAGCGCCATGCGCTGTACGAGCGTTTTGCCAGCACCGATGCCCACGAAGGCATGCACGCCTTTCTCGACAAGCGCTCCCCCCATTTCCAGCACCGTTGACCCCAGAGAGAGACCCATGGCCCTTGACGCTGAATCGTTTGACATCCTGCTGCCCACCATCCAGCGCTTTGTGCGCGAGCGCCTGGTACCCGCCGAGAACCATCTCGAAGAGCATGACGACGTCCCCGCCGACATCATCGAGGACATGAAGGAGATGGGCCTGTTTGGCCTGACCGTGCCCGAGGAATATGGCGGCATCGGCCTGTCTGTCAGCCAGGAAGTGCTGGTGAACTACGAGCTGGGCCGCACTGCAGCGGCCTTCCGTTCGGTGTTTGGCACCAACATCGGGATCGGTTCGCAGGGCATCCTGATGGACGGAACGCCAGAGCAGAAAGGGCAGTACCTCCCCCGCGTGGCCAGCGGCGAGCTGATCATGTCGTTTGCACTGACCGAGCCCGACGCGGGCACCGACGCCGCCTCGCTCAAGACCCGCGCGGAGCCCGATGGTGATCACTATGTGCTCAATGGCACCAAGCGCTACATCACCAACGCTCCGCGTGCGGGAGCATTCACGCTCATGGCGCGCACGGGCGGGCCGGGTGCGGGGGGCGTGTCATCGTTCATCGTGCCTGCCGACAGCCCGGGCCTCACCCTGGGCAAGAACGACAAGAAGATGGGCCAGCGTGGCACCAAAACCTGCGATGTGATTCTGCAGAACGTGCGCGTGCCAGCGGCCAACATCATTGGCGGTGTGCCCGGGCAGGGCTTCAAGACCGCGATGAAGGTGCTGGACCGCGGGCGGCTGAACATCTCGGCCGTGTCGTGTGGCCTGGCCTCGCGCATCATCGACGAGTCGCGCCGCTACGCCCGCGAACGCAAGCAGTTTGGCAAGGCGATCGGCGAGTTCCAGCTGATCCAGGCCATGCTGGCCGACAGCCAGGCCGAGCTGCTGGCGGCCTGGTCGCTGGTGCAGGACGTGGCGCGGCGCTTTGACGGCAAGCCCGCGCAGATCTCGGACCCGGACATCTCCATGCGCGTGTCGTGTGCCAAGCTTTTTGCCACCGAAATGGTGGGCCGCGTGGCCGACCGGGGCGTGCAGATCCACGGCGGCGCGGGGTACATCAACGAATACCCCGTGGAGCGCTTTTACCGTGACGCCCGCCTGCTGCGCCTGTACGAAGGCACCACGCAGGTACAGCAACTCATCATTGGCCGCGAACTGCTGCGCCAGGACTAAGGCACCGCTGCCCCGGCCTCGTCGTCGGGGTCGCCGCCCCGGTCCAGGCGCTGCATGTTGTCCAGCAGCTTCAAAAGGTAGTGCAGCGTGTGGGTGATGTCACCCACCGAGAACTCGTCCAGTGCCTGCTCGTAATACGCGTCAATCTTGGGCCGAGCCTTCTCCAGCCACACCATGCGCCCGGACTCGGTCATCTTGATCAGGCGTGAACGCCGATCCTTCGGGTCCGTCTCCATGCCTATGTGCCCGTCACGCTCCAGCCGCCCGATCACGCCCGCCAGGTTCTGGCGGCTCACCAGCAGGTAGCGCGCCAGCTCGTTCACACCCATCCCCTGCTGTGCCTCCTCGCGCGACAGCGCGCCCAGCACAGCCCATTGCTGCGTGGTGAGCCCCTCGCTCTCCACCGCGCGAGACCCCGTCTTGTGCAACAGATTGGCACATTGGTACAAACGGAAGAACAACCGGTTGGCGAGCTCCATGCGGGCAATCTGGGCTTTGGAATCTGTGGCGTGCATGAGGGGGCGTTGGCTGAGGGCTCTGGGGGATTGGGGCAAACCCACGATCAAGACAACTGATTGTCGCACTTGCCTCAGGACGGGCACACCACCAGCGGCCGCCGCACCACGGGGGCGCCATCCGAGGGACGCCTTGCACCCAGATTGGTGCAGACACCGGCACCCGCCCTGCCGCCCGCCAACACCGCCCGCACCACGGTGGCCCACAGCGCCGCGGCGCCGCCGCTGCGGCATTCAAAATTCATAGCTGCTCGCGCTTTATCCATAAGCGCTGGTGGCCAATTTCATCCAAAAACGTGTGGTGTGGGCTCTGGCACAGGCATTGCTTGAATGCCAGCACGGCCAATGGAGGCCGTGTGGCAGCCCGGTGCAATGGCGGATTGGGCGAACAGGACGTTGGCGTCTTTATGGACTGCGGTGTGGCTGCAAAAAAGGCCGGCGCATCCCGTGCAGGCGCTTTTTTCTTGGTTGTCTGGCCCGGCCCGGGGTGTACCTCCCCGGGGGCCCTTTTGCACTGCATCGCTCCATGCTTCGATTTCGCGAATTCCTCCAGTCCGGCCATGCGCCCACGCTCTGGTCGTCGTTTCTCTACTTTGGTTTTTCGTGCGCGGTCTGGGTGATCAATGGCGCCATGGCGCCGTTCATCCAGGAGAGTTTTCGGCTCACGCCCACGCAGATGGGGATGATGCTGTCGATCCCCATCTTTGCGGGCGCGCTGATGCGGTTTCCGCTGGGCATCCTGGCGCAGTACATCGGGCGCAAGAACGCCACGCTGGTGGAGATGGCCGGCATCTTTGCCGCCATGGCCTATGGCTACCTGTTTGTACACACCTACCACGAGCTGCTGGCGCTGGGTGTGTTGCTGGGCGTGGCGGGGGCCAGTTTTGGCGTGGCGCTGTCGCTGGGCTCGGGCTCGTTTCCGCCGCGCTACAAGGGCCTGGCCATGGGCATAGTGGGTGCGGGCAATGTGGGCACGGCCGTGGCGGCACTGCTGGCGCCCGCGCTGGCGCAAAGCTTTGGCTGGCAGGCCGTGTACGGCTTTGCCGCCGTGGGCGTGGCCGTGCCCGCGCTGGTGATGGTGATCTACGCCCAGGAGCCGCCCGACCTGGACCCGCACGCCACGTTTCGCGAGCACATTGCCTGCCTGTTTGAAAAGGACGGCTGGGCGTTCAGCCTGATTTACGCCGTGACGTTTGGCGGCTTCATTGGCCTGACCACCTTCATGCCCAGCTACTTTTACGACCAGTTCGGCGTGAGCAAGGTGCAGGCGGGGCAGCTGACCATGCTGGCCGCCTTTCTGGGTGCGGCGCTGCGGGTGGTGGGCGGCTGGCTGTCGGACCACTGGGGCGGTGTGAACACGCTGACGGGTGTGCTGGCCATCACCACCGTGAGCCTGGTGCTGTGTGGCCTGGCCGAGCAATCATTGCCCGTCACCATGCTGCTGTTTCTGGTGTGTTTTGCCGCGCTGGGCGCAGGCAACGGCGCGCTGTTCCAGCTGGTGCCGCTGCGCTGGCCACTGTCTACCGCCGTGGCGGGCTCGATGATCGGTGAGATCGGCGCGCTGGGCGGTGGGCTCATCCCCAACGCCATGGGTATCTCGCGCCAGTTCAGCGGCACCTACCTGTGGGGGTTTGTGGCCATTGCGGCCTGCGCTGCGGCGATGCTGATGCTGCTGCGGGTGATGCAGATCCGGTGGACGCGCACGTGGGCGGAGAAAGGTGGGCGCGCGCGCAGCGCTTGAATGACACCTGCCGGGGCATTATGGCGACAGCCTCAACGCGCCCGGCTTCGACAGGCTCAGCCCGATCGGAAGGGGTGAGCGACGGGAAATTTTAAGCAAAACAGGCTCTAGCGCTTATCCATCAAGCGCTGGCAGCTATCATTTTTATTTACCCGCTGCAACGCCCTAATGGGGCAAGAACACAAGCCAGTACACCAGCAGCAGGTTGACCAGGACACTCACCCCCAGCGCGATCTTCCACACCGCCGTGGCATCGCGCTGCACCAGCGGCTGCGGGCCGCGCGCGGACAAAGGGCGGGATGCGCCGCGCTCCAGGGCAAGCAGCAACTCCTCGGCAGTTTCAAAACGCTGACTGCGATTGCGGGCCACGGCCTTCAGGGCGATCTGGTCGAGCCAGATGGGCACACCGGGGTTGTGGCGGCTGGGGGGCACCGGGTCGCGGTGGTAGCGGCCGAGCTGGTAGGGCACCACCTCGCCATACGGCAGGCGGCCGTGGCTGAGCAGCTGGTACAGCGTGACACCCAGGGCAAACAGGTCGCTGCCCGCATCGGGCAGCTGGCCAGCGGGGTCGCCGTTCTTTTCGTAGCCCGGCCACTGCTCGGGGTTCATGTAGCTGGGGGTGCCGGCGTGCAGGCGGCGCGTGGCCTCGGGCTCGCGGCCGGACAGGGCCACGCCCAGGTCCAGCACGCGCAGCACGCCGTCATCGCCCAGGTGCAGGTTGTCGGGCTTGATGTCGCGGTGCACCACCCCTTGCCGGTGCAGCCAGCCGAGCACCTGCGCGGCCTGCATCACCACCGAGATCGCCTGCGGCAGGGCCAGCGTGTGGTGGCGGCGCAGGCGCTGACCCAGGGTTTCGCCCGCGTGCCACTCGTACAGCAGATAGAACGCACTGGCCCCGCCGCCCTCCCCGGCAGGCCAGTTGTGCAGGCGCGCCAGGTGCACGGCCGCGTGGCCGGACTGCATGCGGCGGGCCACCCACGCCTCGTGCGCGAGCGTGGCGCGCTCGTGGGCATCGTGGGCGCGCGCGGGCACCAGCGTCTTGAGGGCAAAGAGGCGCTGGGTGGCCGCATCGCGCACCTGGTAGATGCGGTGCACACCGGTGTCGGCCACCAGGGCGGTGACCGCGAGGCCATCCACCGTGTCTCCCACCTTCAGCAGCGGCAGCACGGGCAGGTGCTGTGCGCGGAGGGACTCGTCCTGCAGCGTGGCCTCCAGCGCGCCCTGCACACGCACCACCAGGGCCGTGAGGTTGTCGGTACTGCCCCGGCGCAGTGCGGCCTGGGTCAGCGATTCGCTCAGCGCCTGGGCGGTCAGCGTGTCTTGGCGCAGCAGCTGCCGCAGCTCCCGCTCGGGCAGGCTGCCGTGCACGCCATCGGACAGCAGCACCAGCAGATCGCCGCTGTGCAGCTCGCCCTGGCTGTAGTCCACCACCACGTGGTCATCCAGCCCCATGGCACGGGTGAGCTGGTGCGCCAGGTCACGCTGCGCCATCACATGGTCGGTGGTCAGCAGCTGCAGCCGGCCGCCGCGCAGCAGGTAGGCGCGCGTGTCGCCCACATGCGCCAGCGTGTACGACTGGCCGCGCAGCACGATGGCGGTGAGTGTGGTCAGCCCCACGGCGGGCTGGCGGCGCCGGTTCATGGACGCGAGCCAGCCGTTGTGGGCGAACAGGATGCGGTCCAGCGCCACGGTGGTGTCCCAGGTGTCGGGCGTGGCGAAGTAGTCGCTCACCAGCGTGTGCACCGTGGTCTGGGCGGCTTCGCGGCCGTTGCCTCCCGTGCTCACGCCGTCGGCAATGGCGGCCACGGCGCCCCGGTCGCGGTCACGCCCCTGGCCCACCACCAGCGCGGCAAAGTCCTCGTTCACGTCTTTGCGCCCGGCCAGCGAGGTCTGCCCGTAGTCCAGTTCAAAACTCATGCACCAGCTCCATGCAGGTTCCGTGCCCAAGGTGGTGCGTTCAACCGCACAGTGCGCGCCCGCCCCGTGCCGGACGCCATCAGCAGCCCCCATGGGCAGCCCCGGCGGCTGCCTGCGCCCCACGCCGGTGCACCTGCTCTGGCACGGCCATTGCTAGAACCTGCATAACGGCCCGCAAGGGCCCTGCAACCCCCCCGTGCAACGGCGCATGGAGGGGCTGCAAGGACGAAGGCGTCCCCACATGCGTTTCGAAATCACATCGAAGCCGCATCGTGTGGACGCCTTTTTTGTTTTTCGCATCGCCCCGGCGATGGACCGACGGAGTTAGCCACGATGAAAAAGCTCAAACTGGTGATGGTGGGGAACGGCATGGCCGGTGTGCGTACGCTGGAAGAGCTGCTCAAGATTGCCCCCGATCTGTATGACATCACGGTGTTCGGCGCCGAGCCGCACCCCAACTACAACCGCATTCTGCTGTCGCCCGTGCTGGCGGGCGAGCAGACGATTGACGAGATCATCCTCAACGACTGGCAGTGGTACGCCGACAACCACATCACGCTGCACACCGGCTTTACCGTGACCGACGTGGACCGTGTGCGCCGCGTGGTCACCGCTACCAGCAAGGATGGTGATGTGATCACCGCCGAGTACGACCGCCTCATCATGGCCACGGGCTCCAACCCGTTCATCCTGCCCGTGCCCGGCAAAGACCTGAAGGGCGTGCTGGCCTACCGCGACATTGCCGACACGCAGGCCATGATCGACGCAGCCGCCATGTACAAGCACGCGGTGGTCATCGGCGGCGGCCTGCTGGGCCTGGAGGCCGCCAATGGCCTCATGAAGCGCGGCATGACAGTGAGCGTGGTGCACGTGATGCCGTCGCTGATGGAGCGCCAGCTGGACGACGTGGCGGGCAAGATGCTGCAAAAGTCGCTGGAAGACCGCGGCATGCAGTTCTTGATGGGTGCACAGACGCAAGAGCTGGTGGGCAGCGCCGACGGGCGCGTGGCCAGCGTCAGGTTCAAGGATGGCACCGAGGTACCCGCCGACCTGGTGGTAATGGCCGTAGGCATCCGCCCCAACACGCAACTCGCCGAAAAGATGCGCCTGCACGTGAACCGCGGCATTGTCGTGAGCGACACGCTGCAGACCACCACCGACGCCCGCATTTATGCCGTGGGCGAATGCGCGGCACACCGGGGCATTGCCTATGGCCTGGTGGCCCCGCTGTTCGAGCAGGGCAAAGTGCTGGCCAACCACCTGGCCGAATTCGGCATCGGCCGCTACCAGGGCTCACTCACCTCCACCAAGCTCAAGGTCACGGGCATTGATCTGTTTTCGGCCGGCGACTTCCAGGGCGGCGACAACACCGAAGAGATCGTGATGAGCGACCCCTTTGGCGGTGTGTACAAAAAGCTGGTCATCAAGGACGACAAGCTGATCGGCGCCTGCTTGTACGGCGACACGGTGGACGGTAGCTGGTACTTCAAGCTGCTGCGCGACGGCCGCACGGTCAACGACATCCGCGACAAACTGATGTTTGGCGAGAGCAACATCGGCGACGTGGGCCACCAGGGCCAGAGCAAGGCATCTGCCATGGCCGACACCGACGAGGTGTGTGGCTGCAACGGCGTGACCAAGGGCGCCATCTGCAAGGCCATCAAGGACAAGGGCCTGTTCACGCTGGACGAAGTGCGCAAGCACACCAAGGCCAGCGCATCGTGCGGCTCGTGCACCGGGCTGGTGGAGCAGATCATCATGTTCACGGCGGGCGGCGACTACAGCGCCACGCCCAAAACCAAGGCCATGTGCGGCTGCACCGACCACGGCCACCAGGCCGTGCGCGACGCGATCCGTGCCAACAAGCTGCTTTCCATCGCGGATGTTTTCTCGTTTCTCGAATGGAAAACACCCAACGGCTGCGCCACCTGCCGCCCGGCCGTCAACTATTACCTCATCAGCACCTGGCCCAAGGACGCCAAGGACGACCCGCAAAGCCGCGCCATCAACGAGCGCAGCCACGCCAACATCCAAAAGGACGGCACCTACAGTGTCATCCCCCGCATGTGGGGGGGAGAGACCACGGCCGACGAGCTGCGCCGCATCGCCGATGCGGCCGACAAGTACAACATCCCCACCATCAAGGTCACGGGGGGCCAGCGCATCGATTTGCTGGGCGTGAAGAAAGAAGACCTCGTCAATGTGTGGAAGGACATCGGCATGCCCAGCGGCCACGCGTATGCCAAGGCGCTGCGCACCGTGAAGACCTGCGTGGGCAGCGAGTGGTGCCGCATGGGCACGCAGGACAGCACGCAGATGGGCAAGGATCTGGAGCGCGCCATGTGGCGCATGTACGCCCCGCACAAGGTCAAGTTTGCGGTGAGCGGCTGCCCGCGCAACTGCGCCGAGGCCGGCATCAAGGACGTGGGCATCATCGGCGTGGACAGCGGCTGGGAGATGTACATCGCTGGCAACGGCGGCATCAAGACCGAGGTGGCGCACTTCTTCACCAAGCTGAAGACCGCCGAAGAAGTGCTGGAGTACACCGGCGCGTTCTGCGAGCTGTACCGCCAGGAAGGTTGGTACCTGGAGCGCACCGTGCACTACGTGAACCGCGTGGGCCTGGACTATGTGAAAAAACGCATTCTGGAAGACCACGTGGGCCGCCAGGCGCTGTGGGAGCAGCTGCAGTTTGCACTCGACGGCGAGCCCGACCCCTGGTTCGATTTCGACAAGGCGGCGGTGGACCAGCGCCAGTTCATCCCGATTGCCGTGGCTTGAACTCCTTTTTTTGAGTCAAAAGTGCCTGTAGCGCTTGATGGACAAGCGCCAACAGCTACCAAAGGAATAGCAATGAGCGAATGGAAACTGATCTGCCGTGTGGACGACATCCCCGTGCTGGGCTCACGCCGCGTGGCCCGGGACAAAGGCCTGGATGTGGCGGTGTTCCGCAACGATGCCGGGGGCGTTTTTGCGCTGCTGGACCGTTGCCCGCACAAGGGTGGGCCGCTGAGCCAGGGCATCGTGTTTGGCACGCAGGTGGCGTGCCCGATGCACAACTGGACGATCGGGTTGTGCGACGGGCAGGCCTTGGCGCCCGACGAGGGGTGTACGCCGAAGTTTGCGGTGAAGGTGGAGGATGGGGCGGTGTATCTGGATGCAGGGGAGCTGGCAACGGTGGCTACGGATCTGACTCGGCCTGTGGCTGGGCCTGCGCGCAGGGCTGTTGGGGTCTGAGGTGCCTGTCTTCGCGCTTCCTTTTAGTGACATGCCTGTGCAAAGGGCGGGAGCCGGGGTGTGCGCCCGGCGGCGCAGTAACTTTCTCTTGTCTCGCCAAGAGAAAGTCACCAAAGAGAAAGCGACCCTACTGCGCGCGTCCCCTTCGCTGCGCTACGGGGCAACCTGCGATGCTCGGTCAGGGAGTGCCACCGCAGAACTCGCTGCGCGCCTGCGGCGCTCCGCTCGAACAACTGCGGTGAGTCAGTTCACGAAATGCGTGTGTCCTGCGGCACACGCATGCACCCCCTGCCCTGCGCTTCTCGGCACGCACAGAAGGGAACCCGAAAAGCGGACATCCACACGGGCCATCGCTGCGCTCGGCCCAGTCTGCGCAGCGCGTGGCGCTTGCGCCCGCAAGGTGGGGCCGAGCGCAGCGATGGCCCGTGTGGATGTTCGGCTGCTGGATGTTCGGCTGTCCACCCCCCTGCTGGATGCGCCTGCGGCGGGGCGGTTGCGGGGTGAGCATGGGCGTCGGAGCGCCCATGCCTCGTTAACTGACTCGCCGTGGTTGTCCGAGCGGCGCGCGCCAGCGCAAAGCGAGTTCCACGGCGCACCCCGCAACCGCCCCGGCGCAGGTCGCCCCTTCGCACCGCGAAGGGGTCGCAGACTGGGGGTCGCCTTTTCTTTGGTGACTTTCTTTTGGCGAAGCAAAAGAAAGTTACTCGCACGCCGGGCGACTCCCGGCCTCCGCCCACAACCCAAGCATGCTTTTCAAACCAGCACGCCAGGTTTCGACAAGCTCAGCCCGAACGGGTCGGGGAGTGCGCCTGCTTCGACGGGCTCAGCCCGAACGGATCCCGGGAAGATCGAACACTACAAAAACAATAGCTACCAGCGCTTTATAGACGAGCGCTAGACCCCAAAAACATCTAAAACCACGCCATGCAAGAAACCAAATCCACCTGCCCCTACTGCGGCGTAGGCTGCGGCGTGATCATCGAATCCAAAGGCGCACACATCACCGGCGTGCGCGGCGACCCCACCCACCCCGCCAACTTCGGTCGCCTGTGCACCAAGGGCTCCACCCTGCACCTCACCGCCACAAGCCCGGTCACCCTGCAAACCCGCCTGCTGCACCCCCTGCACCGCGCGCAGCGCAGCGCCAAAACAGCCGCCCTGCCCATCACCTGGGACGCCGCCCTCACCCTGGCGGCCGACCGGTTCGCCGCCACCATCCGTGAACACGGCCCCGACGCCGTGGGCTTCTACGTCAGCGGCCAGTTGCTCACCGAGGACTACTACGTCTTCAACAAACTGGCCAAGGGCCTGATCGGCACCAACAACATCGACACCAACTCACGCCTGTGCATGAGCAGCGCTGTGGCCGGCTACAAGCAAACGCTGGGTGCCGACGCGCCGCCCGCCTGCTACGACGACGTGAACCACGCGCAGTGCCTGTTCATCGTGGGCAGCAACGCGGCCTGGGCGCACCCCATCCTGTTCCGCCGCATCGAAGACGCACGCGCCGCCAACCCCGGCATGAAGGTCATCGTGGCCGACCCGCGCCGCACCGACACGGCCGGCATGGCCGATCTGTTCCTGCCCATCCAGCCCGGCAGCGACGTGATGCTGTTCAACGGCATGCTGCACATCATGTTGTGGGAAGGCTGGATCGACGCGGGCTACATCGGCGCGCACACCACGGGCTTTGACGAGCTCAAGGCCCTGGTGCGTGAAGCAACGCCCGATCGCGCGGCACAGGTGTGCGGCATCTCCGTGGCCGACCTCACCACTGCAGCAAAGTGGTTTGCCACCTCGAAAGCCACGCTCAGCCTGTACTGCCAGGGCCTCAACCAAAGCAGCAGCGGCACCGCCAAAAACGCCACGCTCATCAATCTGCACCTGGCCACCGGCCAGATCGGCAAGCCCGGCGCGGGCCCCTTCAGCCTGACGGGCCAGCCCAACGCCATGGGCGGGCGCGAGGTGGGCGGCCTGGCCAATCTGCTCAGCGCCCACCGCGACCTGGTCAACCCCCAGCACCGCGCCGAAGTGGCCGCGCTCTGGGGCGTGGCCGATGTGCCATCCAAGCCCGGCAAGACGGCGGTGGAGATGTTCCAGGCCGCCGCCGATGGCGAGATCAAGGCCCTGTGGATTGCCTGCACCAACCCCGCGCAGAGCATGCCCGACCAGGCCACCGTGCGCCGCGCGCTACAGCGCGCCGAGTTTGTGGTGGTGCAAGAGGCCTTTGCCACGGCAGCCACCTGCGCCTATGCCGACCTGCTGCTGCCCGCCACCACCTGGGGCGAAAAGACCGGCACGGTGACCAACAGCGAGCGCCGCATCTCCCGCGTGCGCCCCGCCGTGCCCGCGCCCGGCCTGGCGCGGCACGACTGGGCCGTTGCGGTGCAGTTTGCGCACCAGCTGGAGGCACGCCTGCGGCCCGGCCAACCCACGCTGTTCCCCTACGCCACAGACGCTGCCGATGCAGGTGCCGAAGCGGTCTGGAACGAACACCGCGAAAGTACACGCGGGCGCGACCTGGACATCACCGGGCTGTCTTGGGCCCTGCTCGAATCAGCGGGCCCGCAACAGTGGCCGTTCGTTGCCGATGCGACCACCGGCAAGGCCCGCCTGTACGAAGACGGCGTCTTCCCCACCGCCTATGGCCGCGCCCGATTTGCCGCGCACGCGTGGCAACCCACGGCCGAACAACGCGAATCGCGCTACCCCTTCAGTCTGACCACCGGCCGCCTGCGCGACCAGTGGCACGGCATGACCCGCACCGGCACGCTGGGCCGGCTGTTTGGCCATGTGGCCGAACCCAGCGTACAGATGCACCCGCAGGACATGGACCGACGCGGGCTAAAAACGGGCGATCTGGTGCATCTCACCAGCAAACGCGGCTCCATCGTGGTGCCCGTGCAGGCCGATGCCACGCTGGGCCTGTCGCAGGTGTTCATGGCAATGCACTGGGGCAGCGAATTTTTGAGCGGCGTGTCCTCCACCGGCGAGCGGCTGGCGGGCGTGAATGCGCTCACCACCTCAGCGTTTTGCCCCACCTCCAAACAGCCCGAGCTGAAACACGCGGCCGTCAAGGTGCTCAAGGCCGAACTGCCGTGGACGCTGCTGGCCATGGCCTGGCTGCCTGCCGAGGGCGCAAATGGCGCCCTGTCGGCACGCGAGGCGCTGTCGAACCTGATGGCGGAGTTTCCGTTTGCCAGCTGCGTGCCCTTCAGCAACAACACACCGCTGGATGAACCCGGCCGCGAACGCACCGGCGTACTGCTGCGCGCCGCCGCGCACGAGGCGCCGCCGGATGCACTGATCGAGCGCATTGAGGCCTTGATGGGCCTGACCACCACAGACACCCTGCGCTACGCCGACAAAAAACGCGGCCAGCGCCGCGCAGCACGGCTGACACGCCACGGGGACACCACCACGCTCGAAGCCATTGTTCTGGCGGGTGACACCAGCGCCGAAGGCTGGCTCAAGACCTTGCTGCAGGAAGAACTGCCCGCACAGACCTACGGCCGCCTGCTGCTGGTGCCCGGCGCCAAGGCCCCCGTGGCCGTGCAGTCGCGTGGCAAGACGGTGTGTACCTGCTTCAACGTGACCGATGTGGCCATCACCAGCACACTGGCGCACTGCCACGGCACCGATGACGACCGCCTGGCCCAATTGCAAGGCAAGCTGCGCTGCGGCACCAACTGCGGATCGTGCCTGCCCGAACTCAAACGCATGGTGCGCGCCACCGGGCCGCTGGCCGCTGCCCCTGCTGCAACCCACGTCACCATATAACCAGAAGTTGTCTGGATTACCGGAAAATAGCCTTCCGACCAACAAACCCCACCAGGACTTGTGCAACAGGGCTCCAGCTAGGCGCTTTCGGCGCAGACAGTACGCCTGTACGGCAAGCCGAAACAACGACGCTGGTGCCCTGTTTTACAAGTCCCGCCACCAAAACCAAAAGACCATGGGCATCAGCCAGTACATCAAGGAAATCGGCCGCGGCGCGCGCGGCGCCAAGCCGCTGTCGCGCGAGCAGGCCATGGACCTGTTCGGCCAGGTGCTGGACGGCGCCGTGTCCGATCTGGAGATCGGCGCGTTCTGCCTGGCCATGCGCATCAAGGGCGAGACGGCCGAGGAGATGTGCGGCTTTCTGGATGCCACGCACAGCCGCCTGGCGCTGCTGCCCGCCACCGACCGCCCACTCATCGTGCTGCCCAGCTACAACGGCGCGCGCAAGCTGCCGGTGCTCACGCCCCTGCTGGCGCTGCTGCTGGCGCGCGAAGGCCTGCCCGTGCTGCTGCACGGCATGCGCACCGAGGCGCGGCGGGTTTTGGCATCGGATGTGCTTCTGGCGCTTGGCACACCTGCGCTGACAGCTCCTGAAATAATAGCAAATGGCAGGGTACGCCACATCCACACCCAGCACCTGCACCCCGGCCTGGCCCGCCTGCTGGCCGTGCGCGAGGTGGTAGGCCTGCGCAACCCGGGGCACAGCGTGGTCAAGCTGATGAACCCGTGCGCGGGGCCGTCGGTGGTGGTCACGGCCTACACCCATCCCGAGTATTTCGAGATGCTGCAGACCACCTTTCACACCCTGGGCATGAACGCATTGCTCTCGCGCGGGCTGGAGGGCGAAGTCGCCACGGACCCGCGCCGCACGCCCCGCTACGACGGCTTTGTACGCGGCGAACACACGGTGCTGGAGGCGCAGCAGTCCGGCACGGCCAGCGAGGTGCCGGGACTGCCGGCCGAGATTGACATTGCTACCACGGCGACGTACACGCGCCGTGTGCTCGCGGGTGAATTGCCGATTCCACCGGCCATCCAGCGGCAGGTGGAACATATCTTGCATCTTGCCGATCAAACCGTTTCGGAGACATCGCCATGAGCCGCACCACAGCCGACAACACACTGCCGCCTGCCAAACCCCATCTGGGCACGGGCGGCAGCTGCACGCTGGTGGGCGCCGGCCCGGGCGACCCGGAGCTGCTCACCATCAAGGCGCTCAAGGCCATCCAGGCCGCCACCGTGCTGCTGGTGGATGACCTGGTGAGCGATGCCATCGTGGCGCATGCATCGCCCACGGCGCGTATCGTCTACGTGGGCAAGCGCGGTGGCTGCAAGAGCACGCCGCAGGCCTTCATCGAAAAGCTGATGCTGATGGCCGTGAACGAAGGCGAGAACGTGGTGCGCCTCAAGGGTGGCGACCCGTTCATCTTTGGCCGGGGTGGTGAAGAGGTGGAGCACCTGCGCGCAGCGGGCGTGCCCGTCACCGTGGTCAACGGCGTCACGGCGGGCCTTGCGGGCCTGACATCGCTGGGCGCCCCGCTCACGCACCGCGAGCATGCCCATGGCGTGGTGTTTGTTACCGGCCACGCCAAGCCCGGCGACGCGGGCACCGACTGGCGCCAGCTGGCCGCCACGGCCCGCGACGCCAAGCTCACGCTCGTCATCTACATGGGCGTGAGCGGCGCCGCCACCATCGAGCAGGAGCTGCTCACCGGCCTTCCCGCCAGCACGCCCGTGGCCATCGTCCAGCACGCCAGCCTGCCCCAGCAGCGGCATGCCATCACCACCCTGGGTGACCTGCACGGCACCATCACCCGCGAAGGCCTTGCCAGTCCGTCTGTGATCGTGGTGGGCGACGTGGTGCGGGGTGTTGCGGCGGCGGCGCACCCGATGGAGGCACCCCAGCGGGCAGTGCGCAGGGGCTGAGATCGAGAGCGCGGGGTGTTCTTACGGCCCAGGCGACTCGCGCACCTGCGCAAAACGCTCTGCCAGCTCCTTGCGCAAGGCCTTTCGCAGCAGCGCCGCATCCCAGCGGCGGCGTTCGTCGGGCGTGGCCGGGTGAAGCGGCGGCACCTGCACAGGCTTGCGCGCTTCGTCCACCGCCACCATCGTGAAGAAGCAGCTGTTCACGTGCCGCACCACCTGCGACCGGATGTCTTCGGCCACCACCTTGATGCCCACTTCCATGGACGACGTACCGGTGTAGTTCACGCTGGCCAGGAAGGTCACGAGTTCGCCCACATGGATGGGCTGCAGGAACATCACCTGGTCCACGCTCAGCGTCACCACATAGCACGCGGAGTAGCGGCTTGCGCAGGAATAGGCCACCTGGTCCAGCAGCTTGAGGATGGCGCCGCCATGCACATTGCCTGAAAAGTTGGCCATGTCGGGGGACATCAGCACCGTCATGCTGAGTTGGTGGGCAGGGATGTTCATGCTGCAATTTTAGGGGTCGGCCCGCCAGGCGGACGCCACGGGCAGGCCCGCTACACTCCCGCGACCAGGGCCGGTACAAGGTCTTTTTCATAAAAATGCAGCGGTGGAGGCCGCAGGAGAAACCATGCTCGAAATCGACAAGCTCAATGAGTTCACCGAAAGCCATGGCGCGCTGCGGCGCGGGCGAGGCCTGGTGTCTGGGGTGATTGCGCTTACGCTGGCCGTGCTGTGCTTTCTGGGTGTACTGGCATTTCATTTTCCGGAATACCTGACCACGCCGCAGCTGCGCAAGAGCTATGACGTGGCGGTGATCCGCAACATTTTGCTGGTGGCCATGGCCGTAGCCGGAGGCATTTCGCTGGTCAACATCCTGTTCAACCGGTCGCGCTGGCTGGCAAGCTTTGCCTTCGCGATGGTGGTGCTGGCGGCGCTGCTGGGGGGCCACAAGGTGGAGGTGGACCCGAACTTTCCGGATGACACGCTGTACATCGGCCTGGACTGGTTCATCCTGGACCTGCTGGGCAGCTCGCTGATCTTCATCTTCATCGAGAAGCTGTGGGCACTGCGCAAGGACCAGCCCGTGTTCCGCGCCGAGTGGCAGACCGACTTCCACCACTTCATCGTGAACCACATGGTGGTGGGCTTTGTGCTGCTGGCCACCAACCTGCTGGTGCACAAGTTCTTTGGCTGGGCCGCCAGCGATGGCATTCGCGGCTGGGTGCAGGGGCTGAACTTCTGGGTGGCGCTGTTCCTCATCGTGCTGGTGGCCGACCTGGTGCAGTACTGGACGCACCGCGCCTACCACGAGGTGCCGCTGCTGTGGCGTTTGCACGCGGTGCACCACAGCGTCAAAAGCATGGACTGGATGGCCGGCTCCCGCCAGCACATCCTGGAACTCATCATCACCCGCACGCTGGTGCTGGCGCCCATCTACGTGCTGGGCTTCAGCAAGGAAGTGATCGATGCGTACATCGTGATCGTGGGCTTTCAGGCCGTGTTCAACCACGCCAACGTGAGCGTGCGACTGGGGCCGCTGCGCTACGTGCTGGTCACGCCCAACTTTCACCACTGGCACCACAGCCAGGACCAGGAAGCGCTGGACAAGAACTACGCCGCGCATTTCGCCTTCCTGGACTACCTGTTTGGCACGGCCGTCCAGAGCACCAAGCTCTGGCCCGAAAAATATGGCGTGCTGGGCGACTACGTGCCCAACGGGTTCATCCGGCAGTTCAAGTTCCCGTTCACGTGGAAGGGGTAGAGAAGGGTAGGCGTAGGCATCTGTCTCTAACTTGACGCATCCCCGGTGTTAACCCTCAGGGACGTGCAACGATGCGCTCCTACCATCGCGCCAAGCCGATACCCCCTCCAGGAGCTGACTGATGACGAAACACAATGCCCAACCCAGCGGCTCACACCCCGCACTGACACGCCGCCGCAGCCTGGTGCAGGCGATGGCGGGCCTCGCGGTCTTTGGCGCGCTGCCTGCGGGCGCCCAGACCGCTGTCGGCAAAAACGACATCCTCATCGGCCGCTCCACCGCCTTGTCGGGTGGCATGGCGCCCTTTCTCGCGCCCGTGCACGAAGGTCAGGAGGCCGCCATCGAGGACGCCAACGCCAAAGGGGGCATTGGCGGGCGCAAGATCCGCATCGTGTCGCTGGATGACGGATTCGACCCGCGCCGCACCCTGGAAAATGCCCGGCAACTGAGCGAGAAAGACGGCGTGGTGGCCCTGCTGGGTGTGTCAGGCACCTCGCAGGTCATGGCGTTGCTGCCCTACCTGGTCGAGGCCAAGTTGCCGTTGATCGGCGTGTACACCGGCAGCCCGGCGATACGCGCGCAGCAACATCCCTATCTGTTCACCACCCGCGCAAGCTATGCGGACGAGCTGGTGAAGATCGTGCGCAACCTGGTGGCAGTCCAGACCTCGCGCATCGCGGTGGTCTATGAGAACAACGACTTCGGCAAGCTGTTGCTGCCGCTGGTGGAGAAAACCATCACGGCCGAAGGCGCGTCGCTGGCCGGCTCCCACGCCCTGGCCCCCACCGGAGAGGACGCCGCCGCAGCCGCCAAAACGCTCGCGGCGCAAAAGCCGCAGGCCGTGCTGCTGGTGGCAGCGGGCCCACCGGTGGTGGCCTATGTGAAGGCCAACCGCGCCCACCTTGGTGTGCCGGTGTACACGCTGTCGCTGGGCGCAGGCTCGGCCGTGCTCAAGGCGCTGGGCGAAGAAGCGCGCGGACTGGCCGTGGCGCGCACCGGGCCATCGCCCACCAAGCCCACCATCCAGCTGACCCGCGATTTCCAGGCGTCCATGAAGCGCCATGGCAAACCTGCGGACTACGACCGCTACACCGGCTACATGGACGCACGCGTGCTGATCGAAGGCCTGCGCGCTGCAGGCCCCGGCGTGACACGCGCAAGCCTGGTACAGGCCATGGAAGGCCTGGGCACGCTCGACCTGGGCGGCTACACCTACCAGTTCAGCCCGCAGAACCACCACGGCTCCAACTTTGTGGACATTGCGGTGGTGGGCTCGGGGGGCGTCTACCTGCAATAGGCGCCCACGCCGCGCGGGGCCGTTTACAGAGAGCTCAACTCCTCTTCCAGCGCCTTGAGCTGGTTGCGCAGCTCCTGCGTGCGGGCATCGCACGCGGCCTTGTCCTTGTTGGCATCGGCCGCGCGTTCCTGCGCGAACTGGGATCCGGACGGCAGCGTGCGCCGCAGCGGGCCCGCCTGGGCGACCGCCTCGGCAGGCGGCCCGGTACATTCGCGCTCGCTGCGCTGCACGGCCGCGCGTGCCTGGGGCACGCCCTGGCTCTCCAGATAGTGCTTGCGCTGCCACGATGGGCCAAAGGCGCCCTCCTTCGCGGTGGAAGCGGGGGGCGGCACGGGGGTAGCACCCTGCATGGCAGGGCGCACATCCACTTTCTCGCCCTGGCCCGGGCATGGAGCATCCTGGAACGAGACCTTGCCCTGGGCGTCGGTGCATTTGTGGACGGCCCAGGCCGGGGCCAGGCAGCCCCAGAGCACAGCGAAAACGGCACAGCGGATAGGGTTCATGAGCGGGTTTCCTCAGACAGGCGGATGGCGCATGCTACCGCGCCCCACTCCCCTGGGCCAGCAGGCTGCGAAGGTGCTGTCCCCAGTCAAAACTACACACTTTTTTGGCACCTGGCGCTTATCCATAAAGCGCAAACAGCTACTATTTTGATAGCAATCTGCCACACACTGCCGGCCCGATGGCAGTCACCCCTTTTCGCCGGGCTCCAGCACGGGCCGGTAGCCCATGTCCCTCACCCCTTGCAGCACCTCGTCAATCTCGGGGGTCGGCTTGTTCAACAGGTGCAACGCTGCAGCACCCAGGCGCAGGCTGGCCTCGATGGTCTCGGGGTAGGCGTGCACGGCACCGGCCTGCAGCAGCCGGCTGCTGCTCTCCAGGTCGCGGGCACGGGCGATGACGGGCACCTGGGGGCAGGCGCGCCGCAGGTAGTCGATGGCCTTCAGGGCCGCTTCCGGACGGTCCACCGTGATCACCAGCAACGCGGCGCGTTCTACATGGATGGCCGCCAGCAGTTCCGGGTCGGAAATGTCGCCATACGCCACCGCATGGCCATCCGCGCGGCCCTGGGCCAGCCGTTTGGGGTCGGTGTCGAGCGCAATGTAGGGCACGCCGCTGGCCTCCAGCAGCACCGCCACCGTGTGCCCCACACGCCCGTAGCCGCCAATGATGACCTGGGGCGTGGCCGAATCGGGCAAGCCTGCCGGGGGTGGCGCGTCGGAGCCCGAATCCGCGGCCAGGCGCGCGGCGATGGCCCCGTTGAACCGGATCAGCAGTGCGCCCAGCACCATGGAAATCAGCACGGAGGTGATGGCAATCTGCCCCAGCTGCTCGTCGAAAACACGCGCATCCAGCGCGATGGCCACCAGCGCCAGGCCGAACTCGCCGCCCACGCTCAGCAGCAGGCCCGTGCGCCACGCCACCTGCGGCTCCACCCCCATGCGGCGCACCGTGGCCGCCACGATCAGGGTTTTGCTGGCCAGCAGCAGCAAGGCCCCCAGCACCGCCCACTGCCAGATCGGCACGATGGCGGCGGGATCAAACCGCATCCCGATGCCGATGAAGAACAGCCCCAGCAGCACATCGCGAAACGGGCGCACGCTGGACTCCACCTGGTGGCGGAACTCTGTCTCGCCCAGCATCATTCCCGCCAGGAAAGCGCCAAACGCCAGCGACAGGCCCAGGCTTTGCGTGGTCCAGGCCGCAAACAGCGCCACCAGCAGCACAGCCAGGGTGAAGGCCTCCACCGACCTGCGCTCGGACACCCAATGAAAGAGCGGCCGCAGCAACCACCGCCCGGCAAAGAACACCAGGGCAAACGCCAGCACGGCCTTGGCCAGCGCCCAACCCAGCGTTGCGGCCAGGGCGGCCGCAGCCACCGAGGTGCCCAGCACCGGGATGATGACGAGAAAAGGCACGGCGGTGACATCCTGGAACACCGACATCGCCAGCCCCAGGCGCCCGTGCTGGGTGTTGTCCTCGCCCCGCTCGGCCAGCAGGCTGCCGATGATGGTGGTGGACGACTGGGCAAACACGGCGCCAAACACAAAGGCAGCCGGCGCTGGCAGGCCCGCCAGCCAGCAGATGCCCCCGACCAGCACGGTAGTCAGCACCACCTGCCCCGTTCCCAGGCCCAGCACCTGGTGCCGCAGGATCTGCAACTGGGGCAGCGAGTAATTGAGCCCGATGGTGAAGAGCAGGAACACCACGCCAAACTCGGCAATGGCGTCAAAGGCGGGCACCGACACCGTGGGGCCCAGGGTGTGCGGCCCGAGAATGAAGCCCACCAGCAGGTAGCCCAGGCTGGTGGGAACGTGCAGCCGCTGGAAAACCACCACCACGGCAATGGCAACGCCAAGCAGCAAGAGGATCTGGGTGAGGTTTTCCATGGGTCCGTGGGTCTGTGCGTTGTCGGGTGTGTGTTTGCAGGGCCGCTTGGCGGCGAGCTTTGGGCCCGCTCCCGGCCCGGGCCGGGGGGCTGATGTGCCCGCTGGGCCGCCGTGCAGGCTGCCAGGTCATTATGGTGTCCGCAACGGCAACGTCCGAACCCCAAGGTCTGCGCCCGTTGCGCACCGCCCTGCCCGGGGCACGTCACCGGCAAGGCCCGTGAACGCGTCACAATCGGCGCCTTTGCCCTCTCGATGCGCCCTGCCCATGACTCCCCCATTCTTTGACGCCGTTGTCATCGGCGCCGGTGCGGCCGGCCTGTTCTGCGCGGGCCAGGCGGGCCAGCGCGGGCTGAAGGTCCTGCTTATCGACCACGCCGACAAGGTGGCCGAGAAGATCCGCATCTCGGGCGGCGGGCGCTGCAATTTCACCAACCGCGACCTGGACCCGGCCGCGCCACACAAGCACTTTGTGGGACAGAACCCGCAGTTCTGCCGCTCGGCGCTGTCGCGCTACACGCCCTCCGACTTCATTGCGCTGGTGCAAAAGCACGGCATCCCGTTTCACGAAAAGCACAAGGGCCAGCTCTTTGCCGACCGCTCGGCCGAGGACATCATTGCCATGCTGCTGGCCGAGTGCGCGGCGGGCGGGGTGACGCACTGGCAGCCCTGCAGGGTCAAAAATATAGCCTTTTTGGCCTCTGGCGCTTATCCAGAAAGCGCCAGCAGCTATCGAATTGATATTGAGCGCGGCACGGTGCAGGCCCGCTCGGTGGTCATTGCCACGGGTGGGCTGTCCATCCCCAAGATCGGCGCCACCGACTTTGGCTACCGGCTGGCACTACAGTTCAATATCCCGCTGGTCGAGCGGCGCCCGGGCCTGGTGCCGCTGACCTTTGATGGCACGGGTTGGGCGCCGTATGCGCAACTCGCGGGCTTGGCGCTTCCGGTGCAAATCAGCACCGGAGCCAAGAAAGCCCGTATGGCCTTCGACGAAGACCTGCTGTTCACCCACCGCGGCCTGTCGGGCCCGGCAGTGCTGCAGATCTCCAGCTACTGGCAGGAAGGCACGCCGCTGGCCATCAACCTCGCGCCCACGGCAGATCTGCCCACTGCGCTGGCCCAGGGCAAGGCCCGCTCGCGCAAGCTGATCGCCAACGAGCTGGCCACGCTGGTCCCGAGCCGCCTGGCCGATGCCTGGGCCAGCCGCGAGGCGGATTGGCAGCGCCCCATCAACGAGGCATCGGACAAAGCCCTGGCGCGCTTGGCCGAGCAACTGGCGCGCTGGGAGCTCACACCCACGGGCACCGAGGGCTACAAAAAGGCCGAGGTCACGCTGGGCGGCGTGGACACCAAGGCGCTGTCGCAGCAGACCATGGAGTGCAAGACGCAGCCCGGCCTGTACTTCATTGGCGAGGTGGTGGATGTGACCGGGTGGCTGGGCGGCTATAACTTTCAGTGGGCCTGGGCCAGTGCGCATGCGTGTGCGCAAGGACTTCCAAGCTCGCACTGACCACCAGCTTGCTGACAGCAGGCAAGGAAAACTACCTGCCGCCAGCGGCGCTCAACGCGCTGCCGTCACGGCCTTTTCCAGCCGTATCACGTTCGCGCCACTGGCCAGGGCCAGCGCCAGACTGTCACTCATGACCAGACCACTCCACTGCTGGTTGACCCCACCCGTGCAGTTGTAGGTGATCAGTGTGCCGAGATCGTTAGTCAGTCTGCCGGTGTTCAAGTCCATGCAGCGGTTGCCGCGTGCGATGCGCTTCGGGACGCTGACGTCCCACACCTGCTCGTCACGGCGCAGGTCGCACGCCGTCAGACGCACTGGGTTGCTGCCACCCTGGTCGGTCAGACACAGCTCCAGCTCGGCACGGCTGCGGATGCTACCGCGCCCGTCCAGCACCCACTGCTCCTCGACACCGCCCGAGCACAACGCCTTGGCTGCAATGCGTACGCTGTCGCCCACTTTCTGGATGCATTGGCCCCCAGGCATGGTGATGGTTTGGCCGGTGGGAACGATGGGCTTCCCATCGTCCAGACCCAGTGTGCGAACGAAGGAGCGCAGCGCACTCTGTGCTTCTGGCACACCAGCGTCCAGTGCACCGGCATAGGTACTGATCCAGCGGTTCAGACGCAGCGCCTGCTCCTGCTGCTGGGCGTAGCGAACCCGCTGTACGTCGGCCGCACCCGCCAGACCCACTGGGCTGTCTCCCCAGCTTTCGAACAGCAGCTGCGCATTGCCAGATAGCGCCAGTACGTTCTTGCCAGCCAACCCCTGCAACGCGGTATCCAGCTGCGGCAGCTCGGCCTGGCGCAGCGCGGAATAACCCGCCTCCTTGCCCACTACGACGGGCGCAGGCATTGCAGGCAGGTTTTGGGGGATCTCCAGCGTGTACAGCTGCTGCGCGGGCTGGCCTGGTGCCTGGCATTGCAGCTTAGCCTGCGAGGGTAGCTCACTTTGGGCCAGATTCACATGCAACTTGTTGACCAAACCAGCCTGCATGCGCTTGCCCGCCAGTGCGATGCGCTGCTGCGCGCCACTGGCGAAAGCGACGGTCAGCCAGCACTCGCGTGGCTCGCCAGCACTGGCGGCGGTCGCTGGCAGATTAAATACATTTCCCCAATTGCCACGCAGGGCAGGGTAGATCAACGCACTGCCCGTTTCCGGATCGTAGCCACCCAGCAGGGTGATCACGGGAACTCCGTGCAGCCGCGGCGCGAGAAACTTGCCGTTTGCGCTGTTGAACCAGACAGTGTTCTGATTGGGCACGCTGGGCGCAACGGGTTCCATCGTGCGGGTATCGGCATTCCACTTCACGTAGCCGGTGGCCGTTGCAGGAGCGGGTACAGGCTTGTCCAAACTAGGCTGGATCCTGTTCCTGGTGCTGTACCCCGTGTAGTGCGCGTACTGGGACAAACTGCTAGCGTAGTGGCCACCTGCCATGGAATCAGTGTTGAAACTGTACGTATCGTCCAGCACGGGCATGCCGGACAAGCCGTCGTTCTTGCCGCGCGTCCAGTGGATGTTGGCGCGCATGCGCTTGCGGTAACCGATATAGCCCCAGCCACTGTCGTGATGGTGTCCGGCCCAGAAGTAGTCGTTGCCGTTCTGGCCAGGGTAGTGGCCCAGGCCGTAGTGATGGCCGATCTCATGGCTGAACTCGTTGCCACGACTTGTGCTGAGCGTCAGGATACTGTTGCCGCCGCTCAGGCCATGGTTTTGCACCCCATTGGCATACACACCGCGCGCGTGGTGGATAACCACGCTTTGCGTCACCTGCGGTTGCTGCTGCGACTGCATGCCGGAGCTTGTCACACCCCAGTTGGCCAAGTTGATCCCGACACTGAATGTGGATTTTGCCGTGTTCTCGCGCATGTCGCCGCTGTACACATCACCGTTGACGGCGCTCGCCGTATCGTAAATAACGCCGCTGGCCACCATGACGCGGGTCAGCTTTACGTCCTCATAGTAGGCAGCGGTTATGCGTGCGGCGGGAATGGTCTGGAGGTAGTCTGTCGCTGCTTCAGCGGGATTCGTGCGGAACCAATGACCACCGCTGTTGTTGACAGGCGGGTCGGTGAGCATGCCCAGGCGGACGCTGTGCACTACCAGTTCGGCAGGGGCCGCGAAATCGATGGCGCTGGCAGCCAGAGTGCCGGTACGTCCCCGGCTGTCGGTCACGCGAAGCTCCATGCCTGGCTGCACCCAATCCCAAGGCAGGGCAACGCTCCAGGCACGGCGCGAATAGACATAGTCCGCACGTGCGTTGCTGACATAGTCCGAGCGCGGGATCTCATTGGGGTGACGCAGGGTAAGTGTGCCTTTTGATTGACCGTTCAGGACCACCATGACCTTCACCCCATCCACCTCACCTAGCGAAGCGTCAGGCGTAATCATCAGCAGCGCCTCGCGCTGTGCCGTCAGGCGTGGCATCTGGCGGGCTTCGTTGCCGGATGGGTCCACGGTGTGACTCTGGGCGAACTGCACCATGGCCGGAAAAGTGCCGCCCAGGTCGTTACGCACGCTGCGCGAGCTCCTATTTCTGTCCTTGTCATAGAAGCCAAGCGCATCAATAGGTGTGAATTTTCCGCCCACTGGCTCCGGATAGGCAGTGGTTGGCGGTGGAGGCGGCGCGGGTGTGGGCGGTGGAGGCGGCGCGGGTGTGGGCGGCGGAGGCGGCGCGGGTGTGGGCGGCGGAGGCGGAGGCTGCTCACTTGGCAGTTCTGGCTCAGGGTGAGGATGGTCGGGATGATAGGGATAGCCTGGCGTCGGCGTGGGTGCGGGCACCGTCGGAGCGGTTGTGTCGGGAACTGGCGACGGGGGAGGCTGCACGGGTACGTTTTGAACGGGCGGAATGATCTGCACCGGGGGCGCGGAAGGCGACTCGTCCGACGCACTGCCGCCACAGGCGCTGAGTGCACTCACACTCATCATGAGGGCAGTCAGCTAGGCCCACTTACAAGGATCCATTGAATTCACCAAATGAAACAAAAGATGAGCATTCTAGGAAGCGCTGGAGAGCTCTCACGGCTGGATGACAACGTAGTAACAATGTTTTTCAAATAACTATTTTCCATAACCATTGCCGCTATTTTTAATGTTTTGCGACCGGATGCTGCACAGCCATAACGGATAAACCGCTATAATCTCCGGCTTTGCTGGCAATGCCCCGTCGGCCAAATACTAGTTACAGACGGGGAAACCGCTTCGTACGGACTTGAGGCCCGATCTCCCCAAGCCCCTCTGCAGGCACCATTTGGAAAACATTAGCTAATGACTACGATCCGCGTAAAAGAAAACGAACCCTTTGACGTTGCCCTCCGCCGCTTCAAGCGCACCATTGAAAAGCTCGGCCTGCTGACCGACCTGCGCGCCCGCGAGTTCTACGAAAAGCCCACCGCCGAGCGCAAGCGCAAGAAGGCGGCCGCCGTGAAGCGCCACTACAAGCGCGTTCGCAGCATGCAACTGCCCAAGAAGATGTACTGATCTATCTTCGGCCCCGAGCCTTTTGCTTGGGTCCCAGAACCCGCGCTAGGGACGCCAAGCGCGGGTTTTTGTTTTTTCGGGTCTGCCAAAAGGCTATCTGGCGTCGTTGCAGCGCCTTGCCGTAGCGAAACTACTGTCTGCGGCGCTGCGCCTGGCCAGAGGGGCTTTGTGCAAACCCTCCTTCTCTGCTTGATCAAAAAAAGGAAGCTGCCATGAGCCTCAAGGAAAAAATCACCGAAGACATGAAGACCGCCATGCGCGCCAAGGACAGCGAGCGCCTGGGCACCATCCGCCTGCTGCAGGCCGCGATGAAGCAAAAGGAAGTGGACGAGCGCATCGAACTGGACGACGTGGCCGTCGTGGCCATCGTGGACAAGCTCATCAAGCAGCGCAAGGACTCGATCACAGCGTTTGAAGGCGCGGGCCGCCAGGACCTGGCCGACAAGGAAAAGGCCGAGATGGCCGTGCTGCAGGCCTACCTGCCCGAGCGCATGTCTGCCGAAGAAACGCTGGCCGCGGTGAAAGCCATCGTGGCCGAGCTGGGCGCCGCAGGCCCTGGCGACATGGGCAAGGTGATGGGCGTGGTCAAGACCCGCCTGGCAGGCAAAGCCGACTTGGGCCAGGTTTCGGCCGCGGTGAAGGCGGCGCTGGCAGGCTGATCCGCCAACGACCAAACCCCGTTAACGCCAACCCGCGGGCCGCACTACGGCCTGCCGTGCGGTTAGTATCATTTTAATAGCTGCTTACGCTTACCAGATAAGCGCCAGCAGCTATTTTTGCTTCAAACTGCGCCGTTGTCACCGGCACCCTCATTGCCCGCCGCCTGCGCCATCCACCCGGCGCGAAAGTGCTCCTGGAGGAACTCCACGCACACGCGCACCTTGGCAGAGCGCTCCAGCCGCGTGGGATACACGGCCCACACATTGGCCTCCTGCCGCCACTGCGGCAGCACCTGCACCAGGCGCCCGGCCTGCAGCTGCGCGCCCACATCCCACAGCGAGCGCAGCACGATGCCGCGGCCGTCCACCGCCCACTGCACGGCCATCTCGCCGTTGTTGGCCGACAGCGGGCCGCGCACCTTCACCGATTCTTCCTGCGCGCCGCTGCGCAGGCGCCACACGCCAAACGGGTGGTCGCGCTCCTTGATCACCAGGCAGTCATGCGCAGCCAGGTCCGCCACCGTGCGCGGAGCGCCCTTGCGCTGCAGGTAGGCGGGCGCTGCACACAGCACGCGGTGGTTGTCGGCAAGGCGGCGCGCGATGAGGTGTGGCGCAATCTCGTCGCCCACGCGCACATCCAGGTCAAAACCCTCGCCCGCCACGTCCACCAGCCGGTCGAACACCTCCAGCCGCACCTGCAGGCCGGGGTGCTGCTCCACCAGCCGCGACAGCGCAGGCGCCACGATCTGCCGCCCAAAGCCGAAGCTGCTGCTCACGCGCAGCAGCCCGCGCGGTGCGCTGCGGGTGATGGCGACCTCTTGCAGCAGCTGCTCCATATCGTCCAGGATGCGCTGCGCCCAGTGGAAAACGCGCTCACCCTCCTCCGTCACCGCCACGCGGCGGGTGGTGCGGTGCAGCAGCCTCACCTGCAGATCCTGCTCCAGCAGGCGGATGCGCTTGCTCACGTAAGCCGGTGAGGTGCCGAGCTCGATGGCGGCGGCGCCAAAGCTGGACTTGCGCACCACCGCAGCGAACACGCGCAAGTCGTCGGCGGCAGGGTTTTTATGCACGATGTGTGAAGGATGAGGCTACGGTTGGCGGATTGTAGTTATCGTTGGCGCTCGGATAATGCGGTGCAACCGCGCCCCTTGCATCGGCGGCGCTCTCCCATTCCTCACCCACCTGCTTCACACCATGAACCTGCCCGCCACCAAAACCTATCGCATTGCCGTCATCGCCGGAGACGGCATTGGCAAGGAAGTGATGCCCGAAGGCCTGCGCGCCACCCTGGCGGCCGCAGAACGGTTCGGGCTGGGGCTGGAGCTGCACACGTTCGAGTGGGCCAGCTGCGACTATTACGCGGCCCACGGCAAGATGATGCCCGACGACTGGAAGGCCAAGCTGGCGGGCATGGACGCCATCTTCTTCGGCGCGGTCGGCTGGCCCGCCACCGTGCCCGACCACATCTCGCTGTGGGGCTCACTGCTCAAGTTCCGCCGCGAGTTTGACCAGTACATCAACCTGCGCCCCGTGCGCCTGTTTGAAGGCGTGCCCTGCCCGCTGGCCGGCCGCAAGCCCGGCGACATCGACTACTACGTCGTGCGCGAGAACACCGAGGGTGAATACACGTCGCTCGGCGGCATCATGTACGAGGGTACCGACCGCGAGATCGTGGTCCAGGAATCGGTCTACTCGCGCCACGGCGCCCACCGCCTGCTGAAGTTCGCCTTTGACCTGGCCCAGAGCCGTCCCAAAAAGCACGTCACGCTGGCCACCAAGAGCAACGGTATCGCCATCAGCATGCCCTGGTGGGACCAGCGCGCCGATGATGTTGCCAAGGGCTACCCCGAGGTCACACTCGACAAGCAGCACATCGACATCCTCACCGCCCGCTTTGTGCTGCAACCCGGCCGCTTTGACGTGGTGGCCGCCACCAACCTGTTTGGCGACATCCTCAGTGACCTGGGCCCGGCCACCACCGGCACCATCGGCCTGGCGCCCTCGGCCAACCTGAGCCCCGAGCGCAAGTTCCCCAGCCTGTTCGAGCCTGTGCACGGCTCGGCACCGGACATCTATGGCAAGAACATCGCCAACCCGATTGCCATGATCTGGTCGGGCGCGCTGATGCTGGACTTTCTCACCGGGGGCCAGGGCGCGGGCCGGCAGGCACACGACGCCATCGTCACAGCCATCGAAGAGGTGATCAAGAGCGGGCCGCGCACCCCCGACCTGGGCGGCACGGCCAACACCACACAGGTGGGTGAGGCCGTTGCGGGCCTGATAGCGCGGCGGTAATCCCCCCGGGGGCCCTCCCGTAACCGTCAGGTGAACAGCTTGCTGGCGGTCTCGGCGATCAATTTGCCCTGGAACCGGGCACCGTCCAGATCCATGGCGCTGGGCTGGCGCTGCCCCTGGCCGCCCGCAATGGTGGTCGCGCCGTAAGGGCTGCCGCCCACCACTTCGTCCAGCGTCATCTGCCCTTGGTAGCTGTACGGCAGGCCGACGATCGTCATGCCGAAATGCAGCAGGTTGGTGATGATGGAGAACAGCGTCACCTCCTGCCCACCGTGCTGCGTGGCCGTGGAGGTGAACGCACCCCCTACCTTGCCATTGAGCGCACCGCGCGCCCACAGCCCGCCCGCCTGGTCCAGAAACGCGGCCATCTGCGAAGGCATGCGGCCAAAACGGGTGGGGGCGCCGACGATGATGGCGTCGTAGCCCTCAAGCTCTGCAACGGTAGCTACGGCAGCTGACTGGTCCAGCTTGAAATGCGCGCCCTTGGCAATGTCTTCGGGCACGGTCTCCGGCACCCGCTTGACGTCGACTGTCGCGCCCGCAGAGCGCGCCCCTTCAGCCACGGCCTGGGCCATGGTTTCGATGTGGCCGTACGTGGAATAGTAAAGAACGAGAACTTTGGACATGGTGGCTCCTTGAATCCTTGAGGGGTTGACGCGCCCGCTGGTTGCGCGGCACCCCACGATATTGCGTTTCGTTCATGACAGCAATGGCATGCGAAAGCGCAGCGGCATCAGACGACAGCCGATTGTCACGACCGCGCCAAGCGCCTGGCACCCACCAATAAAAAGCAGCCCAAGGCTGCTTTGTTGTTCGGGACCTGGCTGCAGCGTCGCAGCTGTCAGCTACCAGCCACCTTCATGCGGTTGACGAGAATCGAGCCCACCGTCTTGGCCCCGTAGTTGTAGGCGTCTGCCCCCACGGCCTCGATGCCCTTGAGCATGTCTTTAAGGTTGCCTGCGATGGTGATCTCGTGCACGGGGTAGGCGATCTTGCCGTTCTCCACCCAGAAGCCGCTGGCGCCGCGCGAGTAGTCGCCCGTCACGTAGTTCACGCCCTGGCCCATCAGCTCCACCACAAAGAGGCCCGTGCCCAGCTTTTGCAGCATGGCGTCGAGGTTGTCGCCCGCTTGCGTGAGGCGCGAGGTCATCACCAGGTTGTGCGAGCCACCCGCGTTGCCGGTGGTCTTCATGCCCAGCTTGCGGGCCGAGTAGCTTGAGAGAAAGTAGCCTTCCACGCGCCCACCCTTGACCACCTTGCGCGGCGCCACGCGCACACCTTCTTCGTCAAAGGGCGAGCTGCCCTTGCCGCGCAGAATGAAGGGGTCTTCCAGGATGTCGATGTGCTTGGGGAAGACCATCTTGCCCAGCGAGTCGAGCAGGAAGCTGCTCTTGCGGTACAGCGAGCCACCGCTGACGGCCTGCACAAAGCCGCCCAGCAGGCCGGCGGCCAGGGTCGACTCAAACAGCACCGGGCATTGCGTGGTGGGGATCTTGCGCGAGCCCAGGCGGCTCAGCGCGCGCTGCGCGGCGTAGCGGCCCACGGCCTCGGGCGAGGCGAGCTCGGCCGCATCGCGCATGGAGCTGTACCAGGCGTCGCGCTGCATCTCGGCGTTCTTGCCGGGCAGCGAGGCGATGGGCGCCACCGAGAAGCTGTGGCGCGAACTGGCATAACCGCCGCGAAAGCCGCGCGTGTGGGCGCTGAAGAAATGGCTTTGCTGCGCCGATACGCCTGCGCCTTCGGTGTTGGTGATGCGGCGGTGCGTCTTGAGCGCGGCAGCTTCGCAGGCCCTGGCGATGTCAGCGGCTTCTTCGCTGGTGATGGCCCAAGGGTGGAAGAGCTGCAGGTCGCGGTGCGTGTCGGCCGGGGCGATGTCATCGGCGTCCGGCAGGCCTGCCATGGGGTCTTCGGCCGTGAAGCGTGCGATGTCGTACGCGGCCTGCACGGTCTGCTCGATGGCCTTGTTCGAGAAATCGGACGTGCTGGCGTTGCCACGGCGTTTGCCAAGGTACACCGTCACGCCCAGGGATTTATCGCGGTTGCGCTCCACGTTCTCCAGCTCGCCCTTGCGCACGCTGACCGACAGGCCGCAACCCTCGGACGCCTCGGCGCCTGCGTCGGTGGCGCCGAGCTTTTTGGCATGGGCCAGGGCGCGGTCCACCAGGTCTTCAAAGAACGCGCGGCTGTAGCTGAAGCCGTTGTCAGGGGTGCGGGAGGTGGCAGGCGCGGGCGCAGCGGCAGCCGCGCTTTGGGCGCGCGCGGCGCGGGTGGAGGGTTTTTTCATAGCGGCAGCTATGATACTTGTCGCTGTGGCGCGCTCTGCGCCGCTTCTCTTTTTGCCCCCACCCCATGTCACGCAAACCCAAAAAAGGCTACTTTGTGCGAGGCCAGTTTGTTGCCGAAGGCAGCGAACTGGACATTCAGCTCAAGGCCGAACTCAAAGGCACGCCCGATGCCAGCCGCACCGATCTCAAGCGCGAAAGCGACGAACTGCAGGAGCTGGGCAAAGAGCTTTTGAGCCTGCGCGCCGACCTGTTCGACGCCGTGGGCCTGCCCGACAAACTGGTGGAAGCCCTGGCCGAGGCCAAACGCATCACCAACTTTGAGGGCAAGCGCCGCCAGATGCAGTACGTGGGCAAGATCATGCGCAAGCTCGAACCCGAGCTGGTGTTGGCCGCCCGCCAGGCGCTGGAAGAACAGCACAAGGGCTCGGCCACCGAAAAGATGCAGTTGCACCTGGCCGAACACTGGCGCGACCGCCTGATTGCCGATGACGAGGCCCTGGCCCCGTGGATGGCCGAGCATCCCACCACCGACACCCAGCAGCTGCGCGCCTTGGTCCGTCAGGCCCGCAAGGACGCGCAGCCTGCGGGCAAGGAAGCCAACGTCCAGGTCTCGCAAGGCCTGGCCCCGCGCAAGGGCCGCGCCTACCGCGAACTGTTCCAGCTGGTGCGCGAGCACCTGGGTGGCGCGGGCGCAAACGATGCCAGCGACATTGACGAGGACCACGGCGATGAGTGAGCGTTCCGCCCTGCACGACCCGGTGAAGATCGGCATCGTCTCCATCAGCGACCGCGCCAGCACGGGAGTCTATGAAGACAAGGGCCTGCCTGCGCTGCAGGACTGGCTCTCGCGCGCACTGCACAACCCCATCACCTTCGAATCGCGCCTGATCCCCGACGAGCAGGACGGCATCAGCGCGGCGTTGATCGAACTGGTCAACGCAGGCTGTTGCCTGGTGCTGACCACCGGCGGCACGGGCCCTGCCCTGCGCGACGTGACGCCCGAGGCCACGCTGGCCGTGGCGCACAAGGAGATGCCGGGCTTTGGCGAGCAGATGCGCCAGATCAGTCTGAAGTTTGTACCCACCGCCATCCTGTCGCGCCAGGTGGCCGTGGTGCGCGACCAGAGCCTCATCATCAACCTGCCCGGCCAGCCCAAGGCGATTGCCGAGACGCTGGAAGGCCTGAAAGATGCCGAGGGGAAACCGATCGTGCCGGGCATCTTTGCGGCGGTGCCGTACTGCGTGGACCTGATTGGCGGTCCCTATCTGGAAACGCGCGACGAGGTCTGCAAGGCGTTCCGGCCCAAGAGCGCTGTCCGAGCGCCTAAGCCAACGCTCTAAGCTTTTTCCCAAAGGCTTACAGCCGCCATCACACCCCTGCTTGCAACCGGCAGGGAACACCTGTTTCACGCAGCCTTTCTATCGCCATGCCCATCTACCGTTGCAACCAATGCAGTTTCGTTTCAGAAGACGCCACCACACCGGTTGGGACAAGGGTCGCTTGCGGACGATGCGGTACTCCCAGCATGGTCTATGGCACTGTGTTCTACGTGGAGAAGCTGGTCGAACGGTATTTTTCCGCACTGCGCGAAGTGGCAGCCCTCCAGCAGCCCGACAAGCCAGTAGAAGACGTCCCCAGCCCAAGCACCACGGGACCCGCGTCTGTGCGGGTAGTTCCGTCGGAAACACTTGTCGGCATTGATTCGAACAACACGACCTTGCTGGCTACGGCTGAGCAGCACGCTCCGCTGCAGGCGTGGTTTTCTGCCCGGAAGATTGAAGCCCGCTTCGACTACACACTGGTGGACACCAGCGGGTTTTTCGATGACGCGGCGCGGATGCTGGGAGAGGGGCATGCGCTGTATGCTGAACTGATTGACCGCGTCCGCTTTGCCTACCGCAAGAGCCACGGGTGGATCAACCTTGAGCTGGGGAACCTGCCTCAAAAGGATGCGCAAGCGATCAATACGCTGTGCCGCCAGCTCTACAGCCATACATTCTTCTCGAGGTATCACTACCAGAAACCCGAAAAAATTGTCCGTCTGACCTTGCAGACGGCGCCTGCCGTGCGTCAATTCTTTGAAGGCGGATGGCTGGAATGGTACGCCTTCATCGAGTTGCTTACCCAGTTGCGCAAGCACGGGCGGCCTGCGTCTTGCGCGCGTAGTGTGAAGGTCGTGTTCCCGAACGACGATCTGCATGAATTGGACGTGATCGCGTTGCCAGAAGGCCAGGCGCCAATCTGCATCGAATGCAAATCCGGAGAGTTCCGTCGCGACATCGACAAATATCTTCGTCTGCGCAAGCGCCTGGGCATCGACCGGAGCCGTTTCATCATCTGCGCCACTGATTTGAACGATGAGCAGGCAGCAGGCCTCACGACCATGTACGAGTTGACCTTTGTGAACCTCGAATCACTCGGCCGACACCTGCAAACGTTGGTGCAAGGCTGAAGCCCGCCAGCCGCTACTTGCCCACCAACTCGTTGAGCTTGCCCGCCTCGAACTGCTCCTTGAGCGCGGCATCACACGGCACGCAGTCCTTGTTCTGCGGATTGGCAGACAGCTTCTCGATGGCCTGCCACAACAGCGCAATCTGGTGCTCCTGCGACGAGGCGTTGTCGATCAGCCCGCGCATGGCCTGCGAGAGCGGGTCGTCCTCCTGCGTGATGCCGTAGGCTGTGAACTTGGGAGGCTGCTGGGGTTCGGTCACGTCGGCGCTCTGGCCTTCTTTGGACGGAATGATGCGCGCGGGGATGCCCACGGCCGTGGCACCTGCGGGCACAGGCTTGATGACCACGGCGTTGCTGCCGATCTTGGCGCCGTCGCCCACTTCAAAGCCGCCCAGCACCTTGGCGCCCGCGCTCACCACCACGTTTTTGCCCAGCGTGGGGTGGCGCTTGCTGCCCTTGTACAGCGAGGTCCCGCCCAGCGTCACGCCCTGGTAGATGGTGCAGCCGTCGCCGATCTCGGCGGTCTCGCCCACCACCACGCCCATGGCGTGGTCAAAGAACACGCGCTCGCCAATCTTGGCGCCGGGGTGGATCTCGATGCCGGTGAGCCAGCGCGAGAAGTTGGAGATGAAGCGGCCCGGCCATTTGAGGCCGTTGTTCCAGCACCAGTGCGCGGGGCGGTGCAGCCAGATCGCGTGCAGGCCCGGATAACAGGTGACCACCTCCCACGTGCTGCGCGCGGCAGGATCGCGGTCAAGGATGCACTGGATATCGGAGCGCAGGCGGGCAAACATCGGTTCTTTTCGTTATGCGTTGTTGGCCGCACAGTCTAGCGTTTCGCCTCTGCGGCCTCGATCATGGCTTTGGCGACACCTCTCAAGATGTGGATTTCTTCAGGGCTGAGCTGCGCGCGATTGAAAAGCTGGTTAAGGCGGGGCATGAGCTTCTTGGGTGCGGCGGGGTCCAGAAAACCGATGGTGGTAAGCGCCTGCTCCCAGTGGCCCAGCATGCCCGCTACCTGGGCGGCGTCGGCCAGGGCGCGCTGTGGTGTGGCATCCAGCACCGGGAACCCGCCCAGCGCCATGCGCCATTCGTAGGCAATCACCTGGATGGCGGCCCCGAGGTTGAGCGAGCCAAAGCCGGGGTTCGTGGGAATCGACAGTGCCACATGGCAGCGATAGACATCCTCGTTGGTCATGCCGAAACGCTCGGAGCCAAACAGGAAGGCGACACCCGCCTGGCGCACGGCCGCAGCTTCTGAAATATTGGTGTTTCTGGCCTCCAGCGCTTGTCCATCAAGCGTCAATAGCTCTTTTTTTAATAGCAAATCGAAATGTTCCCGCGGCGCTGCCGTGGGTGGCCCGAAGTCGCGCGGGGTCATCGCCGTGGCGCACAGGTGGCTGATGCCGTCCAGCGCTTCATCCAGCGTTGCCACGATACGGGCGTTTTCCAGCACATCCAGGGCGCCACTGGCGCGCTGGATGGTTTCCTCGCGCCGCAGCACGTTGGCCCAGCGCGGGGCCACCAGCACCAGGTCATCAAACCCCATGGTTTTCATGGCGCGTGCGGCAGCGCCCACATTACCGGCGTGGCTGGTGTTGATCAGGACAAAACGGGTCTTCATGGAGCGGATGGACGGGAGGGGAAAAGCGGCCGGTTAGGCAAAAATGAGGCACTGCGGGTAAAATTCCGCCCTCTATTGTCGCCGCCCGCATCGCCGGGACTGGCCCGACCTCCCCGCTCATCCTGTACGCAGATGCCCGCGCCACCCTGGCCGCGCGCTGCCAACCACCACAATTTATGTCGTCCAACCTGCACCCCATGCTTAACGTGGCCATCAAGGCCGCACGCGCCGCCGGCGCCATCATCAACCGCGCGGCCCTTGACGTGGAATCGGTGCGGATCTCGCAAAAGCAGATCAACGACTTTGTGACCGAAGTGGACCACGCGTCCGAAAAAATCATCATCGAGACGCTGCTCACGGCCTACCCCGGCCACGGCATCCTGGCCGAAGAGTCGGGCAGCGAATACGGCGCCAAGGATTCGGAATTTGTCTGGATCATCGACCCGCTGGACGGCACCACCAACTTCATCCACGGCTTTCCCGTGTATTGCGTCAGCATTGCGCTGGCCGTGCGCGGCAAAATCGAGCAGGCCGTCATCTATGACCCCTCGCGCAACGACCTGTTCACCGCCACCAAGGGCCGGGGCGCCTACCTGAACGAGCGCCGCATTCGTGTAAGCAAGCGCACCCAGCTCAAGGACTGCCTGATCTCCACGGGCTTTCCCTTCCGCCCGGGCGACAACTTCAAGAGCTACCTGAACATGATGGCCGACGTGATGCAGCGCACCGCCGGCCTGCGCCGCCCCGGCGCCGCCGCGCTGGACCTGGCCTATGTGGCTGCGGGCTTCACCGATGGTTTCTTTGAAACAGGCCTGTCGATCTGGGACGTGGCTGCGGGCTCGCTGCTGGTGACCGAGGCTGGTGGCCTGGTGGGCAATTTCACGGGCGAGGCGGATTTTCTGGAGCAGCGCGAGTGCCTGGCCGGCAGCCCCCGCATCTACGGCCAGCTGGTGCCTATCCTCTCCAAGTACAGCAAGTTTGCGAGCGCTGGCGACAAGGCGGCTGTGCGACAGGCGGCTGCGGCAGACGCACCTGTCAGCGCTGAAGCCGAGGCTGCAGCCGATGTGGAGCGCGACACCACGGGTTCCGCCCCACAGGCCGACGCCCCCAAGAGCGAAGACGCGCCGTTCTAAACCCATCCACCGCGCACGGCAGTTAGGCCAGCACACGATGACCAATGGTGAGATCTCCTAGCTGAACCGTGCAGCGGGCGAGACGCACACCAGTGCAGCCGTGCAAGGGCAGCCCCGCCGCACTGGCTGCGTCCCCCTTCCCGAATTGCGCAGCAATTCGAGAGAAGGGGGAAGCGACGAAGTCGCTCAGGGGGTTGTCCTTTATCCAGGGTCGGGATACTTCTCGGCGATGCTGCGGAAGTCTTCCGCAATGTCCACAAACGCGTCCACCATGTCCGGGTCAAAGTGCGTGCCTTTGCCGCGAATGATGGTGTTGCACGCCTGGTCGTGCGAAAACGCGGGCTTGTAGACGCGCTTGCTGATGAGTGCGTCGTACACATCGGCCACCGCCATCAGGCGCGCCGACACCGGAATGGCATCGCCCGCCAGGCCCTGCGGGTAACCTGAGCCATCCCATTTTTCCTGGTGGCTGTAGGCAATCTCTTTGGACAGGCTCAAAAATGGCACCCGCATGCCCAGGCGCCGCTCTGCCTTGTCGATGGCGTTGCGGCCCAGGGTGGTGTGGGTTTTCATGATCTCGAACTCTTCCACGGTGAGCTTGCCGGGCTTGAGCAGGATGCTGTCAGGGATGCCGATCTTGCCGATGTCGTGCAGCGGGGCGGACTTGTACAGCAGCTCGATCATGCGGTCGTTGAGTACGTGCTCGAAGCGCGGGTGGTCGCGCAGCCGCTCGGCCAGCACCTTGACGTACAGCTGGGTGCGGCGGATGTGGTTGCCGGTTTCATCGTCGCGCGTCTCGGCCAGCGAGGTCATGGCCATGATGGTCACATCCTGGATGGCCTGCACCTCCAGCGTGCGCATGGCCACTTCGCGTTCCAGGTAAGAGCTTTTGTCACGCAGGAAGTCCGCCGTGGCCTTGAGTGCCAGATGCGTGTTGACCCGCGCCAGCAGGATGGGCGGACTGATGGGCTTGGTGATGTAGTCCACCGCGCCCAGCGCCAGGCCCATGCGTTCGTCGTCCGGATCGGAACGGGCGGTGAGGAAAATCACCGGAATATCGCGCGTGGCAGGCAGGGCCTTCAGGCGCCGGCACACCTCATAGCCGTCCAGGTCCGGCATCATGATGTCGAGCAGGATCAGGTCGGGCGGTGCGTCGGACTGGGCGATCTTGAGCGCCTTCTCGCCGTGGTTGGCCACCTTCACGACATAGTGCTCGCGCAACAGGCTGCCCATCAGGGTGAGGTTGTCGGGCGTGTCGTCCACCACCAGCACCGTCGCAATGGGTTTTTCGACAAGGGTGGACTGCGGAGAGGCAAAGGGCGCGTTGTCCATGGAGGTTCCTGGGTGAGGTGCCGGTCAGTGAGGCGCGTGCGCGGGAGGTTCGTCCGTGCGGGGCGCAGCATGGATCACGGCCATGGCCTGTTCAAAATCAAAATTCAGTGTATGCATCTCCACCACCTTGAAAGCGCTTCCCAGCACAGATTGGAGCAATGCGGCATTGTGTTGGAAAAACTCGCAGGCTGCAGGATCGTCATGTTCCAGAAGGTCGCACAGCGCCTGCAAGGCTTGCGCAGGTTCCAGTGGCTGCGGCGGCGACCCTGCAGCGACTGAAACCGCGCCGTTGCCTGGCGGCACCGGCGTTTGCGGGGTTTGCGTCCATGCCTGCAACGGCTCCAGCACCGGGCTCAGGGCGGCGCCCAGCGCCGCCAGCAGGCCGCCGATGACTTCATTGCCGCCTTGTCCGCCCCGGATGGTCTGCTCCAGCATCCGGGCATGGGCAGACACATCCAGTGCCCCGATGTTGTCCGCGACCGAGCGCAGGGTGTGCGCCAGGCGCTCTGCCAGCACCATGTCCCCCGTGCGCGTGGCCTGCTCCAGCTCGGCCAGCACGCCTGACTGCCCGCGCACAAACCTGCGCAGCATTTCGGCATAGAGATCGGGCTTGCCCAGCGCCCGCTGCAGGCCCAGGGCGGTGTCCAGGCCGGCGATGGCAGGGAAAACGGGCGCGGGGCCCGCATCGGCACCAGGCGGTTCCACCCGCGCAAACATCGCGCCCGAAGCCGGTGCGTGTGCCGCAGGCATCGCCCCCAACCCGGGCCGCGGCCGAATCCAGCGGCCCAGGGCGGCCCAGAGTGCCGCAGGCTCGATGGGCTTGGCCACATGGTCGTTCATGCCCGCGGCAAAGCAGCGCTGGCGGTCTGCTTCCATGGCGTTCGCAGTCATGGCCACAATGGGCAGTTGGGCATGGCGCGGGTTGCTGCGCAGCCGCCGCGTGGCGGTTTCGCCGTCCATCACGGGCATCTGCATGTCCATCAGGACCACGTCGTAGGCCTTGCGCTCGATGCACTCGATCGCCGCCTCGCCGTTCTCGGCCACGTCCACCGCGAAACCGGCCTCCCGCAAAAGCTCCACGGCCACCATCTGGTTGAGTTCGTTGTCCTCCACCAGGAGCACCGAGGCACCCCGGATTTCCAAAGGCAATTGCTCGGCAGCCGGTGCGGTGGCCACCACGCGGCGGGGTGCGGCGGGCGCGTGCTCCAGCGGCTGCATCAGCGTGTCGAACAGCAGCGACGCATTCACCGGCTTGATCAGTACGGTGTCGATCCCCTGGAGCCGCGCGGCACGCATCACATCTTCGCGCCCGTAGGCGGTGACCATCAACATCTTGGGCACCTGCGCCATCCCCAGGCCCTTGATATGCCCTGCGAGCTGGATGCCGTCCATGCCGGGCATGTGCCAGTCGAGCAGCAGCAGGCCAAACGGCTGATGCCGCGCCATGGATTCACGCAGCCGGTCCAGCGCCTCCAGCCCCGAATGCGCCTGCTCCACGTCAAAGCCCATGGACGTCAGCATGTCGGACAGCACTGTGGCGGCCGTCTGGTTGTCGTCCACCACCAGCACGCGGCGGCCGCGCAGATCGGGCGGTGGCAGCAGCACGCGCGCCGGGGCGCCACGCTCCAGCGGCACGGTCACCCAGAAGGTGGAGCCCTGCCCGAAAATGCTTTCCACCCCCACCTCTCCGCCCATCAGCTCCGCCAGGCTCTTGCAGATGGCCAGCCCCAGGCCCGTGCCGCCATAGCGGCGGGTGGTGGACGTATCGGCCTGCTGGAAGCTCTGGAACAGGCGTCCCATCTGCTCTGGCGTCAGCCCGATACCGGTGTCACGCACCTCAAAGCGCAGCAGCACCCGGCTGCCTTCAGACTCCATAAGCCGCACGGCGATGCTGATCTCCCCGCGTTCGGTGAACTTGATCGCGTTGTTGGCGAAGTTGATGAGGATCTGCCCCATCCGCAGGGAATCCCCGATGAGGTTGGGCGGCACATCCGGCGCCACATCGCAGACCAGCTCCAGCCCCTTGGCACCGGCCTTGTAGCCCACCACATCCGCAACACTGTCCAGCATGTGGTCGAGCGCAAAGGGGTGTTTTTCAACCACAAGCTTGCCGGCCTCGATCTTGGAGAAATCAAGGATGTCGTTGATGACGCCCAGCAGGTGCTGGCCTGCCTGCTGAATCTTGCTCACGTAGTCGTGCTGGCGGTCTGACAGGCCCGACTTGAGCGCAAGGTGCGACATGCCGATGATCGCGTTCATGGGCGTGCGGATCTCGTGGCTCATGTTGGCCAGGAAGTTCGATTTGAGCGCGGTCGACTCCTCGGCCAGCTCCTTGGCACGGCGCAGCTCCTGCTCGGCGCGCTGCCGGTCGGTGATGTCCACAAACGTGCCAATCGCACCCCCTGGGGATCCGTCCGCCCGCGAAAAACCATGCAGCCAGAAAAGCGTGTGGTGCACCTTGCCATCGGCATACGGCAAGTCCACTTCCTTGTGCACCGATTGGTCGCCGTGCAGGGCCTCCCGGGCATCCGCGTCAAAACGCTCGCGATCGGCAGCGGGCAGGAACCCGAGGTCCAGCACCGTCTTGCCGATCAACGCCTCGCGCTGCACCCCGAAGGCCTGTTCATACGCGCGGTTGAAACCGATATAGCGGCCTTCGGCATCCTTGTAGAACAGGGGCACGGGGATGGCGTCAATCAGAGCCTGCTGGAAATCCAGCTGCTCGGCGACACGGGCCTCCAGCAGCTTCTGGTCGTGGATGTCCACATTCACGCCCACCACACGCACGGCACGGCCTTCGCCGTCGCGGAAAATGCGCGCCGCCGAAAGGAACCAGCGCTCCTCGCCATCCGGCCGCACGATGCGCCACGAATCACGAACATGCAGCGCATCGCCCGACACGGCTTGCGCGAACAGCGCGCTGGCGCGCTCACGGTCCAGCGGGTGCAGCATGTCCTCCCAGTCCCTCTGCGTGCGCCGCTGGGTGCCCGGTGGCAGGCCAAACATGGCCAGGATCTTGTCGCTCCACAGCACCTGGTTGCTGGCAAGATCAATATCGAACACGCCGATCTTGCCCGCCTCCTGGGCCAGCTCCAGCCGGTCTCGGGCCTGCTGCATGGCGATCTCGGCCTGCCGCTGCTCGCTGACATCTTCAATCACCCAGATCGACGCGCTGGCAAACCCCTCCATCTGCAGGCTGCGGCCTGCCAGGCGGGCTTCAAACCGCGTTCCGTCCAGGCGGTACAGCGTGGTGGTTTCCCGCACGGGCTGGCCCGCAAACAGACTGGGGCCAACGTGTTGCTTGAAACTGTCCCACTGGCGCGCCCCGCCAAACAGTGCCCCCACGCCCTGGCCCAGCAATTGCGAGACGGTGCCTCCCATGAGCTCCACAAACGCGGGGTTGAACTGGCGAAACTGCCCATCGCACAGCAGCACGATAGGCGGCGCGTTGTCGAAGATGGCCGTCTGCTGCTCCAGCAACTCGTTGAGCAGGCGCTCGCGCCGCACCAGCTCGGCCTGGGCCTGAATGCGCCCGGATACATCTTCGTGCAGGCCCACGATGGCGATGCGCTTTCCGGCTGCATCAAAGACGGGCGACAGCGTTGCCTCGTCATGGTAGATGCCTCCGTCCTTGCGCCGGTTGACGAACTGCCCCTGCCACGATTGCCCCGAAAGCAGGGTCGCCCACATCTGCTGGTAAGTCTGCGCAGGGGTCTGGCCGCTGGCCACCAGCGAAGGTTTCTTGCCACGCACTTCGTCCAGCGTGTAGCCGGTGTTGCGTTCATATTGGGGATTGACCCAGTCAATCCGGCCATCGCCATCGGTGATGACCACCGATACAGGACTGTTGCCCAGCGCGGCACCCAGCACCCTGAAGCGTTCCATCGCGGCACGCACCCGTGCACGACTGCGCAGCAGGTCCAGCAGCAACAATCCAAGCAGACAAAGCGCCACAAACGCACCGCCCGCCAGCTTGGCCCGCTCATTCCAGGGCAGGAGCGCGCTCACATCGTCCAGCATCACCAGCTGCCACTGGCCTCCCGGATCGTTCCAGTCCACCCGGCGCCGCTCGACCGCGTGCGGCGTGCCGTCCAGAAAGACGTCCTGCGCGTCGGGCGTAAAGGGCAGCGACGAGGCCACGCCGTTGTCAAAATGGCTGCCAAACTGGCGTGAGGCCCGTATCGCATCAATGCGCGCCTGCGTGAGCGGGGGCGCCACGGCAAACAGCCATTCAGGCCGCGTGGAAGAAAACGTCACCCCCTGGGGCGACAGCAGCACCGTGGGCATGCCCGTGCGCCGCAGCACCTCGTCAAACAGTTCAAAGCCCACCTTGAACATGACCACGCCCACGATGCCGCTCGAAGGGGTGTCGCTTTCATACAGCGGCGCGGCGTAATAGAGGCCCCGCTCCTGCGAGTTGCTGCCGATGGCGGCATACACGCTGATGGCACCGTTGACCGCCTGCTGGAAATACGGCCGGAAGGAAAGATTCATGCCCGTGGAGCGCCGGCCAGCCGTCTCGTGGGCCACCACCGTGCCGTCACGGGACATCACATACACACCGTTCACCAGGAAGCGGCCGCGCGCCACACTCAGCCGCGCAAGGGCCTGCGGGTCGTCAGGTGCAAGCTCGCCCAGCGCCATGGCCTTGAGCAGGGGCTCGCTCAGGCCCAGCAACGACACGGCGCCCAGCATGCCACCGCCGGTGATGCGGGTCTGCAGGGCATCTACCGTCTGCTGCAGCATTTGGGAGCGTTCGGTGGCACGCTCAGCGCCCTTCCAGTGCATGGCAGCCAGCACCACCAGCCACGCGCCCGCCAGCGCCAGGGCCACCACCAGCAAAACGCCATGCACGCCCGGGCCCTTGCGGGCAGGCATCTTGTCCAGAAACCCGCCCGCGCCTTCACCGGCCCGCTTCACACCCGGCTCCCGGCCGCGCGCGTGCAGCAGTTCATCCGGCGCATGCAGGAGGTCACCGGGCTAGGGCAGTGAATGCAACATCGCATGGATGTCCTCCACCGGCCCCGGCCGCCCAAACAGATACCCCTGAAACCCCTCGCACCCGTGCAGCCGCAAAAACGACAGCTGCCCCGTCGTCTCCACCCCCTCGGCCACCACCTGCAGGTCCAGGCTCATCGCCAGCGCCAATATGGTGCGCACGATCGCCGCGTCGTTGGGGTCACTGAGCACGTCCCGCACAAAGCTCTGGTCGATCTTGACCTGGTCGAGCGGCAGCCGCTTGAGGTAGGACAGGGACGAGTACCCGGTGCCAAAGTCATCCAGCGCAAAGCCCACGCCTTCGCTTTTGAGCTGCACCATGCGCGCGATGGTGTCTTCGATGTCCCCCAGCAGCAGGCTTTCGGTGAGTTCCAGCTTGAGTTTGGCCGGTTCTGCGTGGTGCTCTTTGAGGGTCTGCAGCACTTCGGCCACGAAGCCGGGTTGCCGGAACTGCCGGGCGCTGACGTTCACGGAGATGCAAAGGTGGGCGGTGGCTTCGTGCTGGCTCCAGCGCTGCAGCTGTGCGCAGGCGGTTCTGAGGACGTATTGGCCCAGCGGGAGGATGAGGCCGGTCTGTTCGGCCAGGGGGATGAAGTCGCCGGGGCTGATCATGCCGCGCTGGGGGTGGCGCCAGCGCACCAGGGCTTCTGCGCCCAGAAGGCGCGACTGGTGGTCCACGACGGGCTGGTAGTGCACCAGCAGCTCGCCCCGGGCCAGGCCCTGGCGCAGGTCGGCTTCCAAGTTGGAGCGGGCGTTCACGGCGGCCTGCATGTCGGGGTCGAAGAAGCGCTGGGTGTTGCGGCCTGCGGCTTTGGCCTGGTACATGGCCAGGTCGGCGCGTTTGAGGAGTTCGTCCACCGACAGGCGTTCGTCGCCAAAGAGGGTGATGCCGATGCTGGGGGTGCTGTAGTGCTGGGCACCGTCCAGGTCAAAGGGCTGGTTCAGGCTGGCCAGGAGTTTCTCGGCCACGGTTTCTGCCTGGGTGGCGGCGTCTTGCAGGTCGGGGGCCAGGGTTTCGAGCATGACGACGAATTCGTCGCCGCCAAAGCGGGCCACGGTGTCGGCTTCGCGCACGCAGCCCACCAGCCGGGTGGCCACCTGGGCCAGAAGCTGGTCGCCCACGTCGTGGCCGAGGGTGTCGTTCAGATCCTTGAAGTTGTCGAGGTCGATGAACAGCAGGGCGCCCAGGGCCTTGGTGCGCTGGCAGGCGGCGATGGAGCGCTGCAGGCGATCGAGCAGCAGGCGTCGGTTGGGCAGGCCGGTGAGGGCGTCGTAGAAGGCCAGGCGTTCGATTTCCTGCGCAGCCCGCTTTCTGTCCGTGATATCCATGGTGAAGCCGTGCGACACCACCGAGCCATCGGGTTCTCGGTGCGGTATGGCGTTGGTCATGTGCCAGCGGATGCTGCCGTCATCCATGCGCACGCGGTATTCGCACTGCCACGGCACCAGCTTGCGCACGGAAGTGATGGCCGTGCGCTGCACGTGCGGCAGGTCTTCGGGCACCACGCGCAACACCAGCACGCCATGGTCGGCCGTGACTTCGTGCGGCTCCACACCCATGAACTCACGCACCGCCTCGCTGATGTACTGCACGCTGGTGGTCCCGTCCGAATGCAGGCGGTACTCATAAATGAAGCCGGGGATGCGGCTGGCGATGCGCTGGATGAACAGCAGCTGTTCGCGCAGTTGCTCGGCCGCACGGTGCTCGTCGGTCACATCCTGCACCACGCCCATCACCACCTGCACGCCATCGCGCGGCAGGGTGCGGCGCACCCGCGAGCGCATCCACCGCACTTCGCCATCCGGGCGGCGCCAGCGGTATTCCACATCCAGCCCCGTCCCCGGTTGCCGCGCCCTGTCGAACACATGGCGGTCTTCGGGCACGATGCCACTGACAGCGCGTTCCGGATCGACCCATTCCTGTTGCTCGAAACCCGCAATGTCACACAGGCCGGGGGACCACAGCAACACCGTCTCACCCGGGTCTTCAATGCGGCGCCAGTGGCCCGTGCGGGCCAGGCTCTCCATGGTGTTGAACACCTCGGTCTGCTCGCGCAGTTCGCGGCGCACTTCTTCCAGGGCCTGCTCGGACGCCGCAAGCGCGGCCCGCAGCGTCTCGGCCTCCGACGCGTCGCGTACGGTGACCACAATGCAGTCGTGGGTCACACGGCGGGCCGACAGATCCCAGGCCAGCAGCAGCCGGCCGGGTTCACGCACCACCTGGCGGCATTCAAGCGGGGCGCCGATGCGGGCCACACCTTCGAGCTGATCCATCAGCGCCGTGCCGGCCAGCAGATCAAAAACCTCGCTGGCGTCCGCACCAGGGTTGCGCACTGCGCCCAGGCCAGGCATGCGGCGGGCGGCCGCGTTGGCGGCCAGCAGCGTCAGGCGGCCATCCTGCAACCGGAACTCCATCAACGCCACCGGCACGGCGTCCATCAATGCCTGCAGACGCGCCTGTGCCATGGGTTCGATGGGCCCATCCCCGAACGGGGCGAGCAGATCGGTCAGCAGTTCGGACGAAATCACGGTCGCTCTGAAGCCTTTGAAGCCTGCGGATGGTATGAAACCCGCTTGCAGACAGCGGGGCCGACGGTCAAAGCCAATGTGCCAGCATACAGGCAAGAGTATGTCAAAACGTAACCAAAGAAGAAAACCCGCATGTTTCCTCTCGGGGAAAACCCGAGCTCACCGGCCGTTGCGCGCGGGGCGAACTGCTACAGTCCACGCCTCATTCCAGAGCCCCCTGCATGTCCGACACGTTTGAGCACCACACGCCCATGATGGCCCAGTACCTCACGCTCAAGGCGGGGTATCCGGAGACGTTGCTGTTCTACCGCATGGGCGACTTCTACGAAGTCTTCTGGCAAGACGCCGAAAAGGCTGCGCGCCTGCTCGACATCACGCTCACACAGCGCGGCCAGTCGGGCGGTCAGCCGGTGGTGATGGCGGGTGTGCCCTTCCACGCGCTGGAGAACTACCTGGCCCGCCTCATCAAGATGGGCGAGTCGGTGGCCATTGCCGAGCAGGTGGGCGAGGTGGGCGCGAGCAAGGGCCCGGTGGAGCGCAAGGTGGTGCGCGTGGTCACGCCCGGCACGCTGACCGACACGGAGCTGCTGTCCGACAAATCCGAATCGCTGCTGATGGCCGTGCACCAGGCGCCGCGTGCACGCTGTGGACTGGCGTGGCTCAGCGTGACGCAGGGCCGCGTCTTCCTGGCCGAATGTGCGCAGGACGAACTCGGCGCGTGGCTGGCGCGCGTGGCGCCCAGCGAACTGATCTACAGCGCGGGCGTCACCGAGCGCTTTGAGCAGCAACTGCAGGTGCTGCGCCAAAGCGGCGCCTTCACCTGCGCCATGAGTCCCCGGCCCGACTGGCAGTTCGACAGCGCCCTGGGCGAACGCAAGCTGCTAGAAAACCTGGGCGCCGCCAGCCTGCAGGCCTGGGGTGCACAAGACTTGGGCGAGGCGCACGCAGCCGCTGCCGGGTTGCTGACCTATGCCGAGCACACGCAGGGCCGCACGCTTACGCACGTGCACAGCGTGCAGGTGCAGCGGTGCGACGACCTCATCGACCTGCCCGCCACCACGCGCCGCAACCTGGAACTCGTCAAGACCCTGCGTGGCGACGATGCGCCCACGCTGTTTTCGCTGCTCGATACCTGCATGACCGGCATGGGCAGCCGCCTGCTCAAGACCTGGCTGCTGGAGCCCCAACGCGACCGCGCCGCAGCGCGCCAGCGCCTGTCGGCCACCACCGCGCTGCGCGGTGCGGGCGGCGCCGGTGGCGGCAGTGGCCCCTGGGCCTTGCTGCGCGGCGAACTCAAAGGGGTGAGCGATGTGGAGCGCATCACCGCCCGCATCGCCTTGCGTCAGGTGCGCCCGCGCGAATTGGTGGGCCTGGGCAAAACGCTACAAAAAGCAGAGCTACTCGCGCTTAATGGACAAGCGCTGGAGCCCTATTTGATTCAAATCTTCGGCCATCTGCAGCCGCCCGAGGGCTGCACCGGCCTGCTGCAGGCCGCCATTGCCGAGGAGCCCGCCGCCCTGGTGCGCGACGGTGGCGTGATTGCCAACGGCTTTGACACCGAGCTCGATGAGCTGCGCGCCATCCAGACCAACTGCGACGCCTTCCTGCTGGACCTGGAGACCCGCGAGAAAGCCCGCACCGGCATCCCCAACCTGCGCGTGCAGTTCAACAAGGTGCACGGCTTCTATATTGAAGTGACCGGCAGCCACCTCGACCGCGTACCCGACGACTACCGCCGCCGCCAGACGCTCAAAAACGCCGAGCGCTTCATCACACCCGAGCTGAAAACCTTCGAGGACAAGGCCCTGTCGGCCAACGAACGTGCCCTGGCCCGCGAGAAATGGCTGTACGAGCAGATCCTCGACCAGCTCCAACCCCACGTGCCCGCCCTCACCCGCCTGGCCCAGGCGCTGGCCACGCTGGATGTGCTGTGCACACTGGCCGAACGCTCGCTCACGCTGAACTGGTGCGCGCCGCAGTTTGTGCCCGAGCCCTGCATCGAGATCGAAGGCGGCCGCCACCCCGTGGTCGAAGCCCGCCTGGCCGAGACATCCAGCGGCAGCTTCATCGCCAACCACACGCGCCTGAACGCCAACACGCGCATGCAGGTCATCACCGGCCCCAACATGGGCGGTAAATCGACCTACATGCGGCAGGTGGCGCTCATCGTGCTGCTGGCCAGCATGGGCAGCCATGTGCCCGCCGCCAGTTGCCGCCTGGGGCCCATCGACGCCATCCACACCCGCATCGGCGCGGCGGACGACCTGGCCAACGCGCAGTCCACCTTCATGCTGGAGATGACCGAGGCCGCGCAGATATTGCACGCGGCCACGCCCCACAGCCTGGTGCTGATGGACGAGATCGGCCGCGGCACCAGCACCTTTGACGGCCTGGCGCTGGCCAGCGGCATCGCCACGCACCTGCACGACAAGACGCGCGCCTTTGTGCTGTTTGCCACGCACTATTTCGAGCTGACCGACCTGCCCGCCAAGGCGCGCCACGCGATCAACATGCATGTGAGCGCCACCGAGGCGGGTGCCGACATCGTCTTTTTGCACGAGATCCAGCCCGGCCCCGCCAGCCGCAGCTACGGCATCCAGGTGGCCAAGCTGGCGGGCATGCCCTCGCCCGTGCTGCACCACGCAAGGCATGCGCTGGCCGCGCTCGAAGAACGCGCGGGTGAAGATGATTTGCAGGTAGACCTGTTCGCCGCCCCCGAGGTGCCCGAGAGCGCGGGCGCCAGCCCGCTGGAAGCCGCACTGACCGCCATCAACCCCGACGCATTGAGCCCGCGTGAGGCACTGGATGCGCTGTACCAGCTCAAGAAGATGGTGCGGGCCTGATCGACCTGGTTTGACTCCCTCCATTTCATGCCGCATGATGGCATGACGTTTTTTGAAGGAGCACGCCATGCTCAAGGAAGTGGGCGCCAGCGGCCAGATATCGCTGGGCAAGAAGTACGCCGGGCAATTGTTCGAGGTGCAAACGGCGCCCGACGGCACCATCACGCTGATGCCGGTCAAGGTGGTGCCCGCCCCCCTCACCGCACAGGAGGAGCCCGCCCGCTACGCCGCCACGTCAACCAGCGGAGATGGCTGGCTTACCCCCGAGCGCCTGGCGCGCCGCGCTGCCGCCGCCGCACGCAGCCCGGCTGAAATGAAAGCCGCGCGCAACCAGTGGGAAGAAGAAAACAAGGAAGCCATTGAGGCCATGAACCAGCGCATGGCCAACATTGGCTCCATGGCGCGCCGCATTCACGAGTGGCGCAAGGCCAAAGCGCAACAGGCAGCAGCAACCGATGGCGCAGTTTGACGTCTACCCGAACCCGCTGGAGGAGTTGCGCACCACCCACCCCTACGTGGTGCAAGTGCGAAGTCATTTCCTCAAGCGCCCTGTCGCCGTCATGGCGGTTCCACTCGCCCCCTTGGACAACCCACAGCACGCCACCGTGCTGAACCCCAAGCTGGAGGTGGCAGGGCAAGCTTTCGTGCTGGAGACATTGGCCATCGGTTCGTTTGAACCCGGCGAACTGCGCAGCCCGCTCGCCAATCTCGGCCAGAATGCCCAAGCCATCTGGGACGCGCTGGACTACGCCCTGCACGGTTACTGACCGCTCGTGGTGACCCAATGCGCCCAAGGCAAACAACACCCCCAACGATGACCCTGCCCCAGGAAGTCGATGCCAGCAGCGCCCTCACCCCGCCATCCTTAGCCGTGGCACCCACCACCGACACCGACCATTACAACGCCTGGGCCGAGCAACGCGTGCCGTACTCCCAGCGTGTGCGCCGCTGGCCTGCAGGCCAACGGCCGAACAACCAAACTAACCCATGACCCCCCAAGACTTCATCGCCAAATGGGGCGCGCCCGGTGGCGTGCCCGGCCCGGCCTACGCCCTGAACGAAGAACAAGGCGCGCAAAGCCACTTTCTGGACCTGTGCGAACTGCTCGGCGTGCCCAAGCCCGGCAGTGCCGAGGGCTACCGGTTTGAAGAAAAAAGTGCGGTCATTGGCGGCAAGACGGGCTATTGCGACGTTTTCATGCGCGGCGTGTTTGCGTGGGAGAACAAAGCGCCCGGCAAAAACCTCGACACCGCGCTCAAGCAACTGCTCACCTACAGCCTGGCGCTGTCCAACCCGCCCATCCTGGTCGTGTCCGATCGGCTCAGCATCCGCATCCACACCCAGTTCACGGGCCACCCCAGCGCCACGCACACCGTCGCCATCGACGAGATGGACCAGCCGGACAAGCTGGCCCTGCTGCGCCGCATCTGGCAGGCCCCAGAAAGTTTCAAGCCGCGCCAGACCAACCGCGACATCACCGAGGCCGCCGCCCAGAGCTTTGCCGCCCTGGCCGAAGGCCTGCGCCAGCGCGGCGCCACGGCCGATGAGCCCGCCGCCAGCCAGCAGCAGCGCGCCAACCTGGTGGCGCACTTCCTCACGCAGTGCCTGTTCTGCTTTTTTGCCGAAGACGTGGGCCTGCTGCCGGGGCGCATGTTCGAGCGCCTGCTGAACAACAAGCAAGCCACGCCCGAACGCCTCGGCCACGGCCTCACGCAGTTGTTCAGCGCCATGAAAGACGGCGGCCTCTACGGCGTGGACGACATTCCGTGGTTCAACGGCGGGCTGTTCCAGACCATTGCCGTGCCCGCCCTTTCCGCGCCAGACCTCGCAGAGCTGCGCCGCGCCGCCGACCTGGACTGGAGCGCCATCGACGTCTCCATCTTCGGCACCCTGTTCGAACGCGGCCTGGACCCTGCCAAACGCAGCCAGCTTGGCGCGCACTACACCGACCCGGCCACCATCGAGCGCCTCATCAACCCCGTCATCCGCCGCCCATTGCTACAAAAATGGGAGCTGGTAGCGCAACAGATACAAGGGCTGGCGGCCAAAATCACCAAAAAAGGCGACAAACACTACCGCGCAGCGCACGCCCTGTTCGTCACCTGGCTCGACGAACTCAAGCACTTCCGCGCCCTCGACCCGGCCTGCGGCAGCGGCAACTTTCTGTACCTCGCCCTCAAGTGCCTGAAAGACGTGGAGCACCACAGCCACCTGCAGGCCACCGAACTGGGCCTGGACCGCGAGGCCGACCTGGTGACCGGCCCGCACAACGTGCTGGGCATCGAGCTGAACGAATACGCCGCCGAACTGGCCCGCGTCACCGTGTGGATTGGCGAACTGCAATGGCGCCTGGCGCACGGCTACGAGTTCAAGACCAACCCCGTGCTCGACACGCTGGAACACATCGAATGCCGCGATGCGCTGCTGGCCGAGGGCGGCGCCGAAGCCGCGTGGCCTGCGGCGGATGTGGTGGTGGGGAACCCGCCGTTTTTGGGCGACAAGAAAATGCGCGCCGAACTGGGCGACGCCACCACCACCCTGCTGCGCAAAACCTACGAAGGCCGCGTGCCCGGCGGCGCCGACCTGGTGTGCTACTGGTTCGACAAGGCCCGCGCGCAGATGGCGGCAGGCCAGTTGCTGCGCGCCGGGCTGGTCACCACCAACTCGATTCGCGGCGGCGCCAACCGCAAGGTGCTGGATGCGATCTGCACACAGACGCGCATCTTTGAGGCCTGGAGCGATGAGCCGTGGGTGAACAACGGTGCAGCGGTGCGGGTTTCGCTGGTGGCGTTTGGCACTGCTGAGCAGCCTGCATTGCTCGACGGCTCTCCCGTCTCGGCAATCTACAGCGACTTGCACGCTGCGGGCGAGCACACCACCGACCTCTCCACCGCGCAACGCTTGCGCACCAATGCAGGAGTTAGCTTTCAAGGCCCCGTGCTGGTGGGCGATTTCGAGGTGGGGGCTGACATAGCAATCGCGTGGCTGGCAAGTCCCAACCCACATGGACATTCCAACGCAGAGGTGTTACGCCCACTCACGAACGGCAAGGACATTACAAGTCGAAGCCGGGGCTTATGGGTGGTTGACTTCAGTAGTCGGCCCATTGCGGAAGCATCGCTCTACACGGAGCCATTCACGCATGTTGAGAAAGCCGTGAAGCCGATGCGAATGGCCAGCAACGACGCGAGTCGAAAAGCCCGCTGGTGGCTCCACGGACGCTCAGGTACCGACTACCGAGCGGCGACAGCCCAGATTCCGCGTTATCTAGCGACTTCGCAAGTATCAAAACACCGCGTTTTCGTGTGGCAGCCGAGCATTGTTTGGCCGCATCAGACCGTCATCGCCATCGCCCGCGCCGACGACACCACCTTCGGCATCCTGCACAGCCGCTTCCACGAACTCTGGGCGCTGCGCATGGGCACCTCGCTGGAAGACCGGCCGCGCTACACCCCCACCACCTGCTTCGAAACCTTCCCCTTTCCCGCAGGCCTCACCCCGGCAGACACCGCGCACCAGCGCACCGAGGCGGTGGAAGGCGGCGCGCTGATTCCGGCCGACCTTCCAGATACTTTGTCAGACGCCTTGCCCACAGAGGATTTCAAGCCAAATCAGCCGCTAGCGCCCGCCCATCAAGCGCCAGCAGCTATCAAAACCATACCACCCCGCCAGGCGGCCACCGCGATTGCACAGGCCGCCCAGCGCCTCAACACCCTGCGCCAGGCCTGGCTGAACCCGCCGGAATGGACGGACACCGTGCCCGAGGTGGTGCCGTTGGGGCTGCAGCACTCGCCCTACCCCGACCGCACGGTGCCCAAGCCCGGTTTCGAAAAAGACCTGGCCAAGCGCACGCTCACCAACCTCTACAACCAGCGCCCCGCCTGGCTGGCCGCCGCCCATGCGCAGCTGGATGCAGCGGTGGCAGCAGCCTATGGCTGGGCCGACTACACGGCAGACATGCCCGATGATGAAATCCTGCGCCGCCTGCTGGCGCTGAACCTGCAACGCTGCACATCTGAAGGAGCCTGACATGCGCCCTGCCCCTGCGACACCCGAGGAAGTCGGCGACGGCGAGGACCGCCTGGTGGATGTGCACAGCCCCGAGGTGCCGCAGTCCATCCGCACCCGGGTGCAGGCCTTGGCGCAGCCGGGCGACCAGCTGTGGCGCTGCCCGCGCCTGTCGGCGCCCCGCGGGGCGCTGGGCCTTCTGGGTGTAGGCCCGCGGGATGTGGTGATCGAGTGGTGGCTGCTGGACGCGCAGGGTGAGCTGATCGAGGCGTTCTGGGAAGAGGCATGAGTCGCACCGCAGCCCCCCAGGGCTGCACCGCGGCGGGCTCACAAATCCTGCGCCACCGTTGCGAACTGCCCCAGCATGAAGGTGATGAACGGCGGCACGCATTGCAGGTGCCCGGCCACGGGCTGCGCGCGGCATTCGGTCAGGCTCACCAGGTCGCCCGCGCCCCGCTGCTGCATGGCGCGCACGGTGCTGACCGAGCTGGCGTAGGGCACGGTGCGGTCATCGCGGCCGTGGTACAGGCGCACGGGCACGCCGGGTTTCCAGTCGTACACGTTGCTGGCGCGGGCCAGGGCCTGCACATCGTCGGCCAGAAAGTGGTCGATGAAGCGCGTGTCGTAGGCCACGTCGGCATCGCCCGGGATCAGCGCGCGCAGCAGCAGGCGGCGCACCTCGCGCTGTACGCTGCCGCCCAGGTAGCGCAGCAGCCCCGGGTTAAGGAGCGCGCCGATCACCGGCTGCTCCTGCCGCACCAGGTCCACCAGGCCTTCCATGGTGGTCTGCACGTTGTAGGGCCCGGCGCCCGGCACCACCATGCGCAGGTGCTGCAGATGGGGTGATGCGCTGGCTTGCAGCGCGCGGTGGGCGGCCAGGGTGACGTAGCCGCCTTCGGAGTAGCCGGTCAGAAAGAGCTGGCCGTTGTCGGCCACGCCGGCCTGGCCGCGCCAGGTGCGGGCTGCGGTCAGAAAATCCACCGTGGCGGCCGCGGACGGCGCCGCCAGCAGGTAGGGGTGGGGCGTGCCCCTGGAGGCGCCAAAGCCCACGTAGTCGGGCGCCAGCACGATGTAGCCCAGCGACGCCAGCACCACCGCCACCTCCGACGCCACGGCGTTGTTGCTGGGCGCCTCGGCATCGCGGAACAGGGTGCCGTGCTGGTAGCTGAGCACCGGGCTTTGGGCGCCGGCGGGCTTTTGCGGCACGCTGACCAGGCCCGAGGCCCGCACCTCGTTGCCGTCGGCGTCGGTGGTGAGGTATTCGAGCCGGTAGGCGGTAACGCTGTAGCGCGGCACGACGCCCTCGGCCAGCGACTCCTTGGCGGCCAAGGCGGCAGCAATGTCGGCGGCGGCAATGCTGCCAAGGCGGGCGGCAGATTCGAGCTGGCCGGCGCGCACCGGCGGCGGGGGCGGCGGTGGCGGGGTGCCGCCATCGGCGGGGTCATCGTTGCCCCCGCCGCCACAGGCGGCCAGCGTGGCGATGAGGGCCAGCGCCAACGCGCGGCGACTTGCGGACAGCGTCATCGGGAGGGTGAACATGGCGGGGCTTTCGGAGGTGATGCCACCGATGATAGGAGCGTGCGCCCGGCGCTGCCCGCTGCTGCCGGAAAACCACCCGCCAAGCGGGCCGGAACCATCGGTGGAAGGACAGCGGCGCGATTTATATGGCAAAAAGTGGCTCCAGCGCTTATCCAACAAGTGCAGGCAGCTATTATTTTTATGAATCTATCGGGGGCTCTGCCGGGCCCGACCTGCGCGCGCCAGCGCCCGCCCGCCGCGCCCGACTTAAACTCCCCGTCTCCCCTGTCCAACGATTGCCATTCCTTCATGACGTATTGCGTCGCCATCAAACTCAACGCCGGGCTGGTTTTCCTGTCCGATTCGCGCACCAATGCGGGCCTGGACCAGATCAGCTCTTTTCGCAAGATGATGGTGTACGAGAAGGCGGGCGACCGTTTCATGGTGCTGCTGTCGGCAGGCAACCTGTCCATCTCCCAGTCGGTGCGCGAGATCCTGCAGACGGAGCAGCTCAAGGACGGAGATTCGGGCGAGACGATCTCGATCTGGAACGCCAAGAGCATGTTCGACGCCGCCCGCGTGCTGGGCGCCGCCGTGCGCCATGTGCATGAGCGCGACGGCACGGCGCTCAAGCGCTCGGGCGTGGACTTCAATGTGTCCATGGTGTTTGGTGGCCAGATCAAGGGCGAGGGCATGCGCCTGTTTCAGGTGTATTCGGCCGGCAATTTCATCGAGGCCACATCCGAGACGCCCTACTTCCAGGTGGGAGAGTCGAAATACGGCAAGCCCGTGCTCGACCGCGTTCTCACCCCCGAAACGCCGCTGGATGAAGCCGCCAAATGCGCGCTGGTGTCGATGGACAGCACGCTCAAGTCGAACCTGTCCGTGGGCCTGCCGCTGGACCTGGTGGTGTACGAGGTGGACCGCTTTTGCACCGAGAAGGTGGTCTGCATCGATGAGAACAACCCGTATTTCCGGATGCTGCACGACAGCTGGGGCGAAAAGCTGCGCCAGGTGTTCGACAGCATCGAAGACCCCGCCTGGGGCGGTGGCGCCACGAGCGTGCCTATCCTTGTGAACCCTTCGCGCAGCAAGCCGCTCAAGAAGATCACGAACCATCTGGACAAACTCGTCTGACCTGCCCGTGCGGGCCTGGTGCGCCACCGCAGGGTGTGTTGCGCGCGGCCCCCTCACCACTCCATGCTTCCCATCGTTTTCTCGCACGCGAACAGCTTTCCGGCCAGCACTTACCGTGTGCTTTTCAGGCACCTCAAGGCCCGGGGGTTTGACGTCAGCGCGGTCGACAGCTTTGGCCACGACCCCCAATTCCCGGTGACCAACAACTGGCCGCATCTGGTGCAGCAACTGGCGGATTTCGCGTCGGCCCAGGTGCAGCGCCTGGGCGAGCCGGTGTTTCTGGTGGGCCATTCGCTGGGCGGGTTTTTGAGCGTGATGGCCGCAGCGCGCCACCCGGAGCTGGCGCGCGGTGTGCTGCTGATCGACTCCCCGCTCCTGGGGGGCTGGAAGGCCAACGCGCTGGGCGTGGCCAAGCGCACCCAGGTGGTGGGCTCCATCTCGCCGGGCAAGGTGAGCCGGCAGCGGCGCTTCAGCTGGGCCAGCAACGATGAGGCGATGGAGCACTTTCGAAAGAAAAAAGCCTTTGCCCGCTGGAACCCCGAGGTGCTGCAGGACTACATCACCCATGGCCTGCGCGACCACGAGGGCAAACGCGTGCTGGGCTTCGACCGCGCCGTGGAGACCGCGATCTACAACACGCTGCCGCACAACCTGGGCCGCCTGCTCAGCACCCACCCGCTGCGCTGCCCGGCAGCGTTCATCGGCGGACGGGATTCGGACGAAATGAAGCAGGTGGGCATGGCCATGACGCTGCGCATCACCGAAGGCCGCACCATGATGCTGGACGGCAGCCACCTGTTCCCCATGGAGCAACCGGTGGCCACGGCGGCGGCCATTGAGGCTTCGCTCCTCAATCTCGCAGCATTCAAGCCGCAACACCGCTAAAAATCACACCAACGGGTTGTAAACCTGCACCAAAAAGCAGGTAGTACGCGAAGTTGGGGTAGCCAGCGGAAGCATTCACGCATCCATCCCCTACACTGGAGGATTGTTACAGCGTGATACAGCCACCATGCCTGCGCAATCCCCCTTGGCCAGGCGCCTGCCGGCGCTGAGCTTTGCCCTACTGTCTGCCTATCTGGCAGCCACGGCTGCGCGCACCCACAACGACACCACGATCGCGATCGTGCTCGCGTCGGTACTGATGTTCGCGTGCTGCTGGGCCAGTGCCACCCACCTGCTGGGCGCGCGGGCGGCCCTGCAGTTCGTGGCCATCGCGGTGGGCTTTGGCTGGTTTGCAGAGCAGATGGGAACCACGCACGGCTGGTTCTTTGGCCACTACACCTACACCGATGTGCTGGGCGCGCGCCTGGTGGATGTGCCCATCGTCATCCCGATGATGTGGTTCGCGCTGGCGTACTCGGGCTATGTGATCAGCAACCTCATCGTGTGGCAGTCGCCTGTAGATGGGGCGCCCGGGCTGGGCAATGCCGTCATGCTGTCATTTCTGGCGGCCATGATCGTGACCGCCTTCGACCTGGGGGCCGACCCTTATCTGGTCTACACCCTGAAGGCGTGGATCATGGCCAAGACCGATGGCGCCTGGTTCGGGGAAACCGTGCAGGGCTTTTTTGGCTGGGTGTTTGTGGCGTTTGTCATCATCTTCGGCTTTCGGCTATCGGTGCGCCACCGTGCTCTGCAACCGGGCGGCCGGTTCCTGCCACGGCATGCCATGGTGCCGCTGGCGATCTACGCCTCGGGCATGGTGTTTCAGATGGTGCTGGGCAATCCGGTCGAAATCCGCTCGATCGCACCCTTTGCCATGGGCATTCCGCTGCTATGCGCCCTGGCCGGCCTGCAGCGCTGGCGCGCCGCAGCGCGGGAGGTACGCGTATGAACCGGGCCCATGGCCACACGCACAGCAAGCTGTCAGACGCCGAACTGGCGGCGATGCAGCACCATGCAGACCCGTTGGCAGACCAGACCCTTGAACGCATTCTGGGCGAATGGCCACAGGGCGATGTGGGCGTGGACGCACCGCAATGGGCACGCATCGACACCGTGAACCGCCTTTTTGCGCAGTGGGAGGACAACGCCAGCCTGCAGGGCTGGACCGCCCAGGGCGATGGCGTGGATGCGGCGATGTCGCTGGCGCTGAACCACTATGTGCAGACTGCGCAGGTGCTGCCGCCCTGGGCCGACGCACGCAAGATCGAGCGCGCCGAGAAGCTGTTCATGGAGCACGGAGCGCTGTCGTGCATCCTGCTGTTTTGCGCCAGCCTGCCCGAGTGCTATGTGATTCCCGACCTCTCCAGCGTGCTGCACACATCCGGACAGCTCGAGCAGAACGCCGAGTACCGCATCCGGTCCACCGCGGCCATGATCTTTCCGGTGATGATGCACGGTGGCCTGGGCCAGCGCGGCGCGGGCGTGGCGCAGGTGCTCAAGGTCCGGCTGATCCACGCGACCATCCGCAACCTGATCCTGCGCGGAAGCCCGCAAAGCGCGCTGGCCCAAATGCTTGCGGGGGGCGACGGGACCATCGCGCCACAGGCACTACCGCGCCAACAGGGCCGCCAGGCGCTGTTTCAGACGCTGTACGCCCGGGGCTGGAACCTGCAGGCCAACGGCCTGCCCTGCAATCAGGAAGAGCTGGCCTACACCTTGCTCACCTTCGGGTATGTTTTCCTGCGCAGCCTGCGCCGCCTGGGCATCGGCTTGCCCCAGGCCGATGAAGAGGCCTATCTGCACGCCTGGAACGTGGTGGGGCATATCCTGGGTATCGAACGCGCGCTGATGGTCGAGACCATGGGCCAGGGCCAGGCCCTGATGGCACAGATGCAGGCCAGGGGCCGGGCCGCGCCCGTGGCGCCCGACCCGCGCCCTGCGCTGGGCCAGGCCCTGATGCACACCATGGAAAACTCCCTGCCCTGGCGGATCGTGAAGCCCTTCCCGCAACTCATGACGCGCTACCTGTGCGGTCGCGCCACAGCCAGCGACCTGGGGCTCACGCAGCCGGTGCCCTGGCGGTCCGCCGTGCTCTTCTGGGGCGTCTTGCTGGTGGCGCGCATCATCGACACCGTTGTGCGCTGGGTCAGGCCGCGTTTTTCGATCGTGCGGGCGCTCACGCGGGTGCTCGGCTATCACTTCATGAGCCGTGTGCTGATGAGCCAGACGCGCCCGCTGCAGCTTCCCACGGAGCTGCTCAACCAGGTGGACGATGTGGTGCACAGCTGGAGCGATGACCGCCATGCGCCAGGCTGGCTGAACAGGCTGGAAGACCGCCTGACCACCCGCGGCAGCTGGGGCATGGGCCTGGCAGGCAAGGCGCAGGTGACAAGCCCGGCACCAGCCCGCCCTTCCCCCTGACTGTTGCTCCCATGCCGATGTACGCACTGCTCTGCACTCTTCTGATGTCGGCCCGGCTTCGCTGGGGCAAGCGCTGCGGCGTGGCGACTGCACTGCTCTGCCTGGTACTGCCAACGGCACTGCCCTTGAATGCACACGCAGGCAAGCCCCTGGTGTTGCCACAGGACAGGCCGCATGTGAACGCCTGGGATGTCATCACGCTCAAGGCGGATGCCAGCTACAAGCTGTCGGTACAGGACATGCTGGAGCGCCTGGACGAGTTCGAGGCCCCCACTGCGCCCGACGGCTCGCTGGGCGTGCGCAAGGCCGCCATGTGGCTGCACATACCTCTCATCGCTCCCGAGCCACTGCGCATGCCGTGGATGGTGGACGTCGGCTACAGCTCGCTGCAGGCAGAGATTTATCTGGTCTCCGGCGGCCAGGTGGTGCAGCAGGTGAGCACCAGCCGGCCGGATGAATCGCCGCTGTCCAGCCGGACGCCCGCGATGGCGTTTGAGCTGCAGCCCGGCCAGCCCTACGACCTCCTGATTCGGGTGCAGGCCACGGGGCCGCTCATCCTGCCCATCACCCTCGGCGAGATGCCCTACCAGTTGAACCAGGCCCTGCGCGAGCAGATGCTGCAGGGCGTGCTCAACGGGGTGGCGCTCTGCCTTCTGGTGTACAGCCTCTTTCAGTGGGCCACGCAGCGGGACCGCATGTTCGGCTTCTATGCACTGGTCGTGGTGGGCAGTGCGGGGTTTTCGCTGCAGGTCTTCGGCACGGGGGAACAGTTTCTGTGGACCGGCAACCTGTGGCTGCACCGCTACGCCGGCCCGTTGGCGGGGCTGGTGGCACTCGCGGGCTCCTTCCTCTTCCTGGGCCACATCCTGGCAGGCAACGCGCCGCGCAGCCTCTATGCACGGGCCATGCGCGCGGGTGCGGCAGTCACCACGCTGGTCTGCGTGGCGCTGGCGGTGGGCGTGTTGAGCGTGCCCGCGGCCATTGCCTTCATGAGCCTGGCAGGGCCGCTGCCGTCGCTGATCAGCCTGCCCCCGGCCATCCGGCGGGTGCGCCAGAACGACCCGATTGGCGCCACCTTGCTGGTGGCCTGGATCGTGTATGGCATCGCCGCGGGGGTCTTCGTATTCCTTGTCGCGGGCTGGTTGCCGGCGAACTTCTGGACGCTGCACGCGTTCCAGTTTGGCGCCACGGTGGACATGCTGCTGTTTCTGCGGGTACTGGCCCTGCGCGCGCAGGCCGTGCGGATCGAGGCACAGGAGGCCATCCGCGAGCGGGACATCATGCATTCGCTGGCCCACAGCGATCCGCTCACCGGCCTGTATAACCGCCGCGGCCTGCAGCATGCCTTGCAGATCGCTTTGACGACCGCATCCCCCCGCAGCCTGGTGGCGGTGTACCTGATGGATCTGGACGGCTTCAAGCCGGTCAATGACTCGTATGGCCACGATGTGGGAGACGATCTGCTGGTGGCCGTGGGCCACAGGCTGCAAGCCAATGTGCGCCACGACACCGACGTGGTCGCCCGACTGGGCGGGGATGAGTTCATCATCATGGCCCGCAACCTGGAGACGCCCGAGGCGGCGCAGGAGCTCGGCCGTTCTTTGCTGCGTGCCTTCGATACGCCGTTTGCGCTCAGCCATCTGCGCCTGAAGGTGGGGCTGACCATCGGCTACGCGCTGGCACCGCTCGACACGGACGACGCCCAGGCACTGATCCGGTTGGCCGATGCCGCCATGTACGCCGGCAAGCAAAGCGGCAAACACTCCGTGCGGCGCAACAGTGGTGAGCTCGCGCTTTCGTCCTGAGAGAATTTCCGCAATGCGTACCACCTGCCCCCCACCGCTGCAGAGATGGTCCGCGCTGGTCATCCGATGGGCGGCAGCATGCCTGGTGTGGCTGGTGGTGCTGACTGCAGGCGCCGATGCCAGGGCTGCCGGCAACCCGCTGGTGCTGCGCGATGACATGCCGACCATCGAGGCATGGTCAGCCGTGTCCATCCTCCCGGACCCGTCGCGCACGCTGTCGGTGCAGGACATGCTGGCGCGGTCGGCCGCGTTTGTGCGGCCGCCTGGCACCGACGGCACGCTGGGCGTACAGGCCGACCCCATGTGGCTGCGCATTCCCGTCTCTGTTTCGACAACGTCGGACGGCATCTGGGTGCTGGACATCGACTACCCGGTTCTGAACCGGGTCGAGATCTATCTGACCGCCAACGGCCAGGTGCTGCGGCAAGCCACCCTGGGCAGCCTGCAGCCGTTCTCCCAGCGCCCGTTGCTCAGCCGGTCGCATTCCCTGGGGATGCAGCTGCGGCCGGGGCAAAGCTACGACTTGCTGTTGCGCATCGAGACGCGCGGCGCGATGGTGCTGCCCATCACGCTGAACAAGCCAACCGCCTGGCACAGCCGAGCCCTGAACGAGCAGATGCTGCAGGGGATCCTGACGGGCTTGGCGCTTTGCCTGCTCATTTACAGCCTGGCACAGTGGGTCAACCTGCGCGACGTGCTGTTCATACAGTACGCACTGTTGCTGATGGGCAGCCTTTTGTTCTCGCTCCACCTGTTCGGGCTGGGCACGCAATACCTTTGGCGCGACAACCCGTGGATGGAAAGCCATGCAGCCGGCCTGTCTGCCCTGATGGCAACCTGCGGCTCGTTCCTGTTCATCAGCCAGGCCCTGGCCGGGCACCGCCCCAGGAGCCTGCTGCTGCGGACCATGCGCGGCGGAGCCATCCTGTGCGCAGTGCTGGGGCTGGCGTATGCCCTCGACCTCCTGAGTACCCGCGCCATTACCGGCGTGGTCAGCATCCTGGGGCTGGTGCCGGCGCTGATGGGCATACCCGGGGCGGTGCGGCGTGCACGCCAGGGCGATCCGGTGGGCACCAGCCTGCTGCTGGCATGGCTGGTCTACTTTGTGGCGACGGCGACGGTCATCGGTGTGATCCGGGGCTGGGTGCCCGTGAATTTCTGGACCCTCCACTCCTTCCAGTTTGGCGCCACGCTGGACATGCTCCTGTTCATGCGTGTGCTGGGCCTGCGCACCAAGGCGCTGCGCCTGGAGGCACTGGATGCCAACCGCGAGCGCGATGTCATGCGTTCTTTGGCGCATACCGACCCCCTGACCGGCCTGCCCAACCGCCGCGGCCTCAACATTTCCCTGGCCTCGGCACTGGCACGTTGCGGTCCTGACAAGCTGCTGGCGGTCTACGTGATGGATCTCGACGGTTTCAAGCCGGTCAACGACCGGCACGGTCACGATGTGGGCGACGAGCTTCTGATCGCAGTGACCCGCCGCCTTCAAAGCCATGTGCGCCAGTCCGATGTAGTCGCCCGCCTGGGGGGCGATGAATTCGTGGTGATGACGGGGCAGCTCAGCAGCGCACAGCAGGCCCAGGAGCTGGGATACAAGCTGCTGGATGCGTTCCGTACGCCCTTCTCGCTGGGCAACCTGCAGGTGCAGGTGGGGCTGACGATCGGCTACGCGATCGCGCCGGACGACAGCAACGATGCACTGGGCCTGCTCAAGCTGGCCGACGCTGCCATGTACAGCGGCAAGCAGGGCGGCAAGTTCTGCCTGCGCCGCAACACCGGCGATCTGGCACTGTCATCGGCCTGAGGCCCCGAGTCTGCGCCCGTCCTACCTGGCCATTTCGAACTGGTCAAACGCCCCGGCTTCCGGTACACACGGGGCTTCGCGTTCACCCGAGGATCGTTCGCCATGGCCCACCGCAAAAGCCCCGCCCGCATTGCCAAGGACGCCCGCATTGCGCGCTTGCGGGCATTGGCCACCCAACAGGCCGCACAGAACGCGACGGGCGCAGCCCTGACCTGGGACGCCGTGGCGGCGCTGGAGGCCCGACTGGTGGGCCGCATCGTGCTGCCCACCAGCCCCGACTACGACACGGCCCGGCGGGAATCCAACCCTGCGTTCCAGGCGTACCCCGAGATCATCGTGTACTGCGCGTGCGAGCACGATGTGCTCGAATGCCTGGCCGTGGCCCGTGCCTTCAACGTGTGGGTGGCCGTGCGCTGCGGCGGCCACAGCACGGCCGGCTACTCGGTCAACAGCGGCATGGTGATTGACCTGAGCGACATGAAAGGCGTGGTGCTCGACCGCCCCCGCGAATGCGTGCATGTGCTGCCGGGCACCGATTTCGACCATTTCAACGGCGCCATGAACCACACCGGCTGGCATGTTCCCACCGGGGCCTGTGGCAGCGTGTGCGTGGGAGGCTTCGTGCAGGGCGGCGGCTATGGCTATACCTCGCGGGCCTTCGGCATCCAGAGTGATCTGGTGGAATCGTTACGGGTGGCGCTGGCCGACGGCAGCATCGTCACGGCCAGCGCGCAGGAAAATCCGGGGCTCTACTGGGCCATGCGGGGCGGCACCGGCGGCAATTTTGGCGTGATGCTGCAGGTCACCTACCACATGCACCGGCTGGAACAGGTATGGGCCTGGTCCATCAGCTGGGATGCCGCACACGCCGCCGAGGCTCTGACCACCCTGCAGGCCCGCTACATGCGAACCGGCGCCCCGGATGCGCTGGGCTACATGATGAACCTCGGATTTCAGGGCGGGCAGCCGGTCTACATGGTGCAGGGCATGCTCTGCGGCACGCGCGATGCGGGCCTGAAAGCCATCGCAGAACTGTTGGCGATCCCTGGCGCGCAACTGCTGGTGGACCGGTCGGGAACCTACCCGGACATGAACCTCTGGCTGGAAGACCATCCCTACACCTTGCCAGACGGGCTGCCCGAGCACGTGGCAGAAACCAAGGCCTGCGGCTACATCAGCACGCCGCTGTCAAAGGCCGACTGGCAACGCATCATCGACTACTTCAAGACCTCGCCCAACCCCTGGTCGCTGGCCTATCTGGAACCCTATGGCGGCGCCATCAACCGCTATCCAGAGGCCGGCAGCGCTTTCATCCACCGCCATGTGGATGCGAACCTCGTGGCGGACGTGTTCTGGACCGATGACACGGAGCGAGCCCGGATGGAAGCCTGGCTCGACGGGTTCATGAACCTGGTCAGGCCCTTCCTGAACGGACATGTGTACCAGAACTACCCGGACGCACGCCTTGAGGACTTCGCCCACGCCTACTGGGGCCCGGCCTACCCGCAACTCCAGCAGGTCAAGGCGCAGTACGACCCCGGGAATTTTTTCCACTTCCAGCAAAGCATCCGCCTGCCAGGCCCGTAGAGCCACGCGACAAAACGTGCAGCGGGAACAGGCCGCTGCCGCTGTCAGGACGTGGCCGCCTCCGCGTAATGGAGCCTGCCCTTGCCGGCCCGCTTGGCCGAATACATGGCCTGGTCAGCCCGGTTCATCAGGGCATCGATATCGCCCTCCAGCGGCGGATGCATGGCCACGCCAATGCTGGCGCCGATGTACAGGTCGCGCCCTTCTACCGCCATGGGTTGGTGCAGGGCCTCGATGATGCGATGGCCGATGGTATCGGTCACATCACGCGTGACCTCGCGGTCGAGCATGACCAGGAATTCATCGCCCCCCAGCCGCGCCATCGTGTCGCCCGCGCGCACCGTGCTGGCAATGCGCTGGGCCACGATTCGCAGTACCTCATCACCGGCGCGGTGGCCCTCGGCATCGTTCACGCCCTTGAAACCATCCAGGTCGATGAACAGCAGCGCCACCGACCCGGCACTGCTTCGCACCTGCGCCAGGGACTGCTCCAGCCGACTCTGAAAAGCCGCGCGATTGAGCAGGCCGGTGAGTGAATCGTGGTTGGCCAGGTAATGCTGCTGGCGGGCGATCTGGATCTTGGCCGAGACATCCTGGACAAGCGCCATGATCGATGTGACCTGTCCTTGCGCATCGGTCAGCGCGGAGTTGAACCACTCGCAGTGCACCTCGCTGCCGTCGTCGCGCACAAAGCAGGTCTCGGCGCGGTTCTGCGACTCCTGCCCGGACTGCAGACGCTGCAACGCGTGGTGAAGTCCCTCATCCTGGGAGGAGCGTGCCATCAGCTCGGTGAGCAGACGCCCCTCCAGGCCCGCGACATGGAGCCAACCCATAAGCTGCACGGCGCGCTGCGAACAGTGCAGAAGCCGCAGGTTGTGATCCATCTCCAGCACCGCGAGGGGGCTGTTTTCCATGTGCGAGGACAGGCGCTGGTTGGCCGCGCGCAGCGCATTCATGGTGACCTGCAGTTCGTGCACGTCAAGGGCCGTGGTGATGAAGCCCTCCACCATGCCCTGCGGGTTCTGCCATGGGGTCAGGCAGATGGTGCGCCATTCGTCCACGCCGTAGGGTGTGCGCAAAAGGCGCTGGTATTGCACGCGTTCGCCCTGCAGCACGCGCTCCACAAAGGGCATGAAGCGCGCGCAGTCGGACTCGCCATACACCTGGACCAGCGTTTTGCCAATCAGCTGCTCTGGGACGGTGCCAAACCACCGGGCGTATTCGTCGTTGACATAAATCATGACGAGGCTGCGGTCGATGACGGCCATGGTGGCGCCCGCGCTGCGTGTGATCACATCCAGCAACTCCGCCTTGGACCAGGAACCCTGGAGAGCGGCCGTGGGGGGCTGGGACAACTCAGGCTCGTGTTGCATCATGCGGCGAAGGCCCCGGCGGGGAAAGAGTCATGACAAGAGAGGCCATCCCGCGCTCTGCCCCTGCGGAGGTGGCGGCGTTTGCGTTGCCCTGCTACGGGCAACAACCTGCCCGCGCCAGCTTATCACTTTCAGCCGCTGCCCACCCCGCGTGGCCGCACGGCCCCCTGGCGAAAAAATTCAGCGGCAGCAGCGGTACGCCAGACCGACGGACACGGAGTACCCCGTGGGTTCCAACGTCAGCGGACTGCGCCGAGCGTCGCCCTGAAGCTGCGATACACGTGCCCCGGCCAGCACCACCCAGTGTCGACTGAGGGCCGACATGACTTCAAACCCCGCGTCCACGCTGTACAGCCCCGCGCGGGGGTCAAACGCAGGCAACGCGCCGGATCCACCGGCAGGCACGCCAAAGTGGCCGCGCAGGTAGGTGTGGTCCCCAAAGCTCGCACCCGCGCTGAAACTCACTTTGGTCTGCTCGGTCACGGGCCAGGTGTAACCCACGCTGGTGGACAACTGCGCGCCACCGTCACGGCCCAGTATGTCCTGGGAGAGCCCCGCTCCCACCGACCACCGTGGCGTCAGCGCGTAACCGGCACTCAACCTGGCGCGCAACGTGGACCGGACCGAGGGCAAGCCCACGAGGATCGGCGCATCGGAGCCATCACGACCGTTGTCAATGCGCAGCGACGCACTGAGGCGGAACTGGTCTCCCTGCGCCAGGGTGGCACTCGCACCGGATTCGCGCGGACCCAGACCATGCCCCATGAACGCACTCCCCCGTGACGTGCTGATCCGGAAACGCCCATACTCGATGGCCCAGGCAGGCCGAAGGCGCGTCTTGCGGCCATCGCCCCCGGCGTAGTCCGGGCTGGAACTGGCGATCGCGCCGAGTGCATAGTTGAACGCCGGTTTGGCCGGCGCCGCAGCCTCGGGGGATTCTTCCGAGTGTGCTGCGGGCGACGCCCACCAGCAGGCCAGCGCCAGGGCGCAGGAAACGGACCAACGGGGGGCTGAACGGTTCATGGCTGGATTATCAGTCGGCCCACTGCACCCATCCGGTCCACGCGGTCACCAGAACAATGATGCCGAACACGATGCGGTAGTAGGCAAACGGCACAAAGCTGTGCGTGCTGATGTAGCGCAACAGCCAGCGCACACACAGCCAGGCACTGAGGAAGGAGAAGACCAGGCCTGTCATGAACATGGGGAGGTCGGCCATGGAGAGCAACGCACGCTCCTTGTACAGGCTGTACACCCCGGCACCAATCAACGTCGGAATGGCCAGAAAGAACGAAAAGTCGGTGGCCGCCTTGCGCGACAACCCCAGCAACATGCCGCCAATGATGGTGGCGCCACTGCGGCTGGTGCCCGGCACCATGGCCAGGCACTGCACCAGGCCCACCTTGAGGGCATCCAGCGGTGTCATGTCATCCACCGAATGGATGCGCGTGGCAGCGGGCGATCGGCGCTCGGCCCACAAAATGATGAAGCCCCCAATGATGAAGGTGCTGGCCACCACCACCGGGGTGAACAGGTGGGCCTTGATGGCTTTGCCCAGCAGCAGGCCCAGCAGCACGGCAGGTACAAAACCGATGACCACGTTGAGCACAAACCGCTGCGCCTGCCGCTCGGTAGGCAGGGCCACCAGCGTGGCGCGGATCTTCTGCCAGTACACCAGGATCACCGCAAAGATCGCACCGGTCTGGATGGCGATGTCAAACACCTTGGCCTTGGCGTCATCAAACCCCAGCAGGGAGCCCGCGAGGATCAGGTGCCCCGTGGAGGAAATGGGCAGGAACTCCGTCAGGCCTTCGACCACGCCCATGATGGCGGCCTTGACCAGCAATACAACGTCCACGCACACTCCTTGAGAAAATTTGAATAAAACAAGGCTCTACCGCTTGTCCATCAAGCGCTAACAGCTATCAAAACAGGAGTATATGCCGAGCCACCCCTGCCCCGCGTTCAGGCAGGGGCTTGCCACGGCGCCTCCCACCCGCCCCCCAGGGCCTGCACCAGCGCCACCACGGCCAGCTGGCGGTTGACCTGCAACTGCAGCAGCGCGCGCTGGGCCGACAGCGCCGACACCTGCGCTGCCACAACTTCGGTGTAACCCACCTGCCCCTCACGGTAGCGGTTGAGCAGCTGCTGCGCCGTGCGCTCGGCGGCCGATACGGCCTCGCGCCGCAGGGGCTCCTGTTCCTGCAGCGTGCGCAGCACCGTGAGCTGGTCTTCCACACTCTGGAAGGCCGTCAGCACCGTTTGCCGGTAGGCCGCCACACGGGCATCGCGTGCGGCCTGCGCCTCGTCTACCCGCGCGGCCGTGGCCCCCGCGTCAAACAGCGTCTGCGCAATGGACAGCCCCAGCGACCACACCGTGCCCGAGGCCCTGAACAGTTCGGCCACGCTGCTGCCACCGCTGCCCAGCGTGGCACCCAGGCTGAGGCTGGGGAAGTAGGCCGCACGCTGGATGCCGATTTGCGCATTGGCCGCTGCCACCGCCCGCTCCGCCGCTGCAATGTCGGGGCGGCGCTGCAGCAGGGTCGAGGGCACGCCCGGCGGTACCGCAGGCACTTCAGCCACCCACGGCGCGCTGGGCAGCTCGAAGTCTGCGGGGGCCCTGCCGGTGAGCACCGCCAGGGCGTGCTCGAACCGCGCCCGGTTCTGGCGCACGGTGGCCAGCTCGGCCCGCGCGTTCGCCAGCTGGGTCTGGGCCTGCAGCACGTCGGTCTGGGCCACCACCCCGGCGGCATAACGGTTACGGGCGATCTGCAGGCTGCGTTCGTAGCCCTCCACCGTGGCCTGGAGCAGCCCGATTTCCACGTCGGCTTCGCGCAGCTGGAAGTAGGCGGCTGCCAGGCTGCCCACGGCAGACAGCCGGGCCGAGGCCAGATCCGCCTCGCTGGCCTGCGCACTCGCCTGGGCACTGTTGACGCTGCTTTCAAGCCGCCCCCACAGGTCCGGAGCCCAGTCCACCCCCAGGGCGGCCTGGGTAGAGGTGCCCGACCGGCTGGCGCCCTCCCCGCCCGAGCGCGTGGCGCCGCCCGACAGGCCGACGGAGGGCAGCAGCCCTGCGCGCTGTTGCCGCACCACGGCCTGCGCCTGGGCATAGGCCGCCACAGCTGCGGCAATGTTCTGGTTGGACAGCTGCACCTGCTCTGCCAGCCGGTTCAGCTCGGCGTCTCCAAACAGCTCCCACCACGGGCCACGGTCCAGCGCATCGGCGGGCGCGGCGGGCACCCAGGTGGCGCCGGCCTCCTTGAAGGCGGCCGGCACCGGCAACTCGGGACGCTGGTAGGGCGTGGTGACGGAGCAGGCAGAAAGCAGAGCCAACGCCAGCCCGAGGCTGACCCGGCGTGCAACGCGCGCGCCGGCGTCGGAGGGGGTGAAAAGACGGTTCATGGGCGCAATCAGGTGGCGGCGCCAGGGACTGCGGCGCGGCTCAGTTGGTGTTCGTTGGGGGCGGGTCTGCGCAGTCTGTCCAGCAGCACATAGACCACCGGTGTGGTCAGCAGGGTGAGCAACTGGCTGGCAATCAGGCCGCCGATGATGGACACGCCCAGCGGCTGCCGCAGTTCAGAGCCCTGTCCAAACCCGATGGCCAGCGGCAAGGCACCCAGGGCTGCCGCCATGGTGGTCATGAGGATGGGGCGAAACCGCAGCATGCACGCCTCGCGCACGGCCGCCAGTGCCGTCAGGCCCCGGGCGCGTTCGGCCTCCAGCGCAAAGTCGATGATCATGATGGCGTTTTTCTTGACGATGCCAATCAGCAGGAACACGCCGATGAGGGCAATGATGGTGAATTGCATGTCAAACAGCAGCAACGCCAGCACAGCCCCCACGCCAGCCGATGGCAGGGTGGTGAGTACTGTGATCGGGTGGATCAGGCTTTCATACAGCACACCCAGCACGATGTAGATCACCACGATGGCCGCCAGGATCAGAAACGCCTGCTGGCCCTGGGACTGCTGGGCGCTCAGCGCGGTGCCCTGAAAACTGCCCCGCACATTGGTGGGCATGGCGATGTCTGCCTCGGCCTGGGCAATCACCTGCTGCGCCTGCCCGAGCGAGGTGCCCGGGTCGATGTTGAAAGAGATGGTGGTCGCCAGCTCGCCATCCTGGTGGCTGATCGAGGTGGGCGACGCCCGCTCTGCCACCCTGGCCACGGCACTGAGCGGCACCATGGTGGCAGGCGTCGTGCTGATCACGTCGCCGTTGGAGGCGCCCCGCTGCCCGGGGTTGGCTGTCGTTCCGGTCACGCCCGTCAGGTTGGAGGCCACGTACACGTCATTCAGCGCGGGCGGGCCGCGGGTGTATTCCGGCGCCCATTCCATGACAACGGCGTACTGGTTCAGCTCGCCATAGATGGTCGCCACGGAACGCTGTCCGAAGGCGTTGTACAGGGCATTGTTGATGGCGGTGGAGCTCACCCCCAGGCGCGATGCGCTGGCGCGGTCCACCTCCACATAGGTTTCCACGCCGTTCTCGGACTGGTCGGTGTCCACGTCCTTGAGCAGGGCCTCTTCCTTGAGCCTGTCGGCCAGGCGCGTGGCCCACTGCTTCAGGTCGGCCAGGTTGTCGCTCTTGAGCGTGTACTGGTAGGTGGAGTTGCTGGACCGCCCGCCCATCCGCAAGTCCTGCACGGGGTTCAGAAACACGCGCAGCCCCGTGATCTGGTTGAGCTGCGGGCGCAGGCGGGCAATGACCGCCGGCGTGGTGTCGGTGCGCTGCTTGAGCGGCTTGAGGTTCACAAACATGAAGCCCCCTCCGGCACGGCTACCGCCCGAGAATCCGACCACCGTGTCCACGGCGGGGTCCTTGCGGATGATCTCCACCGCCTCACGCAGCTTGCGCGCCAGCGCATCCGACGAAATGCTCTGGTCCGCCCGCAGACCGGCGTTGAGCTGGCCGTTGTCCTGCTCGGGGAAATAACCCTTGGGTATCTTGGCAAACAGGTAGACGTTGAGCCCGATCACCGCCAGGAGGATGAGCACGACCAGCCCCTTGCTGGCCAGCGCCCAGTCCAGGCTGCGCCCGTAGCCCCGCAACACGCCCTCGTAGCCCCGCTCTGCCCAGCGCGCCACGCGCGAGGGGGGCTTGTCGTTGGCAGGGTCGTGCGCGCGCAGCAACCACGCGCACATCATGGGGGTGGTGGTGAGCGAGATGACCAGCGAAATCATCACCGCCACCGAGAGCGTGACGGCGAACTCGCGGAACAGCCGCCCCACCTGCCCGTCCATAAACAGAAGGGGGATGAAAACAGCCACCAGAGACAGGCTGATGGACAGCACCGTAAAGCCCACTTCACGCGCACCCAGCAGCGCCGCCTGCACCCGCCCCATGCCTGCCTCGATGTGGCGCATGGTGTTCTCCAGCACCACGATGGCGTCATCCACCACAAACCCGGTGGCCACCGTGAGGGCCATGAGGCTCAGGTTGTTGAGGCTGAATCCCAGGAAATACATCACCCCGAAGGTGCCCAGCAACGACACCACGGTGGCCACCGCAGGAATCACCGTGGCGCGCGCCTTGCGCAAAAAGAGCCCCACCACCAGTACCACCAGGGCGATGGAGACCATGAGCGTGAGCTCGATCTCGTGCAGGGAGGAGCGGATGGAATTGGTGCTGTCGGACGCAACGGCAATCTGGATGTCCTGGGGCAACTGGGCCTGGAGATCGGGCAGCAAGGCCCGCACCGCATCCACCGTTTCGATGATGTTGGCGCCGGGCTGGCGCGTCACCAGCACCACGATGGCCGGCTCGCCATTGAACAGGCCCAGGGTCCGGCGGTTTTCCACGCCATCCACCACCCGGGCCACATCCCCCAGACGCACGGCAGCGCCATTGCGCCAGGCAATCACCAGCGACTGGTACTCGGCTGCCTTGCGGGCGGGCGATGGCGTGTAGATCTGCAGGCGGCGGCCATCGCCTTCGATGGCGCCCTTGGGGCGGTTGGCGTTGGACGCCTGGATCGCCGCGCGCACATCCTCGGTACTGATGCCGTAGCGGTTGAGCGCAAACGGCAGCAGCTCCACGCGCACGGCGGGCAGCGAGCCGCCGCCGATCTCCACCTCGCCCACGCCATCCACCTGCGACAGGCGCTGGCTCACCACGTTGGAGACCGCGTCGTAGATCTCGCCGGGCGTGCGCGTCTTGGACGTGAGCGCCAGGATGATGACGGGCGAAGCCGCCGAGTTGCGCTTGCGGTAGGTGGGGTTGCTGCGCAGCGTGGCGGGCAGGTCGGCCCGCGCGGCGTTGATGGCCGCCTGCACCTCGCGGGCCGCTGCGTCGATATCGCGGTTCAGATCAAACTGCAGGCTCACGCGGGCAGACCCGTTGGAGCTGGTCGACGTCATCTCGTTGACCCCGGCAATCACGCCCAGCCGCCGCTCCAGCGGCGTCGCCACGCTGGTAGCCATGGTTTCCGGGCTGGCACCGGGCAGGCTGGCCGATACCGAAATGGCCGGGTAGTCCACCTGCGGCAGGGGCGCCACCGGCAGCACAAAAAACGCTGCAATGCCCGCCAGCGCCACACCGATGGTGAGCAGGGCTGTGGCCACAGGCCTCTCGACGAAGGGGCGCGAAAGATTCACTGCTGCTCTCCCGCCTGCAGCGGTGCCGCCGCAGTCCCCCGGCCGGTCGCCCGGCGCCCCAGGCGGTCAAACGCCAGGTAGATCACCGGCGTGGTGAACAATGTGAGCAACTGGCTCAGGATCAGCCCGCCGAAGATGGCCAGCCCCAGCGGCCGGCGCAGCTCGGCGCCATCGCCCCAGCCGAGCATCAGCGGCAGAGCTGCAAACAGCGCCGCCAGCGTGGTCATGAGGATGGGCCGGAAACGCAGCAGCGCCGCCTGGTGGATCGCCTGCTCGGGCCCCATGCCCTGGTTGCGCTCGGCGTCGATGGCGAAGTCGATCATCATGATCGCGTTCTTCTTCACGATACCGATCAGGAGGATGATGCCGATGATGCCGATCACCCCCAGGTCGTTGCCGGTGAGCATCAGCGCCAGCAGGGCCCCCACACCGGCCGATGGCAGGGTTGAGAGGATGGTGACCGGGTGGATGTAGCTCTCGTACAGCACCCCCAGCACGATGTACACGCACACCATGGCCGCCAGAATGAGCCAGAGCTGGCTGGACAGCGATTTTTCGTAGGCGCCAGCGGCACCCTGGAACTCCATCGTCAGTCCCTGCGGCAGGCCGATCTCTTGCGCGGCCGCCCGGATGGCGTCTACCGCGCTGCCCAGGGACACTCCCCCGGCCTTGTCAAAACCCAGCGTGGCTGCCGGGTACTGCGCCACACGCGTGATCTGAAGCGGCGCGAGCTGCTCACGGATGGTGGCCACCGCCGACAGCGGCGTGGGAGCACCGGACCCGGTGCGCAGCTGCAACGTACCCAGCGCCTCGGGGGAGGCGAGGTGCTCCTGCTGCGCCTCCAGGATCACACGGTACTGGTTGGTTTCCGTGAAGATGGTGGAGACGATGCGCTGGCCGAACGCGCTGTAAAGCGTGTCATCCACCGAACTGGCCGTGACCGACAGGCGTGACGCGGTGTTGCGGTCGATGTCCACATAGGCCGACAAACCCTGTGCGCCTGCATCGGTGGTGGCATTGCGCACCTGCGGCACGGTTTGCAGGCGCTCCACCAGCTTGTGCGTCCAGGCGTTGACCTGGGCGGAATCCACACCACCAATCGACAGGCGGTATTCCGTGGGCCCGGTTTCCGCGTCGATCGTCAGATCCTGTGTGGGCTGAAGGTAGAGGGTGACCCCCGCCACCGCTTGCACCCGCTGGCGCAGCCGTTCGATGATCGCAGCCTGATCATCGCGCCGTGGCTTGAGGTTGATGAGCATGCGCCCCGCATTCAGCATGGTGTTGTTGGCCGCATCCACCCCTACAAACGAGCTCAGCGACTCCACGTCCGGGTCCTGCAGGATGGTCCGCGCCGCCGCCTGCTGCAGCTCGCTCATGCGCGCATACGAGACATCCTGCGAGGCCTCGATGCGCGCCTGCAACTGGCCCGTGTCCTGCGTGGGGAAGAGGCCCTTGGGGATGACCACATACAGCAGCGCCGTGAGCGCCAGCGTGAGCACGGCCACCAGCAGGGTGGCACCCTGGTGCCGAAGCACCCATTGCAGCCAGTGGTCATACCGCGCAATCACCCGGTCAAAACCCCGGTGTATGCGCCCTGCCATGCCCCCGGGGCCGCCCTCTGGCTCGGCCCGGAGCCAGCGGGCTGCCATCATGGGCACCAGCGTGAGCGACACAACCCCGGAGATCAGGATGGTGATGGCCAGGGTCACCGCGAACTCGCGGAACAGCCGCCCCACCACATCGCTCATGAACAAGAGCGGTATCAGCACCGCGATCAGCGACACCGTGAGCGAGATGATGGTGAAGCCGATCTGCGTGGCACCCTTGAGCGCGGCCTGGAACGGCGGCTCGCCCTTTTCGAGGTAGCGGGCGATGTTCTCTATCATCACGATGGCGTCGTCCACCACAAAGCCGGTGGCAATCGTCAGCGCCATCAGGCTCAGGTTGTTCAGGCTGTAGCCCAGCAGGTACATCACGCCGCAGGTCCCGATGAGCGAGATGGGCACCGCCAGACTGGCGATGATGGTGGCGCGCAGGCTGTGCAAAAAGAAGAAGATGACCAGCACCACCATCAGCACGGCCAGCGCCAGCTCCATCTCCACATGGTGCACCGAGGCGCGGATGCCTTTGGTGCGGTCTGACAGCACCTCGACCTTGAGCGAGGCGGGCAGACCGGCCTGCAACTCGGGCAGCTGCTTCTTGATGTTGTCCACTGTGGCGATCACGTTGGCGCCCGGCTGGCGCTGCACGTTCAAAATAATCGCAGGGGTCAGCGTGGCCCCCACACTCCCCTCTTCGCGTGGTTCGCTGCCCCCCGAGGGGGCGTTCGCTTGCTTGGGACGGCCCGGCGCGGCGCTCAGGCCGGCCCACGCCCCCAGCCGGTTGTTCTCGGCGCTTTCCACCACCCGCGCCACGTCCAGCATGCGCACGGGCGCCCCATTGCGCCAGGAGACGATGAGGTTCCTGTAGTCGTCCACCGTCAGGAGCTGGTCGTTGGCGTTGATGGTGTAGGACCGCTGGGGCCCGTCAAAACTGCCCTTGGCGCTGTTGGCATTGGCCGATGTGATGGCCGTGCGCAAGGTGTCGAGGCCGATGCCGTACGAGGCCAGCGCCCTGGTGTCGGCCTGGATGCGCATCGCCGGGCGCTGACCGCCCGCCAGCGACACCAGGCCCACGCCGCCCACCTGGCTGATCTTCTGGGCCATGCGCGTGTTCACCAGGTTCTGCACTTCGGTCAGCGGCAGCGTGTCGGAGCTGATGGCCAGCGTCAGCACCGGTGCGTCGGCAGGGTTCACCTTGGCATACACCGGGGGTGCGGGCAGGTCTGCGGGCAGCAGTGAATTGCCCGCATTGATGGCCGCCTGCACCTCCTGCTCGGCCACATCCAGCGCCAGCCCCAGGCCAAACTGCAGGGTGATGATCGATACCCCCGACGCGCTGGTGGACGCCATGCGCTCGAGCCCCGACATCTGGCCGAACTGGCGCTCCAGCGGGGCACTCACCGTGCGGCTCATCACTTCGGGGCTGGCACCCGGGTACAAGGTCTGGACCTGGATGGTGGGGTAGTCCACCTCCGGCAAGGCCGACAGCGGCAGAAAGCGGAAACCCACCAGCCCAGCCAGCACGATGGCCACCATCAGCAGCGCGGTGGCCACCGGCCTTTCAATGAACGGACGCGAAGGACTCATGCTGCCCCTTCAAGGGTTCTGCGGCGGGCGCTGGCGGCGCTGGCCGCCTTCCCCCGGCGCCGAAGCACCTCCGCGGGGCGCGGATGCGCCATTGCGCGGCCCCCGGGCGCCTGCGGCGCCCGGCAGCTGCACGGCCATGCCGTCCTGCAAGCGGTCACCGCCTTCCGTCACCACCCGCTCGCCCTCCTGCAGGCCTTCCACGATGGCAATCAGCCCCACCGTGGCCTGCCCGCGTTTGACCTTTCGCAGCGACACCGTGCGGTCTTCGTTGATCACATACACATAGTCGCCATTGGCACCCGTGCGCACTGCGGTGACGGGCACCACCACCGCCGGAACATTGCGCAGCAGCAGCTGCACGTTCACGAACTGATTGGGAAACAGCGTGCCTGCAGCGTTGTCAAACCGCGCCTTGGCCTTGACGGTGCCGGTGGTGATGTCCACCTGGTTGTCCAGCGTGGAGAAGCGGCCCTTGTCCAGCTCGGCCTTGCGCGTGCGGTCCAGCGCCGTCACGGCCAGCGCCGTCGCATCGGCTTGGGCAGCCAGAATGTCACCCACGCGGTCCTGCGGAACCGAGAACTGCACGTCAATCGGCGCCACCTGCGTGATGGTGGCAAGGCCAGCGGCATCGCCCGAGGTCACGTAGTTGCCCGCGTCCACGGTGCGCAGGCCAATGCGGCCCGACACGGGCGCCGTGATGCGTGTGTAGTCCAGGTTCAAGCGGGCCGCGCTCTCCTGCGCACGGTTGGTCATTACCGTGCCTTCCAGCTGCTTGACCAGTGCGGCCTGGGTGTCCACGTCCTGGCGGGCAATCGAGTCCTGCGACAGCAGCGTGCGGTAGCGCGCAAGGGTCAGGCGGGCGTTTTCCAGCTGCGCCTCGTCCCGCTGGCGGGTGCCCTGGGCCTGCATCAGGGCCTGCTCGAAAGGCCGGGGGTCGATCTGGGCCAGCAGCTGCCCCTTCCTGACCATCTGGCCCTCGGTGAACAACACCTGGGTGAGCATGCCGGACACCTGGGGGCGCAGCGTGACGGTGGTGGCGGGGATGACGGTGCCCAGCGCGTCGATGACCACGGGCAGCTCGGCCTTGCGCACCACGGCATCGCCCACCGTCACCATGGGACGTCCGCCGCCACCAAAGCCCGGGGGGCCACCCGATTCACCATTGGCCCGCTGAATGAGGTACCACGCCGCGGCGCCCACCAGGGCCACCAGCGCCAATGCCAGCAAGCTCCCCGCCCATCGGGATCGGCTGCGCGGTTTGTGGAGGGGGTCTGGTGGCTGGGGGGCAGATGGGGGCGCGTTGACTTCTTGCGGGTTCATGGCGGTCCTGATTCGGGTTCTGGGGCGGCGGGCCTTGCGTGTCGCTGCAATGGCCTCTATGGAATGCCATGGACCCGCGCCGTACCGAATCGTAGAGGGTCAGCCCCGCCTCTGCCTTGAATGCCGTGCGAAGAAAAGTAAACCTTGGGGTCAAAACGCTTGTGCCAGCGACAGCGAGCCGCGTTTGGCCCCGCAGGTCGCGCCACGCATGTGCATTTCACGGCGCCGGCCCGCCATTTCATCGCACGCCGGTGGCGCCGCCGGGGCCAGGCGGGCACAGTCCGGCCCATCGCACCGACACCCGCCCCGAGGACACCACCATGCAGCTCACCCCCGCCATCGCCATCCACCTGGCCGCAGCCGTGGCTGCCACCGCCATCGGCCCGCTGGCCCTTTGGGCCCGCAAGGGCCGCCAGCAGCGCCCTCGCCTGCACCGCGCGGCAGGCTACGCCTGGGTCACGCTGATGGCGGCCACGGCGGTATCCGCCCTTTTCATCAGTGGCAGCGTGGGTCCGCGCCTGGCCGGCTTTGGCGTCATCCATCTGCTCGTGCCTGTCACTCTGTTTGGCCTCGTGGGCTCGTTCATCTACCTGGCGCGGGGCAACGTGGCCGCCCACCGCAAGACCATGCAGGGCCTGTACTTCGGTGCCTGCGTGACGGCGGGCGTCTTCACGCTGCTGCCCGAGCGCTTCCTGGGCCATGCCCTGTGGTCCGCACTGGGCGTGATCTGACACCACTGTGTTTTACCCACTCCCCAATTTCAGGAGCTTCGCCATGCTGATGCAATTGCTTATCCAACAGCCCCAGATGCTGGGCCCCATCATCCAGCGCACAACCATCTGGGTCGATGGCGCAGTCTCGGCCTTCGCCATCCAAGCACAGACCACCGCCGCTCTGGGCGTCGGGCTGGTGGCAGCCATTCGGCCCCACCCCACGGCCTGAGCTGCACTCACTACCCACCCCTCTTCTTCTTTTTGCAACAGGACACCCAAAATGCGTTCCCACACCGCTACTGTTCCCACCGCTGATGCCGCCGAACGCCTGGCCCGCCGCCGCGCCGGCGCCAAGCTGGGCTGGCTGATCCACGCCATCGTCTACCTGCTGGTCAACACGCTGCTGGTGACCCTGTCCCTGTCCAGCGGCCGGGACTGGGCTGTGTTCCCCCTGCTGGGCTGGGGCCTGGGGCTGGCGGTGCACGGCGCTGTGGTGTTCATCACCACCGGCGGCGCCGGCATCTACGACCGCATGGTGCAGGCCGAACGCGAGCGTGTGGCCCAGCAACCCGGCGCCGGCCGCTGATCAGCGAGGAGAATACCCATGCGCTGCACCCCCCTGCTTCTCACCGGACTGCTCGCGGCCCTGTCGACCCTGACCACCACCCCCCCCGCCCACGCCGGCATGGGCCTGGTCGTGCTGCCCGGCCAACAAGGCGACGGCCCCGTCACGGTGTTCTACCCCACGCCCGAGGCGGATCAGCCCGTGCAGCGCGGGCCCTTTACCGTCCAGCTGGCGCCGCAGGCAGCGCCTGCGCGCGGAAACGGCCGGCTGGTGGTGGTGTCGCACGGGTCGGGCGGGAACCCCTGGGTGCACACCGACCTGGCGCGCGCCCTGGTGCGCGCGGGCTTTGTGGTGGCCATGCCCGAGCACCAGGGCGACAACGCCCGCAACGCGGCCGACGCCGGCCCGGTGAGCTGGAAGCGCCGCCCCCAAGAAGTGTCCCGCGCCATCGACGCCGTGGCCGCCGCCCGGCAGCTGGCGCCGCTGCTGCAGTTGGACAAGGTGGGCGTGGCAGGCCAGTCGGCCGGCGGGCACACGGCCCTGAGCCTGGCTGGCGGCGCCTGGTCGCCCGCCCGCTTCCTGGCCCATTGCGAAGCCCACATCGCGGACGACTTCAATGCCTGCGTCGGCACTTACACGCTGCTGACCGGCGGCATGCTGGACGGCGCCAAGAAGACCGTGGCCCTGGGTGTGCTGCGCCAGCGGTTTGACGACGCCGAACCCGTGCGCCACCACGACCCGCGCATCGCCGTGGCCGTGGCCGGCGTGCCCGCAGCGGCAGACTTCGACCCGGAATCGCTGCGCCAGCCGCGCATTCCGCTGGGCCTGGTCACCGCGGGCCGCGATGTGTGGCTGACCCCGCGCTGGCACAGCGAGGCCGTGGCCGCCGCCTGCACATCCTGCACGCGCATCGCCCACCTGCCCGAGGCCGGCCACAGCGTGCTGCTGTCGCCCCTGCCGCCCATGGAGGTGCTGGGCCGCGCCGAGCGCCACCTGCTGGCCGACCCCGCAGGCTTTGACCGCGCGGTGCTGCCCGCGCTGGACGAGCGCATCGTTACATTCCTCGCGCAGCACCTGGTGCCGGCATCAGCCGCACCGCAATGAGCGCACCAAGAATGCTGCTCATCTCCGCCATTTCCCTTGGGCTGCTCGGTACCATGGCGCGGCCCTCCCTCCTGCGGCAGCGCCGCATCACCCCCATGCTCGTGACCTTTGCCCTGGTTTTGATCGCCTTCGTGGCCGTGCTGGCCTCTGCCCTTGCCTTTGGCGGACCGCGCGACATTGCGCCGCTGGCCAGCGTCAACGACCCGTTTGAAAAGGTGGACTTCAGCCGTGTCCCGCCTGCACAGCGCTACACGGCGCGGGACGGTACCCCGCTCGCGTGGTACAGCTACGCACCCACTGCTGCCGCCACGCAGGCGCCTGTGCGGCGCGTGGTGCTGGTCCACGGCTCGTCGTCGCGCGCACGGTCGCTGCATGTGCTGGCAAGCGCCCTGGCGGCCCAGGGGCACGCGGTAGCCGCGCTCGACATGCGCGGCCATGGTGAATCCGGCCCGCGCGGGCACGTGGCGTACATCGGCCAGCTGGAAGACGATATGGAGGCCTTCCTGAACGCCGTGCCCCACGCCGGCCCGCAGACGCTGATGGGGTTTTCCGCGGGGGGCGGGTTTGCCCTGCGGTTTGCGGGCGGGGAGCGGCAGGCGCGGTTCGACCACTACGTGCTGTTGTCGCCCTTCATCCACCAGGATGCACCCACGGCGCGCCCCGACGCAGGCGGCTGGGCGGCCGTGGGTGTGCCCCGGCTGATCGCGCTCACGCTGCTCAACCGCGCGGGCATCACGCAGTGGAACCACCTGCCGGTGCTGCGCTTTGCGCTGGACGAAGCATCGCGCGCGGGCCTGACGCCCAGCTACTCCTACAGCCTGGCGATGAACTTCCGCCCGCAGCTCGACTACGCCAGCAACATCCGGAGCGCCCGGGGCAGCGTGTGCATCGTGGCCGGGCAGGACGATGAACTGTTTTATGCCGACCGCTATGCCGCGTTGTTTGCCCAGTCCGGCAAGCATGTTCCCGTCACTCTCGTGCCCGGCGTGAACCACATGGGCCTCACGCTGGATGCCCAGGCCGTGGCCGCCGTGGCGCAGCACGCCTGCCCGGCATAGCCCCGCCTAGAATCTCTGCAGCGCCATCCAGCATCGACCCACCACCATGCCCTCCCCCCTGAGCACCGAAGAGATCGAAGCGCTGGCCCAGCGGCGCGCCAATGCCAAGCTGGGCTGGTATGTGCACGCCATTGTGTTCGTGCTCGTCAACGCGCTGCTGTTTGCTCTGTCGCGCCATGGGTTCGGCACACGGCCGTGGTCGGTGTACCCGCTGCTGGGCTGGGGGCTGGGTCTGGCGCTGCACGGGGTGTCGGTGTTTTTGCTGGGCGGCGGCAGCGGCCTGCGGGAACGCATGGTGCAGCGTGAGCGCGATGCGCTGCAGCGTGAGCAGGCCAAGAAGCAGCCCCGCGAGTAGCCCGCGCCATGCTGCTGCAGCGCCCGTTCAACGGCATCACCAAGCTGCGCCACTACCTTCAGGTGCTGGCCTTCACGCTGGTGGTGGCCACCCTGCAGTACGCCTTCATGCCCGACAAACCCTACGGGCCGCCGGTGGTGTATTCGGTGCTGATCGGCAGCTTCACCTGGGCCATCATCGACCTGGGACGCGAGCTCATGCCCTCGGCCGCTGAAACGGGCTGGCCCCAGGGCTGGCAGGGCATTGCACTGGTGGCGGCGGGCATCGTCTTGGGATATGTGGCGGGCACGCTGCTGGCCGATGCGCTGTGCGTGTACTACTTCCACTTCTACCCCGCGGGCGCCTCGCTGTCGGGCGCGGACCAGCGCACCTCCATCCTCATCACCGCAATTGCCGGGCTGGTGGGCACCTACTACTTCTATGCCATCCACAAGTCGGCCTACCTGGAAGACAAGATGGCCGAGGCGCGCATGCACGCCAACGACGCGCGCCTGAAGCTGCTGGAAACGCAGCTGGAGCCGCACATGCTGTTCAACACGCTGGCCAACCTGCGCGTGCTGATCGGCAGCGACCCCGCCCGCGCGCAGCACATGCTGGACCGCATGATCGGCTACCTGCGCGCCACGCTGGCGGCCTCGCGCAGCACACGGCACCCGCTGTCGGCGGAGTTTGCGCGGCTGCAGGACTACCTGGAACTCATGGCCGTGCGCATGGGACCACGCATGGCCTACACGCTGGAGCTGCCCGATGCGCTGCAGGACGCGCCCGTGCCGCCGCTGCTGCTGCAGCCCCTGGTGGAAAACGCCATCCGCCACGGACTGGAGCCCCAGGTGCAGGGCGGCCACATCGCCGTGCGCGCCAGCACCCGCCCGGGGGCCACGGGCCCGCTGCTGGTCATCGAAGTGAACGACACGGGCGCAGGCCTGCCCGCTGCGCTGCCCACCCCGGGGCCCGGCCAGAGCTTTGGCCTCGCCCAGGTGCGCGAGCGCCTGGCCACACTGCACGGCAGCCAGGGAACTCTTGAATTGATAGCTGCTAGCGCAGGCGGGACAAGCGCCACAGTCACTTTTCCCTTAGAGAAACCTGTGAGCACACCATGATGTTTGCCCCGCCCAGCGCCCTGATCGCCGAAGACGAGCCCCTGCTGGCCGCAGCGCTGCAACAGGAGCTGGCCCACGCATGGCCTACGCTGCAGATCGCGGCCACGGTGGGCGACGGGATCTCGGCCGTGCAGCAGGCCCTGTCGCTGCTGCCCGACCTGCTGTTCTTCGACATCCGCATGCCGGGCCAGAGCGGTCTGGACGCCGCCGTGGAGCTGGCCGACGCATGGCCTGCCGACCGGCCCTTTCCCGCGCTGGTGTTTGTGACGGCCTACGACCAGTACGCCGTGCAGGCGTTTGAGGCACAGGCCGTGGACTACCTGCTCAAACCCGTGCAGGCGGCCCGGCTGCAAAAAACAGTGCAAAAACTGCAGTTAGCGCTTATGAATAAAGCGCAACCAGCTATCAATTTGGAAGCAACAATGGAACAGCTGCGGCATCTGCTGGCAGCGCCCGGCATTGCCTCGCCACCTGCTGCAGCGGCACCTAGCAGCACCGCCCCCCTCACCCTCATCCAGGCCAGCAGCGGCAGCCAGATCCACATGGTGCCGGTGGCCGACGTGCTGTACTTTGAAGCGGCCGACAAATACGTGCGTGTGCTCACGGCAGCGCGTGAGTATCTGATCCGCACGCCGCTCAAGGAACTGACGGGCCACCTGGATACCCAGGTGTTCTGGCAGATCCACCGCAGCACCCTGGTGCGCGCCAGCGCCATCACCACGGTGACGCGCGACGAGGCGGGCAAGCTGCACCTGGAGCTGGCGGGCCGGGCCGAGAAGCTGCCGGTAAGCCGCCTTTATGCCCACCTGTTCAAGGCGATGTAGTCAGCCCATCCGTCTAGCCGGGCAGGTCTACCACCGTGCCCCAGGGCACGCCGGGCAGCGCCTCGTAGTGTGCAACCACCACCACGCGCCCTGGCTTGGCAGCCACCTGCGTCAGCGCACGGGCCAGGTAAGCCACCGACGGCTTGTCGAGCCCGCCCACAGGCTCGTCGATCAGTGTGAGCGGCGCGCCCGACGCCAGCGCACCGGCCATCAGCACCTTGCGTTTGCTGCCGGTGGACAGCGCATAAAACGGCTTGTCCAGATGCTCTTGCAGCGTGAAGCCTTCGGTGTGCGTGGCGAGTGCTGCGGCATCCCACAACGGATAGCGGGCGGGCAGGCTGCCCAGCCAGCCCCGGGCCGTGAGTGGGTCCAGCTCGCCAGAGCGGGGATCGGCCCAGAACACCTGCTGCGCATACGCCTGTGGCGCACCACTTGCGCTCTGCCCCTGCAGCGTGATCTGCCCTGCCTGCGGCCGAAGCTCTCCGGCCAGCAGGCGCAGCAGCGTGGTCTTGCCACTGCTCTCGTCGCCCCGCACCAGCGCCAGGCCTGCGGGCAGCGCCATGGACCAATGCGCGAACACCCCGCAATCGGGGTACGCAAAACTCAGTCCCTCTACCTGCAAAAGCATGTTGTCGGCCACCCTGTTTCCTTGCTCTGAAAAGCAGGATTCTAGGAAGCGCGCCGTGCCCAGAGCCATCCCCCCGTCTGGTTGACCACCAGGCCACACAACACGGCGGCTGCGCCCGCCCACTGCAGAGGCAAGGGTGTCTCGCCCAAAAAAGCGTACGCAGCCCACAGCCCCACCACCGGCACCAGCAGCGAAAACGGCGTCACCCGCCCGGCCGAATGGCGTTGCAGCAGCTGCGTCCACAGCGTGTAGGCCAGCAAGGTGGCCAGCAATGCGAGGTAAAGCACTGCGAGCAAGGCTGTGCCGTCCACCGCCTGCAATTGCGTCACGACACCGCTGGCGCCTTCGGTCCACACCGCCAGCGCAAAGAACGGAACGATGGGCACCACGCTGCTCCACACGATGAACGGAAACGGCGCATAAGCCCCTGCCTGCGCAGCGCGGCGCGCCACCAGGTTGGACACCGCCCACATGAAGGCCGCGCCGAGGGTGAGCACAAAACCGGCCAGCGTCATCTGCCCGGGCCCTTCTCCATGGGCAAGACCAATCGTCATGAGCCCGCCAAACGCCAGCAGCAGACCCCACCACTGCCAGGGTTTGGCGCGCTCACCCAGCAGCGGTGCAGCCAGTAGCAGCGTAAAAAACGCCTGCGTCTGCATGACCACCGACGCCATGCCCGCCGTCATGCCCAGCTGCAGACCCAGGAACAGAAAGCCGAACTGCCCCAGCCCCTGCGCCAGCCCGTAGCCCACCACAAAACGCCAGGGCATGGATGGGTGGGGCACGAACAGCAGAAACGGCAGGGATGCCGCAGTGAAACGCAGGGCACCCAGCAGCATGGGGCTGAGCCCCTGCAAGCCCAGCTTCATCACCACAAAGTTCAGCCCCCAGATGACCACCACGGCCAACGCGCGCAGCAAGTCGCCACGGCTCAGTGCCAGCGCCGTCATGCAGCCACCGCCGCAGCCGCAGCCACCGGCCGCCCTTGGCGCGCCCGGGCAGCCACGAAGGCTTCGAACGCTTGAGCGCTGGTCTTGCCAGGCACGTAGCCCAGCACCTCCTTGAGCGCGGCATTGAGCAGCACGGGGCGGTAACGCAGAAAATCCAGCTGCTCTGGCCCGTAGCGGCTCAGGCCCAGCGCGGAGCCCACCGCCAGCGCGGCACGCAGCAGGCCCGCAGGCAACTCCAGCACCGGCTTGCCCAGGCGCCGGGCGATCTCGCGCAGCGGCAGTGCGCCATCGCCCGCCAGGTTGAAGCAACCCGCGCGCTGCTTGCGCAGGGCATGCAGGATGGCGCCGGTCACGTCTTCGTCCCAGATAAAAACAAACGGGCTCTCGCTGCCACGGATGGCCAGAAGGCGGGGTTTGTCGAACAGCGCCGTGATCTGGTTGTCCACCCGCTCGCCCAGGATGGTGCCGATGCGCAGCACCGTCTGCGCCAGCGCCGGGTGCTGCGTGCGGTACTGCGCCAGCATCTCTTCCACCAGCCGCTTGTGGTGGGAATAGGCAAACACCTCATTGCCGCGCAGCGCATCGGTCTCGCGCAGCCAGGCCGGGTTGTCGGCGTGGTAACCATAGGCCGCGCCGCTGGAGCTGACCACGATGTGCTTGACCCCCGTGGCCACGCAGGCATCGAGCACATTCTTGCTGCCGAGCACATCCACGGAATACTCAAACTCGCGGTTGGAGCCTTTTCCGGGCGTGACGATGGAGGCCAGATGCACCACGCTGTCGATGGCGTGGTCGGCGAGCGTCTGCACCAGCGCCGGGTCGCGCACGTCCTGCACCAGATAGGTCACGCCGGGCAGGCGGCGCTCGGCAGGCACCTCGCGCACGTCGGTAGCGACCAAGGTGCGGACGCCTTCGCGCGCAAGCGCTGCGACCACACCACGACCCAGAAAACCATCGGCCCCGGTCACCAGAATGCGGCGCGACATCAATGCAGAGTCCGTCATGCGCCGTGCTCCTTGGCTGCGGCTACCAAGGGCACCACCGCAGGCCTACGCCCCCACCACCCCGCCAGCGCCAGGCCCGCGATGATGTCCCAGAAGCCCCACACACCCGCTACCACCGCCATGCCGCCCAGGCCACCAAAGAAGCTGAAGATCAGCACCAGGCCCAGCCCGGCGTTGCGGATACCCACTTCAATGCTTACCGCGCGCCGGTCATAGTCCGGCAAGCCACTGAGCCGCGCGCAGGCATAGCCGGTGCCAAAAGCCAGCGCGTCATGCAACACCACGGCCAGCAGCACCAGCCCCACGTAGTCCAAGAAGTAGCGCCAGTTGCCCGCCACGGCGCCGACGATGAAACCGATCAGGCAGACAAAGCTCAGGATGCGCACGGGCTTGGTCACCCGCCGGGTGAAACGCGGCAGCTTCTCGGCGCACAAGATGCCCAGCACAAACGGCAGCCCGATGATGACCACGATGTGCGCCGCCATCTCCAGCGGGTCGAGCGCAATGCTGCGCAAGAGCGGTGCCGCCGTGGGGTGCATGCCGCCCCAAAAGGCAAAGTTGAGCGGCATGAGCACGATGGCCAGCGCGTTCGAGATTGCCGTCATAGACACCGACAGCGCCACATTCCCACCCGCACGGTGCGTGAGGATATTGCTCACGTTGCCCGGCGGGCAGCAGGCCACCAGGATCATGCCCAGCGCAATGCTGGGGCCGGGTTTGAGGAGCAGCGTGAGCACAAAGGTCACTGCAGGCAGCACGATGAACTGGGCGGCGATGCCCACCGCCATGGCGCCGGGCATGCGCAGCACGCGCTTGAAGTCGGCCACGCGAGTATCGAGCGCAATGCCGAACATGAGAAAGCCCAGCACCACGTTGAGCGCCACCAAGGACGCGGGGTTGAAGTTGAGGCGTATTTCGTCGACGGGCAGCATAGATAACCTATGAGTTCAGTTCTTCACCGCGTATTGCGAAACGCGCAACGCACGAAACTGTCGCAGCGACAGCGCGGGACGCCGAGCAAGGGCCGCCCCGCAGCGAGGACGTCGTCCCCTTGCCCGCAGTGCGCAGCGCTGCGAGAGCGGGGGGAAGGCGCGCAGCGCCTCAGGGAGGCTTTCATGCCAGGGCAGCGGCCGCTGCCCGCACCGCGTTGCGGTAGGTGTCCTTGTGCACGTAGTACGCCATGCGTTCGAGCTTGAGGTACTTGAAGCCACCCGACAGATCGGGTGGCGGCCCGGCCTTGGCCTGTCGCAGGGCCTCGGCGCGCTGCGAACCCTCGGCCTGCGCCTTGAAGAAGCGCGCCACCAGTTCGGCCTGCTCGTAGCGCCCCTGCCAGCCGATGCCACTCGCCTCGATCATGCCCATCACCGCCAGGTTGTCGAAACGCGGCGACAGGATGTTGAGGTAAAGCTGCGGCGCCATGCCCTGCCAGTTGAGCAGGCTGTGATCGATGAAGGGGTAGTGCAGCTTGTAGCCTGTAGCGCAGAGCACCAGGTCGTAGTCCTGCGCGCGGCTGTCCTTGAAGAACACGGTGCGGCCCTCAAAACGTGCGATGTCAGGCTTCACATGGATGTCCCCATGGCCCAGGTGGTGCAGTACCAGCGAATTGACCACCGGGTGCGACTCGTACATCTTGTAGTCGGGCTTGGGCAAACCAAACCGCACAGGATCGCCGGTGAACCACTGCAGCACCACGCTGTCGATCTTCTGCTTGAGCCAGGGCGGCATCTTGAACTTGCCCCCCAGCGTGTCGGCGGGCTGGCCGAACACGTATTTGGGGACGAAGTAGTAGCCGCGCCGCACCGACAGATCCACGCTGCGCGCGTAATGCACCGCATCCACGGCTATGTCGCAGCCCGAGTTGCCCGCGCCCACCACCAACACGCGTTTGCCCTTGAACAGCTCGGCGCTTTTGTAGGCGCTGGTGTGCAGCAGTTCGCCATCAAACTGGCCTTCAAAGCGCGGCATGTTGGGCTCGGCCAGCGTGCCATTGGCAATCACCACACCCTTGAACTCTGCGGTCTGCGCGGGTCCGCCGTGCTGGCTCCAGGTGACGCGCCACAGCGGCGCTGCGCCCTCGCCCACGGGCTCGGCCTTCAGCACGCGGGTACCAAACCAGTAGTGCGGGCGCAAACTAAAGTGCGCGGCAAAGTCCATGAAGTACTGCCGCATCTCGCGGTGGCTGGGGTAGTCGGCCACCTCGGGTCGCATGGGGAATTCGGTGAACTCAGTGGTGTGTTTGCTGGAGATGAGGTGTGCTGATTCGTAGACCGTGCTGCGCGGGTTCTCGATGTTCCACAGGCCGCCCACGTCGGTGTGTGCTTCAAAGCCCTGGAAGGGCACCCCCAGCTTTTGCAGGTTGCGCGCAGCCGCCAGGCCACTGGGGCCGGCGCCTATCAGGGCGATCTGGGTGCGGGTATCTGCCACAGTGGGTGTTGTCTCCGTTGTCATGCGTTTTTGCTTTCGTTGTGTATCGGTGTCTCTGCAGGCAACGCCAGGCCCGGAATGGCCGTGGCCCCCGCCTCGCCCACGCGCGGCTTGCGCGGCTGGCCCAGCAGCAGGCGGTCGTGCAGGGCGTCGGGCAACAGGTTCAGCAAGCGGGCCAGCCAGCCAATGCGCGCGGGCAGCACGATGTGGGTGCGGCCTTGCGCAACACCGGCCAGCAGGGCCTTGGCGGCGGCTTCGGGCTCCATCAGGCCCGGCATGGCAAAACGGTTGCCCGCCGTGAGCGCGGTGCGAAGGTAGCCAGGGCTCACCGTGCTGACCACAATGGATTCGCCGCGCAGCTCGGCACGCAGGCTCTCCAGGTAGCGGATGAGCCCGCCCTTGCTGGCGCAATAGGCGCCGTTGCCCGGCATGCCGCGCCAGCCTGCAATGCTGGCCACACCCACCAGGGCGCCGCGCCGCTGAGCGCGCATGGCTTTCGCAAACGGCTGAAAGGTGGTGGCCGCGCCCAGCAGGTTGATCTCCAGCATGCGGCGCAGCACGGCCAGGTCGTCGGCGTCGGCGGTGTCAAAACCACCGGCCACGCCCGCGTTGGCAATGACGAGGTCGGGCGCGGCGCCCGAACGCGCCATCCAGTCGGCCGCCATGGCCTGCATCGCGGTGCTGTCGGCCACATCGGGCGTGTACACCGCGCAGCGCCCAGGCGCCAGCGCAGCCAGTGCCCGCAACGTGGGCAAGTGAAGCCCCACCAGCGCCACGGCGGCGCCCTGGCCGATCAGCTCCCGCGCCAGGGCCTGGCCCAGGCCACCACAAGCGCCTGTGAGTACCGCGTTCTGAAAAGTCGCCGCCATGAGCACCCCGTGAAATGTTGGTTTGCAGCTTAGCCACAATGCTCAATAATCCCGAAATGTTTTATGGATTCGTCTCGAATTCCGGGATTTATGACCAACTCATCCCCCAGCCTGCGCCTGTTTGAACTGCTGGAAATCATGTGCGCCCATGGCCGCCCGTTCAGCCTGGCGGACGCCATCGAGGCATCAGGCTGGCCCAAACCCAGCGTGCACCGCATGCTGGGCCAGCTCGAAAGTGGTGGCCTGCTGGCGCGCGAGCCCGACGGGCGCCGCTACACCCCGGCGCCGCGGCTGCTGAGGCTGGCCGAAAGTACCCTTAGCAGGCTGCTGAAATACTCCCCGCCGCAGCCCAGCCCACCTCCCGGCTTTTGACGTAACTGCCTGATTTTTGAGCAGTTTGGGCCTGTTTTGCTCGTTTTTGAGCCCTTTTCTTCGCCCTTTACATCCCGCTGGCACCCTGCAGACGCACCTGTCCCAAGGTGCGCATGCGCGTGAGGTTGTACGCAGCCATGTTCAGCACAAACAACAGGTCGACCTTTTGCAGTCCGCGCACCATCACTTGCCGGATGTTGCCGATCATCTTGGCCCAGCCAAAGCCTTGTTCGATGCGCTTGCGCTTTTCTTGCGAGAGAGCGTAACCCGGGCTGTTGGCGATGGCGTCAGGCACCGCCGACTGCCGGCCTGACTTGTTCTGCGCCACATGGGGCAGTACGTTCATCTCTTGCAGGGCTTGGATGAACTCTTTGGCGTCGTAGCCTTTGTCTGCACCCAGCGTGATGGTGATGGACTCATCACCGGGCAGTGCCTGGCACGCATCGTTGATCATGGCCTTGGCCGCTTCGCGCTCGGCATAACCGTCGGCATGGGTGACCACGGCATTGACCACCAGGCCGTGGCGGTTGTCGCTCAAGGTGTGGCCCATGTAGCGCAGTTCGCTGGCGGTGTTGCCTTTGCGGTAGAGCCGGGCATCGGCATCGGTGCTTGACTGGTGGGTGTCGTTGCTGCGGGTTTGGCCTTTGAAGTGGCCGCCGTCGTTACCGTCACTGCCGTCTTTGCGCACAAAGCTCTTGTGGCCCGCCCAGGCCTGGATCAGGGTGCCGTCCACGCTGAAGTGCTCGCCGGATAACAATTGCTGCTCCTGGGCTTGTTGCACGATCTGGTTGAAGAACTCGATGACGGCATCGTGCTCGATCATGCGTTCGCGGTTCTTGCTGAAGACGCTGGGCACCCACACGGCATCGTCCATGGCCAGGCCAATGAACCAGCGAAACAGCAGGTTGTACTGGGTCTGCTCCATCAACTGGCGCTCAGAGCGCACGCTGTAGAGCACCTGGATGAGCATGGCGCGCAGCAGTTTCTCAGGGGCAATGCTGGGGCGCCCGCCTTTGATGTCGGCGGCATACATCTGGGCAAACAGCGCATCCATGTGGGCCAGGGCTTTGTTGACCATCCCGCGGATGGCGCGCAAGGGGTGGTCTGCAGGCACGAAGTCATCGAGGTGGCGCATGGTGAACAGGCTCTCGGTGAAGGTGTCTGGGCCGCGCATGGATGGCTCTTCTGTCTGGTCAGTGGGGGGCTTGATTGTCGCGGCTGGGCGGCTGTCGCAGACTGTCGGCGGGGAGTATTTCAGCAGCCTGTTAGTGCAGGCACGCAGCATGGCGTGCGCCACGCGGTGCTGCGCCAGCTGGTGGCCGACATCGGCGAGAGCTGCAACCTCACGGCGCTCAGCGGCGCCGAGGTGATTTATCTGGACCGCGTGGAGTCGGCCTTTCCGCTGCGCATGGAGCTGCGGCCCGGCACGCGCGTGCCGATACATTGCTCGGCCAGCGGCAAGCTGTTTCTGGCCCACCTGTCGGCCGCGCGCCGGGCGGCGATCCTGGACGGCCTGCCACTGACCCGCCACACGGCCACCACCTTGACCGACCGCGCCGCCCTGGAGGCCGAGCTGGAGCAGATCCTGCGGCAAGGCTACGCCACCGACGCCGAGGAGTTTGTGGACGGTCTTGTCTGCGTGGCCGTGCCCGTGCTGGCCGGGGGGCGGCGCCCGGTGCGCAGCGCCGTAGCATTGCAGGCGCCAGCAGCCCGCATGGCACTCGCCCAGGCGCTGCAGCAGGTGCCCCGCCTGAGCGAAGCAGCCCAGGCCCTGGGCCGCACCTGGACATGAGCGTGAATGCAACCTATGAACCTGAACTACCTGGATTTCGACTACAGCGAAGACGCAGACGGCACGGGCACTTTTGATGCGATGGCGAGCGTATCGCCCGCGCAGGCTCCTGCGTTGCACGCAGAAATCAGCGCGATGCTGGCCTGGGCGCACCGGTATTGGCCCGATGCCTGTGCCCCTTTGGAGGACGGCGGGGTGTGGCACTACGACCTGCACGGATCGCTGGAGAGCAGCACGCCTCTGAAACTGTCGTTCGACGAAGCATCCGGGGCACTCCACACAACGACCGGGATACCAGGGTCACCCCGCACCACCATCACCTTCACCCTCAGCGGCAGCGCAGATTTCTGCGCTGCGCTGCGGGGCGATTTCGAAGTGGGTTGAATCCCCAAGGCTGCTCCCAAAGGCTCTCAAAAGCCCCACGGTCCATACAGGTTACCGGGCCAAAAGCGGCGTATCGCGTCAGCGCCGCTACAGTTGCGACTCCTTGGTTCAACTTGATACTGGAGAGTCTAATGCTGTCACGCCGTCACTTCCTGGGCGCAAGCCTGGCCACCACCGTCTACGCGGCGGGCTCCTTTGTCCCCGTGTGGTCCCAAAACGCGCCCAACTTCGGAACCCCCACGCTGCCCAGCCCAGGCTTTCGCCGCATGAAGGTCGGCGACGTGGAAGTGATCGCGCTAAACGATGGCATCACGCGCCGCCCTCTGGGGGAAGAGTTTGTCAAGAACGCTCCGATCACCGAAGTGCGTGCGCTGCTGGCGTCGCAAGGCCTGCCCACGGACTACATCGACGTGCCCTACACGCCTTTCCTGGTGGTGGCCGGTGCGAGAAGGATCCTCATCGACACCGGCCTGGGCGAGTTCGGCGGTGCCACCACAGGAAAGCTCCTGGAGAGCCTGCGCGCGGCCGGATTCCAGGCCACTGACATCGACACGGTGCTGATCAGCCACTTCCACGGCGACCACATCAATGGCCTGCGCAACAAGGCGGGCGAGTGGACTTTTCCCAAGGCCAAGGTAATGGTTCCAGCGGCTGAACACGCATTCTGGATGGACGACGCGCGCATGGCCGCAGCCCCCGCAGGCATGAAAGGCGCGTTCGAGAACGTACGCCGCACCTTTGCCACCATGCCCGCAGACACACTGGTGCAGTTCGCGGCAGACACGGAAGTCGCCCCCGGCATCAAGTCGGTGGCGGCCTATGGCCATACCCCCGGGCACACGCTGTTTGAACTCAACTCGGCAGGGCAGACGTTCTTCTACGTGGCAGACCTGACCAACGTGCCGGCCCTGTTTGCACGCAATCCGGACTGGGCGGTGACTTTTGACATGGACGCCGAAGCAGCGCGCAAGGTACGCCGCGATGTGTTCCAGCGGATCACCGCCAGCAATGCCATGCTGGGGGGCTTCCACTTCCCGTTCCCAGCCTTCGGTCGCATGCAAGCGTCAGGCAACGGCTATGCGTTCCAGCCTGCCACCTGAAGGGTTGCTGAGCCGCCGCACCCTTCTGGGCGCGGCCCTGGGCTCCGGCCTGGCGTCAGCGCATGCCCAGACGGTGCAGGAAGAAGGCAATCCCCAGGCCCTGCTCCGAAAGGGTGGGGTCGTGGTGGCATTTCGCCATGCGTTGGCACCCGGCACTTTCGATCCGCCGGGGTTTCGCCTGGGCGATTGCAGCACCCAGCGCAATCTCAGCGAGCAAGGCAGGGACCAGGCCCGCCGCATGGGGGAATGGTTCCGCGCGCGCCAGCTGGAGCCCACCCGGGTGCGGTCCAGCCCCTGGTGCCGCTGCATCGACAGTGCCACGCTGACCTTTGGCGCCCCCCAGGTGTGGCCGGCGCTCGGTTCGCCACGTGGCGTCAGCGAAAGCACGGGAGCGCAGCATTTGCAGGAACTCCAGGAGGCACTGGTTGCGGTGGCGGGCCAGACTGGACGCTTTGAAGCCTGGTTCACGCACATGTTTGTGCTGTCTGACCTGACGGGCTACTCCGCGCAGTCTGGCGAAGGGCTCATTCTCGCGCCAGGACCCAGCGGCAAAGCGCGCGTGCTGGGTCGTATCGCGCCGCCTGCGTAAAAGCGGGCCGTTCGCCTACAGCGGCCGTGGGCGACGTTACCTAAGCTCGGGTGACGCCCCATGCCGGGAAGTCTGGCAGACGCGCAATGAGCCAAGTCGTGCTCTGCGCAGGGGTTAAGAGGCACCCATGTCATACACCCACAGCATCCCTGCGCCCCCCGCTTCTCCGCTCCGTCCAGCCCCATGGCCCGAGGTGCCAGGCCCCGGCACGGCTCCAGCCCTGCGTGCCATGCCACAGCGCGTGCGCATGGAACTACAGATTGACCTGAGCTACGAAATCGACGCCTATGGAGCCGATTTCGTCTTCAACATCCACGCGGCGCAAACCCCCAGCCAGGCGGTCAGCGCCGAGCGTCTGGTCATCAACCAGGACATCGCGACCCAGATCCATACGGACCCCGCCACCAACAACCGCTATCTGCGCCTGCACGGTGAGCCGGGGCCGCTGCACCTGTCGTACTGCGCCACGGTAGACATCACGCACCACCGCAGCGACCCCGCCCAATTGGCGGAAGTACCGGTGCGGTATCTGCCCCAGGAGGTACTGGGCTACATCTACCCCAGCCGCTACTGCCAGTCTGACCGCCTCTTGCGACTGGCACTCAATGAGTTCGGATCGCTCTGGCAGGGCCACAGCCGGGTGCAGGCGATTTGTGACTGGGTGCGAAAGCATGTGGCCTTCACGTCCAACACATCCAACTCCAACACCGCGGCGGTGGACACGTTGATCGAACAGGTGGGCGTGTGCAGGGACTTCGCCCACCTCATGATTGCGCTGTGCCGGGCCATCAACATCCCCGCCCGCTTCACGACCGGGACAGACTACGGTGCGGACCCGGCCCTGGGCCCCCCTGATTTCCACGCCTATGTGGAGGTTTATCTGGGTGACCGCTGGTACATCTTCGACCCTTCGGGCACCGCCATCCCCATGGGCTTGCTGCGCTTTGGCACCGGGCGGGATGCGGCCGACGTGGCATTCGCCACGATTTTCGGAGGGGTCCGTGCGCAACCACCCGTCATTCGCACCCGGGCGATCGAAGACGCAGCGCGTGGATTCGTGCTGCCGAACCATGGTTCCGACGCCTTGTCGACCGACCATGGAGCAGGCTTTGCAGGGGGTTTCCACGTGCCGTGAAGCGGGGCTTGCCCCCGTCCGCAGCAGACGTTTGCGCCACTATGGCCTAATATCTCCTTTTTTCCACTATCTCAGAGACCTACCATGGGCAACAAGATCGTCACCGAAGCAGACCGTAAACGTACCCCCCAGCCAAAGCCCATGCCCGGCGTGACGCTGAACACCCCCGGCCGTGGTCAGCGCGTGAGCCTGGAACGTGGCGTGGCCACCCGCAGCAAGAAGAACCCTGGCAAGCGTTCGCGCAAGGGCGGTTGATAGCCTTGGGGCTTGGCCCCGCCATCCCGGAAGTGCCCTCAATTTGAGGGCATTCTTGTTTCTGGCCCCAGGTGCATGCCTGTCATGGCGCCCGCTAAGATGGTGCGCATGATCACTGTCCACCACCTCGAAACCTCGCGCTCGCAGCGCGTTCTCTGGCTGCTCGAAGAACTGGGTGTTCCCTACGAGCTCAAGGTCTACCAGCGCGACAAGGCCACCCGGCTGGCCCCGCCTGAGCTCAAGAAAATCCACCCGCTCGGCAAATCGCCGGTGATCACTGACGGCAAGGAAGTCATCGCCGAGTCGGGTGCGATCATCGAATACCTGGTGGAAACCTTCGGCACCCAGGCGGGCGGCGACCTGACCCACCTGCAACCCGCCCCGCGCACGCCAGAGTACCGCCAGTGCCGCTTCTGGATGCACTACGCCGAAGGCTCGCTCATGAACTGGCTGGTGATGAAACTGGTGTTCATGACCATTCCCACCCAGCCCATGCCGTTCTTCGTCAAGCCCATTGCCAGGGCGCTGTGCGGCAAGGTCCAAGAGAAGCTGATCGACCCCAACGTGAACGCTGCGCTGGACTTCATGGAGCAGCACCTGGCCACCCACCGCTGGTTTGCGGGAGAACACCTCACCATGGCCGATTTTCAGATGAGCTTTGCGGTCGAGGCCGCCCTCTCACGCGCCAGCAAGGCCAGCGCCTGCCCCCACCTCAAGGCTTACCAACAGCGCATGCAGGCACGCCCTGCCTACCAGCGCGCCATTGCCAAAGGTGGCCCGGTGGTGATGTCCACCTGAACACCGCCGAGATCAAAGCAATGCAGGATCGCGTCGCCACCTACTCAGTGCTTTTTGTGTGCATGGGCAACATCTGCCGCAGCCCCACGGCCCACGGCGTGTTCCGGCACAAGGTGGTTCACAGTGGCCTGGACAGCCAGGTGATTTTGGATTCGGCGGGCACGCACAACTACCACCCCGGCAAGGCGCCAGACGAGCGCACGCAGCGCCATGCGGCGTTGCGGGGGTACGACCTGTCGGACCTGCGCGCGCGGCAGATGCTGGCAGAGGACTTTGAACGACACGATCTGGTCCTGGCGATGGACTGGGACAACCTCGCCCTTGCGCAAGAACTCTGCCCGCCACACCACGCCCGAAAACTGCGCCGCATGACCGAGTTCTGCCAGCGGTTCGACAGCCCCGTGGTGCCCGACCCGTACTACGGTGGAGCTGCCGGCTTTGAAGAGGTGCTGGACCTGGTGGAAGACGCCTGCGACGGCCTGCTGCGCCATGTGCGGCAGCAGCTGCAGCTGCGGTCCAAGCCGCTTTAGCACTACGACGCGCGCACCCCACACACCATCGCACCGGGGTCGTTGCGCGCCAGCTCCCGGTCATTCTTGGCCTGGGCCACCTCCATGTCGCGCGGCAGGGTCACGCCGTTTTTGACGGCCAGGATTTCAGCCATCACGCTCACCGCAATTTCGGGAGGTGTCTTGCTGCCGATGTAGATGCCGATCGGCCCCCGCAGGCGCTCAAGGCTCGCTTCGGTCTGCGCAAAGTGTTCGATCATGCGGGCGCGCCGCGCCTCGTTGTTACGGCGCGAGCCGATGCCGCCCACATAGAACGCCTCGGTGTTCAATGCCTCCAGCAGCGCCAGGTCATCAAGCTTGGGGTCGTGCGTGAGGGCCACCACGCAGCTCCGGCGGTCGGGTTTGAAGGCCAGCACCACGTCGTCGGGCATGTCGCTGACCACGGTGGCGCCGGGTACGTTCCAGCTGCCCCGGTATTCCTCGCGCGGATCGCACACCGTCACGGCAAAACCGCTGAAGAGCGCCATGGTGGCCAGGTACTCCGCCAGCTGGCCTGCGCCGATCAGCAGCATGCGGTACTCGGGGCCAAAGGTGTTGGTCAGCTGCCCGGCGTCTATCGTCAGATCGGCCGGTGCTGCGGCAGGCTGGAGGGTGGCCAGGCCATCGGTCAAACGGACAGTGCGCTGCATCAGGCGCCCCGCCTCCAGGTGGGCGATCAGCGTTGCCAGGCTTTCAGGGTCCGGGTCGTATTCCAGCAACAGCTCCAGCGTGCCGCCACAGGGCAGACCGAAGCGGTGCGCCTCGTCCGCGCTGACGCCGTATTTCACAAAAGTGGGCGGGCCACTGGGGATGCAGTGGTCTTCGCCCGCTTTCGCCATAGGCACACCTTGGGCATAGGCAAGGGTGTGACGGTCAATCAGGTCATCTTCAATGCACCCGCCCGACACGGACCCCACGACCGCACCATCCTCACAAAGCGCCATGATCGAACCCACCGGCCGGGGTGACGAGCCCCAGGTGCGCACCACCGTGGCCAGCAGGGCCCGCCGCCCGGCAGCCCGCCAGCCCTGCAGCGTGCGCAACACCATCACATCCAGGTTTTCCATGGTTTCAGCGCCCCTTCATTCTTTGCTACGGCGGTGTCGTGAACCCGACCGCGCCGGGGCAGTCAGTTCAACGCCCACGCTAACAGCACCAGCGCCGCCGCGCCCACCACCCACACCCAAACCGGGATGCCGCCGGGGGGAATATCCGCCCCTGCCGACGCCGCCAGCGGCCCGGGGTCGGTAGGCGCGTCGTGAGAATCTGCAACCTCGTCCGCTGGGGCGCGCGGATGGCGGCGCTGCATCTCATCGTCAAAGCGTTTGAAAAAGTCCTCGGCCATGCTCTTGGCCGCGCCGTCGATGAGCCGCTGTCCCAGCTGCGCGATCTTGCCGCCTACCGTGGCATGCACGGTGTAGTGCAGCTCGCAACTTTCCTGCCCAGAGGCATCGACAGGCAAAGGCACCAATTTGACTTGCGCATTGCCTTTGCCAAAACCCGCCACGCCGCCCGACCCGTCAAAGGCAATGGTGTAGCTCTCGGGCGGCACGATCTCGGACAGCGTGATCTTGCCCGCGAACTTGGCCGACACGGGGCCGATCTTGAGCGCCATCGCCACCGCGTACTGGTTATCACCGGTCGCCTCGACCTTGTCACAGCCGGGTATGCACAGCTTGAGCACCTCAGGATCGTTGAGCGCTTCCCAGGCCTGCTGCTGGCTCACGGCAAGGGTGCGGCTGGCTTGCATTTCCATGGTGGATTCCTCTCGGTTTATTGTCGGTTGTTGTCTGAAAAATCAGTCACTGCCGGAACACGGCAGCCAGGCTGGCGGCCAGATCCTGCAGGCGGCTCAGGTTGTGCACGGCCACCATGCCGTGGGCCTGACGGTGCAGCTCGGCGGCGCCACGTGCCGTGGGCGCATAGCCGTCGAACCGCAACAGCGGGTTGAGCCACAGCAGGCGGCCACAGTGGCGCCGCAGCCAACCCAGTTCCTGCGCCAGCACCTCGGGCGTGCCTGTGTCCAGTCCGTCGCTGATGAGCAGTACCAGGGTGCGGCGCCCCACGAGCCGCCGGGCATGTTGCAGGCGCAGCTGGGCCAGGCTGTCGCCCATGCGGGTACCCCCCGCAAAGTCGTTGATGCAATAGCTGGCCGCCTGCAGCATTGCATCGGTATCGGCCAGGCGAAAGGCGGGTGTGAGGTCGGTCAGCCCGGTGCCAAACGCAAACACGTCGCGGCGCACGGCATCGCCGGTGTGGCGCGGTGCCGTGGCGGCATGCAAAAACGCCAGCAGCAGCCGCGCGTAGCGCTCCATGGAGCCCGACACATCCACCAGCACCAGCAGCGGCAGCGGTTGCTGGCGGCGCTGCAGCAACGGTATGCGCAGCACCTCGCCCCCGTTGCGCGCCGCGTGGTGCATGGCACCCGGCCAGTGCGGGCGGCTGCCGCGCACACCGGGGCGGGTGCGGCGGGCGGCGTAGCGCGGCAGGGGCAAGGGGATATCGCGCGCCAAGCGCTCTACCAAGATGTATTCGCTGGCCGAGAGCTGGTTGAAGTCGGCGTGGCGCAAGCGCTGCAGGTCGCTGGCCGTCATCGCGGCATCGAAATCGATTTTCTCGTCCTCGCGCGGTGGGGGCGGGTTGCGCGCGGCACGCACGGGGGCCAGGGCCTCGCTCACGCGCGGGCGGCGCTTTGCGGGCTCGGCCTTGGACTCGGCGCTGGGCAGCATCTGCGCCAGCAGCTTTTGCGCGACGTTGGGGTTGCGAAAGTACGCATCGAACAGATCGCGGAAGACCAGCCGGTCCTGCTCGCGGCTGACCAGCACAGCCTCCAGTGCGGCGCTGAAATCCTCACGCCGCAAGCCCACCAGCATCACCGCCTGCTGGGCCAGCGCCATGCGGGCGGCGTCCACCCGCACGCCAGCGCGGCGCAAGGTGCGGCCAAAGCCGCTCAGGTTGTCCGCCAGCTTGCCCGTGCGGGCATCGCCCAGTTGAGAAACTGTCTTGCCCTCTGCCACGGTTGAGCCCTCAGGCATCGGCACCGGCATTGACGTCTGCAGGCTGCAGCAGTTGCACCGCCATGTCGCGCGTGAGCGCCGCCACATCCTCGCGCTGCTTGAACAGAATGCCTGCGGTGTCGGACACCACTTCGGGGTCCACCACGATGGTGTCGAGCGCCACCAGCGCCTTGGCCCACTCCACGCTCTCGGCTATGCCCGGCGCGCGCTGAAAAGCGTTGGCAAACGGCTGGCTGCGCAGGCGGCCTACAAACTCGGCCACCTGCTGCGCGAGCGCCTCGCTGGCGCCCGGCACCTGGGCGCGCACGATGGCCAGTTCGCGCTCGCGCTCGGGGTAGTCCAGCCAGTGGTACAGGCAGCGGCGCTTGACGGCGTCGTGCAGATCCCGCGTACGGTTGCTGGTGAGGAGAGTGACCGGCGTGGCCGTGGCGCGCACGGTGCCGATCTCGGGAATGCTCACCTGGTATTCGCCGAGGTATTCGAGCAGAAAAGCCTCAAAGGGCTCGTCGGCACGGTCCACTTCGTCAATCAGCAGCACCGCGCCCGGCGCAGGCGCCTGCAGTGCTTGCAGCAAGGGGCGGCGGATGAGGTAGCGGTCCTGGTACACCTCGCGCTCCACCTGCGCCATGTCGGCGCTGCCTTTGCCTTCCGCTGCGCGCATATGCAGCAATTGGGCGGCATAGTTCCATTCGTACAGCGCCTCTCGCTGTTCCAGGCCGTCGTAGCACTGCAGTCGGATGAGGCAGCGCGCCAGCACTTCCGAGAGCGCTTGGGCCAGCGCCGTCTTGCCCACACCGGGCTCCCCCTCCAGCAGCAGCGGGCGCTGCAGCTTGAGCGCCAGGAACACCGCCGTCGCCAGCCGCCGGTCGGCAAAGTAGCCCACGCTCTGCAAGGCCGACACCAGGGCGTCGATGGAGGACAGCGCGGGCGCGGTCATGGGAGGGGAAGCGTTCATTGCTATGTTTTTTATAGCTGCCGGCGCTTTACAGATAAGCGTTGGAGGCCAATTTCATTCAAACACCCGCCACCCCAGATGCTGTGGGGTGCCAGCGGGTGCACTCCCACCCGTCAGCCCAGCATCTGCGCCACTGCCCGCTGGGTCTGCACGCTGATGAGATTGGCGCGGTAGGCGGCGCTGGCGTGGATGTCGCTGTTCAAGTCGCTCGCGTCAATCTTCACCGCCGCTGCCGATGCAGGCGTGAAGCTCTGGTTGAGCGCGGCCTCCAGCCCCGCATGGCGGAACACGCTGCTGGCTGCGCCCGTGATGGCCACGCGCACGCCGCCCTCGGTCTGCGCCACAAACACGCCCACCAGCGAGAAGCGCGATGCTGCCTGCTTGAACTTGAGGTACGCCGCACGCTTCGGAATCGGAAAGCGGATGGCGGTGATGATCTCGCCCTCTTCCAGCGCCGTGGTGTACATGCCCACAAAAAAGTCGTCGGCCGCTATCTCGCGCTGGTTGGTGATGACCGTGGCGCCCAGGCCCAGCACGGCGCTGGGGTAGCAGGCCGCTGGGTCGTTGTTGGCAACCGAGCCACCCAGGGTGCCGCGTGCGCGCACCTGCCGGTCGCCGATGTGGGCGGCCAGATCGGCCAGTGCGGGGATGGCGGCTTTGACGTCGGCACTGTTCGCCACGTCCATGTGGCGCGTCATGGCGCCGATGACCAGCGCGTTGCCCTCGCGGCGGATGCCCGCCAGCTCAGGGATGCTGTTGAGGTCAACGATCTTTTCAGGATTGGCCAGGCGAAGGCGCATCGACGGCAGCAGGCTTTGGCCACCGGCCAGCAGCTTGCCGCCCTGGGCGATGAGCTGTGCAGCGGCTGCGGTGGAGGAGGGATTTTCAAAGGTGAATGCGTACATGTTGTTTCTCCTCAAGCCTTGGCGTTCTGAATCGCTTCCCACACGCGGTGCGGCGACGCGGGCATGTCGAACTCTTTAACGCCTAGGGGGTGCAGCGCATCGAGCACGGCGTTGATCACCGCCGGTGGCGAGCCAATGGCCCCCGCCTCGCCGCAGCCCTTGGTGCCCAGCGGGTTGTGGGTGCAGGGCGTGCACACATGGCCCAGCTTGAACTCTGGGAAGTCGTCGGCGCGCGGCATGGCGTAGTCCATGAAGCTGCCGGTGAGCAACTGGCCCGTCTCACGGTCGTACACGCAGTTTTCCATCAGCGCCTGGCCAATGCCCTGCACCAGCCCACCGTGCACCTGCCCCTCCACGATCATGGGATTGATGATGGTGCCGAAGTCGTCCACGGCCGTGAACTTGTCCACGCGGGTGCTGCCCGTGGCCGGGTCGATTTCGACCTCGCAGATATAGGTACCCGCAGGGAAGGTGAAGTTGGTCGGGTCGTAGAACGCGGTTTCGTTCAGGCCCGGCTCCAGCTTGTCGAGCGGGTAGTTGTGCGGCACATAGGCCGTGAGCGCCACCTGGCCGAACGGGATCTTCTTGTCCGTGCCGCGCACGGTGAACTCGCCACCACTGAAGTCGATGTCGGCGTCGCTGGCTTCCATCAAATGCGCCGCGATCTTCTTGGCCTTGGCCTCGATCTTGTCCAGCGCCTTCATGATGGCCGCGCCGCCCACGCTGATGGAGCGCGAGCCATACGTGCCCATGCCAAACGGCACGCGCCCCGTGTCGCCGTGCACGATGTCCACGTTCTCCACCGGGATGCCCAGGCGCGCTGCCACCACCTGCGCAAACGTCGTCTCGTGACCCTGGCCGTGGCTGTGCGAGCCGGTGAACACCGTCACGCTGCCCGTGGGGTGCACGCGCACCTCGCCGCATTCAAACAGCCCCGCCCGCGCGCCCAGCGCCCCGGCAATGTTGGACGGAGCAATGCCGCAGGCCTCGATGTAGCTGCTGTAGCCGATGCCACGCTTGAGCCCCTTGGCCTCGCTGGCCGCCTTGCGTGCCGCAAAGCCCGCCACGTCGGCCAGCTCCTGCGCCTGCGTCATGCAGGCGTGGTAATCGCCCACGTCGTACTGCAGCGCCACGGGCGTCTGGTAGGGCCAGCTGGTGATGAAGTTGCGCTTGCGGATTTCGTCCTGCGAGAGGTTCATGTCCCAGCCGCAGCGCGAGACCAGCCGTTCCAGCAGGTAGGTGGCCTCGGGCCGCCCCGCGCCCCGGTAGGCATCGACCGGCGCGGTGTTGGTGAACCAGGCATCCACCTCCACATAAATCTGCGGTGTGGTGTATTGCCCTGCCAGCAGCGTGGCGTACAGGATGGTGGGCACCGCGGTGGAGAAGGTGCTGAGGTAGGCGCCCATGTTGGCGTCGGTGTGCACCCGCATGGCAAGGAACTTGCCGTCCTTGTCCATCGCCATCTCGGCATGGCTCACGTGGTCGCGGCCGTGTGCGTCACTCAAGAACGACTCGCTGCGGTCGGCCACCCATTTGATGTTGCGGTTGAGCTTCTTGGCCGCCCAGGTCAGGCACACGTCCTCGGCATACAAAAAGATCTTGGAGCCAAAGCCGCCGCCCACATCGGGCGCAATCACACGCACCTTGTGCTCGGGCAGCCCCATCACGAACGCGGTCATGAGCAAGCGCTCGACGTGCGGGTTCTGGTTGCTGACGTACAGCGTGTATTCGTCGTTGGCGCGGCTGTACGAGCCAATAGCGGCGCGCGGCTCCATCGCGTTGGGGATGAGGCGGTTGTTGACCAGGTCGAGCTTGGTCACGTGCGCGGCGTTGGCAAAGGCCGCATCCACCGCGCCCTTGTCGCCAATGGCCCACTTGTAGCAATGGTTGTCGGGCGCGGCATCGTGCAGGCCTGCGCCTGCCACAGTGCCTGCGGCCGCATCGGCAACGTTGACAACGGCGGGCAGCACGTCGTAGTCCACCTCCACCAGCTCGGCCGCATCGCGGGCCTGCTGCTGGGTCAGAGCCACCACCATGGCCACATGGTCGCCCACGTAGCGCACCTTGCCCTGCGCCAGGATGGGGTGCGGCGGCTCTTTCATCGGTTGCCCATCGGTGCTGGTGATGAGCCAGCCGCAAGGCAGGCCGTTGATTTTGTCGGCTGCCACATCGGCGCCAGTGAAGACGCCCAGCACGCCGGGCGCTGCCTTGGCGGCGTCCACGTTGATGCTGTTGATCTTGGCGTGGGCGTGCGGCGACCGCACAAACACCGCGTGGCTTTGCGCGGCCAGCACCACGTCGTCGGTGTACTGGCCCGCGCCGGTCAGGAAGCGGTAGTCTTCCTTGCGCTTGAGCGATTCGCCGATATGCGGCAGCTTGGAAAAGTCGGATGCACCCATGGTCGTTCTCCTGGTTATGCCGATGCCATGGCCTTCTGGCCGACCTGCACTGCGCGCACGATGTTCTGGTAGCCCGTGCAGCGGCAGATGTTGCCCTCGAGCAGCTCGCGGATCTCGCCTTCACTGGCGTTGGGGTGGCTCTTGCACAGGTCCACCGCACTCATCACCATGCCGGTGGTGCAGAAGCCGCACTGCAGTCCGTGGCACTCCTTGAACGCGGCCTGCATGGGGTGCATGGTGCCGTCGGGGGCGGCCAGCCCTTCAATGGTCTGCACGTCGGCGCCCTGCGCCTGGGCAGCCAGCATCGAGCAGGATTTGACGGCCCTGCCATTCACGTGCACCGTGCAGGCCCCGCACTGGCTGGTGTCGCAACCCACATGGGTGCCCGTAAGCATCAAATGCTCTCGCAGCGCATGGACAAGCAAGGTATTGGGAGGAACGTCAACACTGGCAGCGCGCCCGTTGACCGTGAACTGGACTTGCATCTGGCTGTCTCCTGGAGTGGTTTTGGCTGGAACGGTGCGCGTTCACGATCTCGCAGAGGGGATCAGGGACACGCTCATCGCTCGCGCATCTTCTGCCGCGCCCCACGCCCCACCCCTAGGGACAACCCTAGATTTCCGGTGGCCCTGGCTGGATATTCTCAAAATGAAACATGCTGCACTGCACACCGGCGCATCATCCGGACATCCAGGAGCCAGATCCCATGATTTCGCCGGCGCCCCACCCCACTGTTGACCGTCATGCACTCATCGCGCGGGCCCGCCAGAGCGTGCTGGCAGACGGTGCGTCACCGCTGCGCGCAGAAGTCGAGCCATGGATTGCACGGTCGTGGCAACGCTGCCTGGCCAGCGGGCTGGACCCGGCGCACCGTGTGGCGTTTGATGCCGTGAGCGCCCCTGCGCTGCGCCGCAGCCAGGAGCAGAACCACCACCTGCTGCGTGCTGCGGGCCCGGTGCTGCAGCAGCTCACCCGCGCCATTGCCGGAATGCGCTACTTCGCGATGCTGACGGACGCCCAGGGCATCGTGGTGGACGTGCAAGGCCACTGCGACCGCAACGACCCACGTGCCAGCGCCATCGGCCGCGTGGGAATCGACCTGTCGGAAGCCGCAGTGGGCACCACCGCCATCGGCGCTGCACTGACCGAGCTGCAGCCGGTGTGGCTGCACCGCGGCGAACACTTCTTTGATGACAACGCCAGCTACAGCTGCGCGGGCGCACCGCTGTTCGACCCGCAGGGCCGGTGCGTGGGCATGCTGGACCTGACCGGCGTGGATGTTCCCGAGCGGCCCGAGCTGCGCCACCTGGTGGCCCGCTCGGCACGCGCCATGGAAGACGCCCTGCTGCTGCAGCTGCCGCACGCCCTGCTGCTGCGCCTGAACTGGCCCGGTTGCACGCTGGGCGGGGAAGGAGATGGCCTGATGGCACTGGATGTCGAAGGCTACGTCGTGGGCGCCAACAGCCTGGCACGCCAGCTCGTTCCCCATCCCTCGCTGGCACCCGGGTCGCCACCCCACTGCAGCGACCTGCTGGCCTTGCCCTGGACGATGGTGTTCGACGCTGCCCGCCAGCACAGTACGCAGCCGCTGGATCTCCCGTTGTGGTCGGGTCTGCGACTGCATGCCCTGGCAATACCGTCCACACACCCGCGCAACCCGGGCGCAGCGCACAGGTTGCAGATCGCGGGGGCAACCCCCGCGCCAGCCCCGCTGCGCGAGGCCGAGGTCGCCATGATCCGCCGCGCCGTGCGGGACGCGCGCGGCAACGTCGCCGAAGCAGCGCGCACCCTGGGCATCAGCCGCGCCACCGTGTACCGCAAGCTGGGCACGCCCAAGGCAGAGTGAGCACGTCGCGCTGCGGCCTCGCACGCTGGGGCTGGTCTATTCCAGGCACCAAAAACCGTCCGCCGGGCATCTGCACTTTTTGCCATGTGCAACCCCACCAGTATTTCCTGGGCCTGTGGACAGGCGCATGGCTCACGTGCTGGCTGTTCGCCTTCCGGGCGGTGATGGTGGCCGCCCCGCTCGCCCGCAAAGCGGCGCCACGCCTCACCACGTGGGACTGATCCGCGCGGCCCCACGCCCGGTGCAGGGGGCCTATCATCCCCCCCATGCTGATCGAGACGCTGGACACCGCGCGCGACCTGGGGCGCCTGAAGGAAATTCTGGGCGTGATGGTGCGCCACGGTTTTGGCGACACCGTGCGCCGCCTGGGCCTGGCCGACAAGCTCGAACGCGCGGGCCAGGCACTGAACTGGACGCACGCCGCCGACCTGGCCCGCGTGGAGCCCCCGGTGCAGGTGCGGCTGGCGCTGGAGGAGCTGGGCCCGGCGTTCGTGAAGTTCGGCCAGATCCTCGCGGGCCGCGCCGACCTGTTTGGACCCGAGTGGATTGCAGAATTCGAGAAGCTGCACAGCCACGTGCCTGCGGTGCCCATCGACGCACTGCGCCCGCAGCTGCGCGAGGACCTGGGCGCCGAGCCCGAAGCGGTGTTTGCCTGGTTCGATACCACGCCGCTGGCTGCCGCATCGATTGCCCAGGTGCACCGCGCGCGGCTGCACGACGGCACCGAAGTGGTCGTCAAGATCCGCCGCCCCGGCATCACTGACACCATCCACGCGGACCTGCGCCTGCTGGGGCGGCTGGCGGCGCTGGCCGAGGCCGAGCTGCCCTCGCTCAAGCCCTACCGGCCCCAGCAACTGGTGCGCGAGTTCGCGCGCTCCTTGCGCCGCGAGCTGGACCTGGCCGGCGAATGCCGCCAGGCCGAGCGCATTGCCACCAACATGGCGGCACTGCCCCACATCGTGATCCCCCGCGTGCACTGGGCCTACACGCGCGAGCGCATCAACGTGCAGGACTTCATCGATGGCACGCCGGGCAGCGCCCTGGCAGCGCTGACCACCGACGCGGGCTTTGACCGCACGGTGCTGGCGCAGCGCGGCGCGCAGGCGGTGCTCCGGATGATCGTGCAGGACGGGCTTTTCCATGCCGACCCGCACCCTGGCAACGTGTTCTACCTGCCGGGCAACCGCATCGCCTTCATCGACTTCGGCATGGTGGGCCGCCTGTCGCAGCGGCGCCGCGATGAGCTGCTGCAGCTGCTGCTGGGCCTGGTGGAGCACCAGCCCCAGGCCGTGGCGGACGTACTGCTGGACTGGACCGGGGACGCCTCCAGCAGCCATCCGGGCCAGCTGGAGACCGAAATCGAAGCCTTTGTAGACCAGTACCACGGTGTGCCACTCGCGCAGCTGAGCCTGGGGCAGATGCTGGCCGATGTGAGCGCCATCCTGCGCGAGCACCACCTGGGCCTGCCCTCCGACCTGGCACTGCTGATCAAGGCCTTCATTTCGCTCGAAGGCATGGGGCGCAACCTTGATCCGGACTTCCACATGGCCACCGAGGCGCTTCCGCTGCTCAAAGAGGTGGTGCGCGAGCGTTACGAGCCCAAGGTGCTGGCCGGGCGGGCCTGGAGCACCTTGCGGCGCGCCCTGGCCACCGTAGAACAATTGCCGGACGACATCGGCCAGCTGCTGCGCAACGCGCGGCGCGGGCACCTGCAGGTAGGCATCGAGCTGGCCCACCTCAAGCGTGTGGGCGACCAGATCGACCGGTCGGCCAACCGGCTGGCCATGGCGCTGGTGATTGCGGCGCTGATCATCGGCTCGTCCATCGTGATGACGGTCCAGGGCGGGCCCACGCTTTTCGGCCTGCCGGCGTTTGGGTTCCTGGGGTTCTTTGGCGCCGTGGTAGGTGGCCTGTGGCTGGTGCGCGCGATCTGGCGCAGCAGCCACCACCGCGACGACGACTGAGGTGCCTGCGCAGCGATCTCCCGGCGCCGCGCGCCGCTACTTGCCTGCGTTCGGGAAGAACAGTTGCTCGCCGCCGATCTTGTAGCCCGCAATGGCTTGCTGACCGGCGGGCGACACCACCCAATCCACAAATTTCTGCGCGTCCTGCGTCTTCACATGCGGGTGCTTGGCGGGGTTCACCACCATCACGCCGTACTGGTTGAAGAGCTTGGTGTCGCCCTCGACCAAAATGGCAAGGTCGGCACGGTTCTTGAAGTTGAGCCAGGTGCCGCGGTCAGCGAGCACATAGGCGCCGCTGGACGCCGCAATGTTGAGCGCGGGGCCCATGCCGCAGCCGCATTCCTTGTAGCCGCTGCCCTTGGCGGCGTCGGCACCGGCGAGCTTCCAGTAGCGCAGCTCGGCCGCGTGCGTGCCGCTCTTGTCACCGCGTGAGATGAAATTGCCATTGGCGGCAGACAGCTTCTGCAGGGCCTGCACGATGTCCTTGCCTTGGGTGCCCACCGGGTCGTTCTTGGGGCCGATGAGGATGAAGTCGTTGTACATCACCGGGTAGCGTTTCACGCCCCAGCCATCGGCCACGAACTTTTCTTCGGCCACCTGGTCGTGCACAAACAGCACGTCGGCATCACCGCGGCGCGCCATATCAAGCGCCTGCCCGGTCCCCAGCGCCACCACTTTCACGTCCAGCCCGCTGGCCTTCTTGAATTCGGGCATCAGGTGCCCGAACAGGCCGGACTGTTCCGTGGAGGTTGTGGACGCCATCGTGATACTCTGCGCGAAAACCGAACCAGACGCTACCAAAATAGTAGCTACCAGCGCTTTATGGATAAGCGCCGGAGGCCGAAAAAACTTGAAATTCTTCATACCAGTTCTCCTTTGACAAACAAACGGGCAGCCTCCGGAAGGGGGCCGTTAAAAAAGTCGTGTACCGGCAGGTCGGCCATCACCCGGCCGTGCTCCATGTAGACCACACGGCTGGCCAGGCGCTTGACCTGGCCGAGGTTGTGGCTGCTGAACACCATGGTCACCGGGTATGCCGGTCCGGCTGCGCCGTGGCTCTCGGCGAAGTCGGCCATCAGCGCCTCCACCTCGCGCTTGGCATGCGGATCGAGGCTGGCGGTGGGCTCGTCCAGCAGCAGCACATCGGGCCGCAGCGCCCAGGCGCGGGCCAGGGCCACACGCTGCTGCTGGCCACCCGACAAGGTGCGGGCGTTCTGCGCGGCGATGTCCTGCAGCCCCACGCGCTGCAGTGCACCCAGCGCCGCCGCCCGAGCATCACGCCAGCGACTGCCGCGCAGCCACAGCGCCAGCGCCACGTTGTTTTGTGCACTGGTGCGCAGCATGTGGGGGCGCTGGAACAGCATCGCCTGGCGCATGGCGGTATCGCACTGAAACCCGCCACCAGTGGCATCGGCCAGGCCATGCAGCACCCGCAGCAGCGTGCTTTTACCGCTGCCGTTGGCGCCCACCAGCGCCACGCGCTCGCCGGGCATGATGCGCAGCGTGACGTGGTCCAGCGCCTGCACGCGGCCGTAGCGCACGCTGACCTGGTGCATGTCCACCCAAGCGCTCGCAGCACGCCCGCTCATGCCGCCACCCCTACGGGCGTGCTGGCGGCAGCGCCATCCACGCGCTCGCGCCAGCGGCGCACCAGCGCAATCAGCACATTGAGCGCCAGCACCACGGCCAGCAGGATCATGCCCAGCGCCAGGGCCAGCGGCAGATCGCCCTTGCTGGTCTCCAGCGCAATGGCAGTGGTCATCACGCGGGTGAAGCCGTCGATATTGCCGCCCACGATCATCACCGCGCCCACTTCGGAGATGGCGCGGCCAAACGATGCGATCAGCACGGTGAGCAGCGCATAGCGCTCGTCCCAGGCCAGCAGCAGGCTGCGCAGCAGCGGCCCAGCACCCATCGACCGCAACTGCTCGCCATGCGCGCGCTCAGCGTCTTCCACGGCCTGGCGCGTGAGCGCCGTGACCACCGGCAGCACCAGAATGGCCTGGGCCAGCACCATGGCCTTGAAGCTGAACAGCCAGCCCAGCGCACCCAGCGGCCCGCTGCGCGACAGCAGCAAATACACCACCAGCCCCACCACCACCGACGGCACCGCCAGCAAGGTGTTGAGCACTGCCAGCACGGCACCGCGCCCGGCAAAGCGCGCCACACCCAGCCAGGCGCCCAGCACCAGGCCCACGCCGCAGGCGATGAGACACGCAGTGGCACTGACAGAGAGGGACCGGCCCACGATGGTCCAGAGGACAGGGTCGAACGAGAGGGTGAGCTGCAGCGCTGTGTTCGCGCTTTCGGAAAGGGTGGACATCGGAACGTTGGGGGCCTGGTGATCGCGTTCGGCTATCGTAGGCACCCCATCAATACCCAGCGATATGAACGTCCGTGCATAGGGTCCAACTTCACTACACACTCAGCCGCGATGCGGGCAATGCACTCATCCGCAATCCGCTGCCCGAACTGCTGCAGGCCGTGGCCGAACACGGCTCCATCTCGGGCGCCGCGCGTGCGCTCGGCCTGTCCTACCGCCATGTCTGGGGCGCCCTCAAACGCTGGGAAGACCAGTTGGGCGGCGAATTGATCGTCTGGGGCAAGGGCCAGTCAGCACAACTCAGTGATTTCGGCACCAAGCTGCTGTGGGCCGAACGCCAGGCCCAGGCACGGCTGGCTCCGCAGATTGCCGCACTGCACGCCGACCTGGAACGCGCGTTTGCTGTGGCGTTCGACCCCAACGCCCATGTGCTCACCCTGTACGCCAGCCACGATGATGCGTTGGTGGCACTGCGCAAACACGCAGCCGCACAGGCCGATGCGGGCGCGCTGCACCTGGACATCCGATTCACCGGCAGTGTGGACGCGATCCGCGCGCTGAACGAGGGGCGGTGCACGCTGGCGGGCTTTCACACGGTGGAGGATGCCGTTGCCGATGCGCTGACCGCGCGCACCTACAAACCCTTGCTGCAGCCGGGCCTGCACAAGATCATCGGCTTTGCACAGCGCACGCAGGGCCTGATCGTGGCGCCGGGCAACCCGCTGGCGCTGCACAGCCTGGCCGACGTGGCGCGCACCGGCGCACGTTTTGTGAACCGGCCGCTGGGCAGCGGCACCCGCGTGTTGCTGGACGACCTGCTGGCCCAGGCGGGCATTGCATCAGACGTCATCCCTGGCTACGCACACAACGAGCCTTCGCACACGGCCATCGCCGAGGCCGTGGCAGCCGGCGCGGCCGACGTGGGCATGGGGATTGAGCTGGCCGCCCGGGCGCGCGGGCTGGGCTTTGTGCCGCTGGTTCATGAGCGGTATCACCTGGCGTGCCTGAAAACCAGCCTGGACCAGCCGCCCACCCTGGCATTGCGCCAGTTGCTGCACACACCCGAATGGCTGGCGCAGCTGGCAGCACTGCCCGGGTACGAACCTTTGCATTGTGGAGAGGTGCTGGCCATGAGCGCCGTGCTGCCCTGGTGGCAATTTGCACGCAAGAAACGCTCGCACACGCCTAGGCATTAACCCTAATTGCTACGAATAACGGAGCAAACCAACCAGTCTTTTCCAAGGGATTGCACCGTCACACATCCGTCAGAATCGTTTTACAGTGCTCCGTAAAATCGCCCCGTTGTAAAAATTTGTCCTGCCGCAGCGCTTACCGGTGCCGCGGCAGCGATGTGCGTGCGCGCGCAGGCACCGCCCTTCCTCTGGAGACACCATGCAGGCCTTACTCAAATTCTCACGCGCCATCGACGGGCTCAACGCCTTCGTTGGCAAATACGTCATCTGGCTCATTTTTGCGGCCACCGCCGTCAGTGCCATCAACGCGCTGGTTCGCAAGATCTTTGGCGTCAGCTCCAACGCGTTTCTTGAAGCCCAGTGGTACCTGTACGCCTGGTCGTTTCTGGCCGCAGCCGGGTTCACCCTGTTGCACCGCGAGCACGTGCGCATCGACGTGGTCAACAGCCGCCTGCCCAAGCGTGTGCAGGTGTGGATCGACATCGTGGGATTCACACTCTTCCTCACGCCGCTGTGTGTGCTGGTGTTGTACCTCGCAACGCCCCTGGTGATACAGATGTACGAAACCGGCGAAATGTCGGGCAACCCCGGCGGCCTGGTGCGCTGGCCCGTGTGGGTGGCGCTGCCCGTGGGCTTCACGCTGCTGATGCTGCAGGGCTGGTCTGAACTCATCAAGCGCATCGCCTTCCTGCGCGGGCAAGGGCCCGACCCCATGGGCCGTCTGGTGGAGAAATCTTCCGAGGAGGAGCTGGCCGAGCTCCTGCGCCAGCAGCAAGAGGAGGCAGCCGCCGCCCAGGCGGCCGGCGCCACCCCATCTGCCACGCCCCAACGCTGAGCCCGGAGCACCTTCACCATGGAATTCTTTGCGACCAATTTCGCCCCCTTCATGTTTGCGGGGCTGATCATGTTCCTGCTGCTGGGCTTTCCGGTGGCGTTCAGCCTGGGGGCCTGCGGCCTGTTCTTCGGGGTCATTGGTATTGAGATGGGCATTTTCCCCAGCTCGGTGCTGGCATGGCTACCGCAGCGCCTCATTGGCATCATGGCCAACGACACCTTGCTGGCGGTGCCGTTCTTCACCTTCATGGGGTTGATCCTGGAGCGCAGCGGCATGGCCGAGGATCTGCTGGACACCGTGGGGCAGGTTTTCGGCCCCATGCGCGGCGGCCTTGCACTGGCGGTGATCTTTGTGGGCGCCCTGCTGGCGGCCACCACGGGCGTGGTGGCAGCATCGGTCATCTCGATGGGCCTGATCTCCCTGCCCATCATGCTGCGCTATGGCTACGACCGGCGCCTGACCAGCGGCGTCATTGCGGCGTCTGGCACGCTCGCGCAGATCATCCCGCCCTCCCTGGTGTTGATCCTGATGGCCGACCAGCTCGGCCGCAGCGTGGGCGACATGTACAAGGGCGCGTTCATCCCCGGCTTTATCCTGATGGGCATGTACGTGGGCTACGTCATGCTGCTGGCCGTCTTCAAGCCCCACCAGGTGCCTGCCCTGCCCCCTGAAGCCCGCACCTACCGCGAAGCCGATGGCAGTGGCGGCTACACCTCGCTGGGCGTGCTGGCGGGGCTTTCGGCCACGGTGTCGATCTTCCTGGCCCGCCACATGGAGGACGTGCACAGCTGGTGGCAAGGCCAGCCCGTCACGTTTGTGGCCACTGACGAAAAAGTGGTGGTCGCCATGTGCGGCGGCACCGCCGTGGCGCTGGCCATCGCGCTGCTCAACAAGGGCTTCAAGCTCGGCCTGCTCTCGCGCCTGGCCGAACGTGTGACCTTTGTGCTGATTCCCCCGCTGCTGCTGATCTTCCTGGTGCTGGGCACGATCTTCCTGGGCATTGCCACCCCTACCGAAGGCGGCGCCATGGGCGCCATGGGTGCACTGATCATGGGCTGGAGCCGCAAGCGCCTGGACATGAAGCTGCTCAAACAGGCGCTGGCATCCACCACCAAGCTGTCGAGCTTCGTGATGTTCATCCTGATCGGCGCCACCACCTTCAGCCTGGTGTTCCAGGCGGCCGACGGCCCGATCTGGGTGGAACACCTGCTGACGAACCTGCCCGGCGGCCAGGTGGGCTTTCTGATCGCGGTGAACGTCATGGTGTTCTTCCTGGCGTTCTTCCTGGACTACTTCGAGCTGTCGTTCATCGTGGTGCCACTGCTGGCCCCGGTGGCCGACAAGCTGGGCATCGACCTGATCTGGTTCGGCGTGCTGCTGGCCGTGAACATGCAGACCTCGTTCATGCACCCGCCATTCGGCTTTGCACTGTTCTTCCTGCGCTCGGTGGCGCCCGACAAGCCCTATGTGGACCGCATCACGCGCAAGCGCATGGAGCCCGTGACGACGATGCAGATCTACCGTGGCGCCATTCCGTTCCTGGTGATCCAGCTGACCATGGTGGGCTTGCTGATCGCCTTCCCGCAGCTCGTGACAGGTGCGCTGGACAAGAAGGTGGAATACAACATGGAGAGCCTGGGCGACCAGATGCGCGAGTCGCTGGGATCGCCGTCAGACGGTGAATCGTACGGAGAAGAGCCCTTCGGAGCGAGCGAGGAACCCGCCGAGGCACCCGGGGCAGACGCACCCCCTGCCAGCGGCGAACCCGCAGGCAGCGAAGCACCCGCAGACGATCCGATGAAGGCGATGCAGGACGCGCTGGAGAAACCGGCGAACTGAAACGGGCCACCCGAGGGGAATGGGCGGCGCAGTGCGCGCGCGCCCCAACCCCCTGCTCCCACCCAAGGCCCTGCGGGGCCTTTTTCTTTGCGCGCAGCACACACGATCTGGCGGCACGAGCCGGCAAACCACCTCGCGAATCACAACACCACCGTGCGACCTGCCAGGTTGCACCCGCAAAGCGCCAGGCGGGTGCGTGCGGCGCGTCCCCGCACAATAAAAACTGTGTTTGATGTATCGCCGGGTGGCTGCACGGTGGCAGCACGGGTGGCCTAACGAATATCTGGGTCAAATATGCCGCAAGCGCTTTACCAGCATGCGCTAGCAGCTCTTCTTTTCATAGCATTTTTTACCCATGAACTTGGGCCGTTGGCAGCCCCGACCGCCTGCGCGAAGGCCTGGGCATGCGCCGTACAGGCTGGGCCTGGCGCAAACGCAAAAAAGCCGCGACATGCGCGGCTTTTCTGAGATGGAACGGGCAGCAACTCCTGGCTGCTGCCCCCGGCAAAGATCGGTCAGATCTTCACGCCGTTCATGTACTGGTTGTACGGATACTCGGAGAAGCGGTTCCACAGGATCTGGTCACGCTGGAAGGCACGCATGTCGTCGTAGATCTTCTTGAACTCGGGCGACTTGGCGTTGTGCTCTGCATAAACTTCCATGCAAGCCTTGAAGCCGGCGTCGATGACAGCCTTGGGGAAAGCCGTGAGCTTGGTCTTTTCTGCCACCAGCTTCTTGAGCGCGATCGGGTTGTAGGCGTCGTACTTGGCGGTCATGTCCGTTGCGGCCACAGCCATGGCGGCATTCAGGATGGCCTTGTTCTCTTCCGACAGGGCGGCGTACTTCTTGTTGTTGACGAAGAACTCCAGATCCGCGCCACCTTCCCACCAGCCGGGGTAGTAGTAGAACGGTGCCACCTTGGCAAAGCCCAGCTTGGCATCGTCGTAGGGGCCCACGAACTCGGCCGCGTCCAGCGTGCCCTTTTCAAGCGCCTGGTAGATGTCACCAGCGGGCATGTTCTGCGACACCACGCCCAGCTTGGCCATCGCCTCGCCGAACACACCGCCGCCCATGCGCATCTTCAGGCCCTTGAGGTCTGCAACCGTCTTGATTTCCTTGCGGTACCAGCCGCCCATCTGCGTGCCGGTGTTGCCGCCGCTGGCGGTGTGGAAGTTGTACTTTTCAAAGAACGCATCCATCAGCTTGGCGCCGTTGCCGTACTTCTTCCAGGAGGCGGTCTGGCGTGCGGTCAGGCCAAAGGGCACGGCGCAGCTGAAGGCAAAAACCGGATCCTTGCCCGTGAAGTAGTAGGCCGCGGACTGTGCCATGTCGATGGTGTCGGCCTGCAGGGCATCGACCACGCCAAACGCGGGCATCAGCTCGCCTGCGGGGTGCACCGTGATTTCAAACTTGCCACCCGACATGGCCTTGACGGCCTTGGCCATGGTTTCGGCGCTGCCGAAAATCGTGTCCAGCGACTTGGGGAAGCTGGAAGCCAGGCGCCAGCGCACTGCGGCCTGTGCGTGTACAGCGGGCGCAACGCCTGCAGCCAGCACGCCGGCAATGCCAGCCTGTTTGATGATTGAGCGACGATCCATGAGGTTCTCTCCGAAGTATTGTTTGCGAAACTCGACCGGAGAGCGTTGTGCGCCTCCCGCCAAGGGTATTGACCCTGAGGGATTGTAGAAACATGACCGCACCCGGTCGTGCGGGTTTTCCCCCGCAACGGGGCGCTGCGCCCGAGGACTTCAGGGTTCTGCAAGCATCGGCAGGCGCTGCGCGGCCTGACAGCGCGTTTGGATACGCGTTCAGATCCGCTGGGCAGACATGAAGCTGTCGTAGCGGGCTTCCGCAAACCGGAACCAGAAGATCTGGTCGCGCTGGAAATTGCGCATGTCCGTGTAGATCTTTTTCCACTCCGGGCTGCGCGCCTCGTTCAGCGCAAAAATCTCCATGGCGGTGCGAAAAGCGGTGTCGAGCACCGGCAGCGAGAACGGCAGCACCTTGGTCTTGGCAATCACAAGCTGCTTGAGTGCGCTGGGGTTGAGCGCATCGTATTTGGCCAGCATGTCCGCGTGGGCCAGCGACGACGCCGCGTTGACGATGGCCTTGTGCTCGGCCGACAGCGCATCGAAGGCCTTGCGGTGCACAAAAAAATCCAGCTCCAGCCCGCCCTCCCACCAGCCGGGGTAGTAGTAAAAAGGCGCCACCTTGTTGAACCCGAGCTTCTGGTCGTCATAGGGGCCCACCCACTCTGCCGCGTCGATGGCCCGCTTTTGCAAGGCGCTGTAGATCTCGCCGCCCGGCATGTCCACGGGGATCGCGCCCATGCGGGCCATCACCTCGCCCACCAGCCCGCCGCCCAGGCGCATCTTCATGCCCTTGAAGTCAGAGACATCCCTGATCTCCTTGAGGTACCAGCCGCCCATCTGCGTGCCGGTGTTGCCGCCCGCAAAACTGACGATGTTGTAGCCCGCGTAGAACTCGTCCATCAGCCTGCGCCCGTTGCCGCGCAGCATCCAGGCATTCATTTGCCGGGCGTTGAAACCAAACGGAATCGCAGACCCGAGGGCAAAAGCCTGGTTTTGCGCATAAAAGTAGTAGGGCGCTGTGTGCGCAATGTCGATCTGGCCGCCTTGCACGGCCTCCAGCACGCCAAAGGCGGGCATCAGATCGCCCGCAGCGTGCACCACCACTTCGAATCTGCCACCCGAAAGCTCCTTCACGGCCTTGGCAAAAACCTCAGCACCCCCGTAAATCGTGTCGAGCGATTTTGGAAAACTCGACGCCAGGCGCCAGCGCACCACGGGCTGCGCCTGCACGGCAGGCGCGAGTCCGGTCGCGAGCACACCAGCAATGCCAGCGTGCCGAATGGCGGAACGACGATCCATGGGGTTTGTCTCCAGTACGGTGGCGGTGCCACCCCGCGAGCGCAGCGCCGAAGCGAGATGGCTGCGGTCCGGTACGATTCTAGGAGCAAGCGACTGGGGGCCGGGTTGTCGGATACCCCAGTGAGCCTATGCCGTACCGGCAGAAGGCGCCGCCACCAACCCCGCGCTGAAAGCACGCACGGACTTTTCAATGCCTGCTGCATCCAGCCCTTGCAGCGCGAGCAACTTGGCCGGGTCGCCGTGCTCGATGAATACATCGGGCAGGCCCAGCTGAAGCACCGGCCGCACGATGCCCATGCCGTTGAGCGCCTCGGTCACCGCACTGCCCGCGCCACCCATGATGGCGCCTTCTTCCAGCGTGACCAGGGCATCGTGGCGCCCGGCCACCTCGCGCAGCAAGGCTTCGTCAATGGGTTTGGCCCAGCGCATGTTGACCACGGTGGCATCCAGTGCCTCGCCCGCTTGCAGCGCGGGATACAGCAGCGTGCCAAACGCCAGGATGGCAATGCGTGGCGCCTTCGGGTCGCCGCCCTGGCGCTCACGGCGGATCTCGCCTTTGCCAAAGGGCAGGCCTTCCAGCGCCGCCAGGGGCGCCACACCAGCGCCGCTGCCGCGCGGGTAGCGCACCGCGACGGGGTGGTCCTGCTCGAAGGCGCTGCTGAGCAGCTGGCGGCATTCGCGCTCGTCCGCCGGACAGGCCATGCTCATGTTGGGGATGCAGCGCACAAACGGAATGTCATAAGCGCCTGCATGCGTGGCGCCGTCTGCGCCCACCAGCCCGGCGCGGTCCAGCGCAAACACCACGGGCAGGTTCTGCAGCGCCACGTCGTGGATCAACTGGTCATAGCCGCGCTGCAAGAAGGTGGAGTAGATGGCCACCACGGGCTTCACGCCCTCGCAGGCCATGCCCGCCGCGAACGTGACGGCATGCTGCTCGGCAATGCCCACGTCGTAGTAGCGGTCCGGAAAGCGTTTTTCAAACTCGACCATGCCCGAGCCCTCGCGCATGGCCGGGGTGATGCCCACGAGGCGCGGGTCCTGTGCAGCCATGTCGCACAGCCACTGGCCGAACACCTGGGTGAACGTCTGCTTGGGCGGCGTCGCGGGCTTGGTCAGGCCCACGCTGGGGTCGAACTTGCCGGGGCCGTGGTAGGCCACAGGGTCGGCCTCGGCCAGCTTGTAGCCCTGGCCTTTTTTGGTGACCACGTGCAGGAACTGCGGACCCTTGAGGCTCTTGATGTTCTCGAGGGTGGGGATCAGCGAATCGAGGTCGTGCCCGTCGATGGGACCGATGTAGTTGAAGCCGAATTTTTCGAACAGTGTGGCGGGCACCACCATGCCCTTGGCCTGCTGCTCAAAGCGCTTGGCCAGCTCCAGCAGCGGCGGCACGGGCCGCAGCACGGTCTTGCCCATATTCTTGGCGGCGGCGTAGAACTGGCCGCTCATGAGCTGCGCGAGGTAGCGGTTGAGCGCACCCACGGGCGGGCTGATGCTCATGTCGTTGTCGTTGAGCACCACCAGCAGGTTGCAGTCGGCCACGCCGGCGTTGTTCAGGGCCTCGAACGCCATGCCGGCGCTCATCGCACCGTCTCCGATGATGGCCACGGCGTGGCGGTTTTCGCCCTTGCGCTTGGCGGCCAGCGCCATGCCCAGCGCGGCCGAGATGCTGGTGCTCGAATGCGCCGTGCCAAAGGTGTCGTAAATGCTCTCGGCCCGCTGCGGAAAGCCCGAGATGCCGCCCAACTGGCGCAGCGTGTGCATGCGGTCGCGCCTGCCCGTCAGGATCTTGTGCGGGTACGTCTGGTGGCCCACGTCCCACACCAGGCGGTCTTCCGGCGTATGAAAGACGTGGTGCAGTGCCACAGTTAGCTCCACCGTTCCCAGGTTCGAGCTCAAATGGCCACCGGTCTGGGAGACGCTTTCCAGCACAAATCCGCGCAGTTCGGTCGCCAGGGCCTTGAGGTCTGCGCGCGAAAGCTGGCGCAGGTCGGCCGGGTCATTGATGGTTTGCAGCAGGGGGAAGGACATCGTGGACATTGACTATTCTTTTCATAGCTGCCAGCGCTTTACAGATAAGCGCTGGAGGCCGATTTGGCATTGAATTGACTGCAGCGGACATGATCAGGGTGCAGCACGGGTCATCGGGCCGGGTTCAATGCGAGCGGCGCACCACCATGTCGGCCAGGGCCGCCAGCGCACGGGTATCCGGCAGGCCACTGCGGGCGAGGGCCTCATGCGCCTCGGCCAGCAGCTCCTGGGCATAGGCCTGCGCCCGCGCGAGCCCCAGCAAAGACACATAGGTGGGCTTGTCGGCCGCAGCATCCTTGCCCGCTGTCTTGCCCAGCGTGGCGGAATCGGCCACCACGTCCAGGATGTCATCCACCACCTGGAACGCAAGGCCCATGGCCGCCCCGTAGTCGGACAGCGCCTGGTAGGCCGCGCCCACAGCGTGGCCGCATGCCGCCCCCATGAGCACACTGCCCTGCAGCAGCGCGCCGGTCTTGAGCCGGTGCATCTGGCGCAACTGGTCTTCGGTCAGCGCCACACCCACGCTGGCCAGGTCGATGGCCTGCCCGCCCGCCATGCCGGCCGACCCTGCGGCCCGCGCCAGCAGCCTGCACAGCGTGGCCTGTGTGGCGGCAGGAATCGCGCTGCCGTCCGGCGTGAGCAGCTCAAAAGCAAAGGCCTGCAGCGCATCGCCCGCCAGCAGCGCCTGGGCCTCGCCAAACTGCACGTGCACGGTGGGCTTGCCACGGCGCAGCACGTCGTTGTCCATGCAGGGCATGTCGTCGTGCACCAGCGAGTAGGCGTGGATGAGCTCCACCGCGCACGCGGCCCGCAGGGCTGCTTCGTCCAAACCGGCCCGCAGGGCCGCCTCGTCCATGCCCGCACGCAGGGCTGCATCGTCATGCACCTCAGACGCCGTGGCTCCACTGCAGACCGCCTCGTAGGCCGCCAGCACCAGCAGCGGCCGCAGGCGCTTGCCGCCATCGAGCACGGCATAGCGCATGGCGTCGCCCAGCCCGGCGGGTGCGCCGTCGCCCACCCATTGCGACAGGGCCTGCTCCACGCGGGCCAGGCGGGTCTGGGTCCAGGCGGTCATGTCCAGCGACTGGCATTCGGAAATCATGGGCACCGCGCTCATTCCTGGTTCCATGGTTGCAGTTGCCCTTCGTCCAGCACCTTGATCTGGTCCTGCACGGCATCGAGCCGCTGGCGGCAAAACGCCAGCAGCGTGGCGCCGCGCTGGTAGCCGGCCAGCATCTGGTCCAGCGGCAACTGGCCCGACTCGATGCGGGCCACGAGTTGCTCCAGCTCTTCCAGCGCCGCCTCGTAGCTGGCGGGTTCGGCGGGAGGAAGGGGTGTTGCGGGGGCCTTGGGCATGGAGGGGGCGGCAGTGCGCGGGTGAAAAACCGGTGATTTTAGGCGCAGCGCTGTGGCGCCCGTGTCAGACAGCAGCAGATCCGTAGGAGGCCTCTATTTTCTGGAACCGACGATTTCTATTCACGTAGCGGGGGTGCGGGAATAACCCCACCGCCTATAATCCCATTCCCGTCGAGCCGGCCACCTTCTGAGCCGGTTTTCTTTTTCCAGATGTGCCTTCCCGGCGCACCTCCCGCACTCTCTGTGGGGAGTCTTTAGGTCAGGTCACCCATGTCTGATTTAAGTCTTCAACTGCAGCAGGCCGCAAGCCAACTACCAGTTTCAAGCTATTTTGACGATGCGCTGTTCCAGCGCGAGCTGGATACCATCTTCCAGCGCGGGCCCCGCTACGTGGGGCACCAATTGGCCGTGCCCAACACGGGTGACTACTACGCCCTGCCCCAGGAAGGAGAGGGCCGCGCGCTGGTGCGCAACGCCCAGGGCGGCATCGAGCTGATCTCCAACGTGTGCCGCCACCGCCAGGCCGTCATGCTCAAGGGCAAGGGTTCGCTGAACACGCAGCAAAAGGGCAGCGCGGGCGGCAACATCGTGTGCCCATTGCACCGCTGGACGTACAACCCCCAGGGCGAACTGCTGGGCGCGCCCCACTTCGCGCACGACCCGTGCCTGAACCTGAACAACTACAAGCTGCGCGAGTGGAACGGCCTGCTGTTTGAGGACAACGGCTACGACGTGGCCGCCGACCTGGCCCAGATGGGCCCGCGCGCCGACCTGGACTTTGGCGGCTACGTGCTCGACCATGTGGAGCTGCACGAGTGCAACTACAACTGGAAGACCTTCATCGAGGTCTATCTGGAGGACTACCACGTCGGCCCCTTCCACCCGGGCCTGGGCAGCTTTGTGACGTGTGACGACCTGCGCTGGGAGTTTGGCAAGAACTACTCCGTGCAGACCGTGGGCGTGGCCAACCGCCTGGGCAAGGCGGGCAGCCCGGTGTACGAGCGCTGGCACAAGGCGCTGCTGGACTACCGTGAAGGCAAGCCGCCAAAGTACGGCGCCATCTGGCTCACGCTGTACCCGCACATCATGATCGAGTGGTACCCGCATGTGCTCACCGTGTCCACCCTGCACCCCATCAGCCCCACCAGGACGCTGAACATGGTGGAGTTCTACTACCCCGAGGAAATCGCCGCCTTCGAGCGCGAATTCGTCGAGGCGCAGAAGGCCGCCTACATGGAGACCTGCATCGAGGACGACGAAATCGGCGAGCGCATGGACGCCGGCCGCAAGGCGCTGCTGGAGCGCGGCGACAACGAGGTGGGCCCCTACCAGAGCCCCATGGAAGACGGCATGCAGCACTTTCACGAGTGGTATCGCGAGGCGATGGGCGCCGGCGTCCCGAAACGCTGAATACGGCGACAAAACCCCGCCAATCCGCAGGCCCGCTGTGGCCTGCTCTCATTACAATAGCTGCCGCCGCTTGGTAAACAAGCGCTGGCGGCTATTTTTACTTCTGCACCAGCCGGTGCGCTTCAAGAGATTACAACCCGATGCAAGCCCTCTGGATGGTGTTGGCCGCGTTCCTGTTTGCCAGCATGGGCGTGTGCGTCAAGATCGCATCGGATTTCTTCAACGCGGCCGAACTGGTGTGCTACCGCGGCATCATCGGCATGTTCATCCTGTGGCTGCTGGCCCGGTCACAAAAGGTGACGCTGGCCACGCGATATCCGGGCATGCACGCGTGGCGCAGCCTGGTGGGCGTGGCGTCGCTGGGAGCCTGGTTCTATGCGATTGCCCACCTGCCGCTGGCCACGGCCATGACGCTCAATTACATGAGCAGCGTCTGGATCGCGGCCTTTCTGGTGGGCGGCACTCTGCTCGCGTGGCGACCCTCTGCGGCAGCGCCCCGTCCGGCCTTCCAGGGGCCGTTGATCGTCACCGTGCTGACGGGGTTTGTGGGCGTGGTGCTGATGCTGCGCCCCAGCCTGGACCAGAACCAGGCGTTTGCGGGCCTGATCGGGCTGATGTCCGGCCTGACCGCTGCCTTTGCCTACATGCAGGTGGTGGCGCTGTCGCGCCTGGGCGAGCCAGAATCGCGCACCGTTTTCTACTTTGCCGTGGGCTCTGCCGTGGCAGGCGGTGGGGCCATGCTGTTTACCGGCATGTCAGACTGGCCCGGCTGGCAGGCGCTGTGGCTGCTGCCCATTGGCGTGCTGGCCGCCGGTGGCCAGCTGTGCATGACGCGTGCCTACGCCAGCGCCAAAACGCAGCGCGGCACGCTGGTGGTTGCCAACCTGCAGTATTCCGGCATCGTTTTTGCCGCCGTCTACAGCGTGCTGCTGTTTGGCGACGAGATTCCACCCATCGGCTGGATCGGCATGGCCCTCATCGTGGGCAGCGGCATTGTGGCCACCATCCTGCGCGCGCGGGCTGCGCCGGGGGCACCGGCAGAAGAACACTGAGAGATACGACAACCGTTACGAACTGCACCGGACACGCCGCGCCAGGATGGACACAATGGAGCACTGTCCGGCACATCCCGTCACTTCGTACCCTCCTCTGCCCATGACCACCTACACCACCCTCATCCCTGCCCCCGACCTGCAGTCGCTGATCGCCAGCGGCGCACCGCTGATGGTGTTTGACTGCAGCTTTGAGCTGATGCAACCCACGGCCGGCGCCCAGCAATACGGCGAGGCGCACATCCCCGGCGCGGTGTACGCCCACCTCGACAACGACCTGAGCGCCAAACACGGTGCCCCCGGCGCACACGGCACGCTGACCGCGCAGGAAGCCGACCAGCCTGCATCGGGCGGGCGCCACCCGCTGCCCAGCCGCGAGCGTTTTGCGATGTGGCTGTCCAGCGTGGGTTTTGCCAACAACATGCAGGCCGTGGTGTACGACCGCCAGGGCGCCAACTACTGTGGCCGCCTGTGGTGGATGCTCAAGTGGGCGGGGCACGATGCCGTGGCCGTGCTCGACGGTGGGCTGCAGGCCTGGCAGGCCGCCGGAGGCGCGGTTAACAGCGGCGAAGAGCCAGCGCACTTCCAGACCAACTTCCAGCTGGGCGACCCCCTGCGCCGGCTGGCTACGGCCAGCGAGGTGCTGGCGCGCCTGCAGCAGCCCGGCCAGACCGTGATCGACGCGCGCGCGGGTGCCCGCTACCGGGGCGAAGTCGAGCCGCTGGACCCCGTGGCGGGGCATATCCCGGGTGCGCTCAACCGCCCTTTCGCCGACAACATTGGCGCGGATGGCCGATTCAAGCCTGCCGCCGTGCTGCGCGCCGAATTTGAAGCTCTGCTGGGGGGCCGCGACCCCGCCACCGTGGTGCACCAGTGCGGCAGCGGAGTGAGCGCCGTGCCCAATCTGCTGGGCATGGAGGTGGCGGGCCTCGGCCCGACAGCATTGTTTGCGGGCAGCTGGAGCGAGTGGTGTTCCGACCCCGCGCGCCCGGTCGAAAAAGGCTGATGCAGCGCACAGCACTACGGCGCGGGTTGTAAAAGTGCAAAAAAGATGGCTTTGAGGGTGCTATCAAAACCATGAACAGAATGGGGCAGCCCGGGCCCGGTGCTGCAGCAAGCGCCATCGGGTGGAATGCCAGCCCGCATCTGATGCGCGTGTAGGGCAAATTCCTACATGGCCCACCGCGAAACCAGACGCGCGGCACATCCAAACCCCGACTTAATTTCTGATTGGGGCGGTTTCACAATCCATTTCAACGGATCACGCAAAGCCTGCAGTCAGCAGGAAACGCAAGACCCGGTACTGGAAAAAAGGAAGCCGCCATGACCAACGAACAACTCCTCGCCGAAATCCGCGAAGCCAACCTCACCTACCTGATGCTGGCCCAGACCCTGATTCGCCAGGACAAGGCCGAAGCCGTGTTCCGTCTGGGCATGAACGAAGAGTCTGCCGACATTCTGGCATCACTGTCGGCAGCGCAAGTGATGAAACTGGCCTCCCGCAACACGCTTCTTTGCAGCTTCCGCGTGGACGACAACCTGGTGTGGAGCTTGCTCACGAACCACTCGGCCAAGAAGGTGGGCAACGAAGCCACCAACACGCTGCACGCCAACATCCTGATGGCCAGCCGCGTGTCGGAAGTGCTCTGAGCCCCCACCGCCACCCTGATCCCCGTCCTGCCTGAAAGCCCGCCATGTCCACCACCGCCAAAGCCCCCGTCAAGAGCGTTCTGAACGAGTCCAGGCAGATCGAACGCGCTGCGATGCTGATCCAGATGGGCGCCCGCATGCAGGTGCTGGAGTCCGAGACCACGCTGTCGTACGAACGCCTGATCCGGCTGTACAAGGAGATCGCGGGCAAGTCGCCATCGAAGGGACAGCTGCCGTTTTCCACCGACTGGTTTCTGACCTGGCAGGAAAACATCCACAGCTCGCTGTTTTTGAACATCTACGAATACCTGTCCAAGGGCGTGGACCTGGATTCAGTGGAGCTGCTGACCAAGGCCTACCGCCTGTACAACGAACAAGTGGCCACGGCCGAGATCGAGCCCCTGCTGTCTTTCACCCGCGCCTGGCGCCTGGTGAAGTTTGTGGACGCCGGGATGCTCACGCGCACCAAGTGCAGCCAGTGCAGCGGCCAGTTCGTGACCGAGCTGTATGAGAACCGCCACTTCACCTGCGGCCTTTGCAACCCACCCGCCCGCGCTGGCAAGAGCAAGTCTGCTGGTGCGTTGATGTTGCATTGATTTTCAATAGAAATTGGCCTCTAGCGCTTATGCAGTAAGCGCTGGTAGCTATCGATTTCATACTAACAACACAGCCCCTCCCGGGGCTTTGTTGCTTGCCGCGATGCGGCGGTGCTCGCCATCTGCGGTCACCTTCCCGTCAGCAGGGCGCGCACGTTCTCATCCATGGGCACCACATAGTTGTGCGCCGCCACCACGGTGTTGCCCACCGGGTTCACCAGCTTGAGGCTGATGTACACCACCGACGTGGACACCGCATAGGTGCCCACCACCACCGCCTGCGCGTCCTGCGCCTGGCTTACCTCGCGCACCTCGCGCGACAACAACAGTTCGCCCTGGTCGCGCTGCAGCAGCAGGTTCTCGCGCATCTTGACCTCGGTCACCTTCAGGCCACGCTGCACCATGCGGCCTGCAATCTGCTCCGAGAAGATGCGGCCCAGCCGCGAAGACTCGGTCAGCCGGTCCACATGGACCAGCGTCGCCACCAGCACGGGCTGGCTGGCGTCCAGCGGTGCGTTATCCAGCAACGCGTCTGCAGCCCTTTCGTTGGTATCAATGAGGTTGGTACGCTGCAGGCCCGCAGACCTGTCGCCGTAGTAATAGGTATGCATGGGGCTAGTGGCGCAGCCCTGCACCAGCAACGCCAGCGCCAGCAACGGAAAGGCCGTCCAGCGCGCCGACCGCGCACTTCGGCAACCGAGCAAAAACGCCGTCATGGCGCTACCACCCGCCAGGTCTTCACCGCCGTGGGCGGCGGGGGCATGGGGGGCTCGGCCACCTTGGCCCGGTACAGCGCCGAGTCCTCTTGTTCGATGTAATACACATCCGCGGTGCGGGCCAGATACCGGTCTCCGCTCTCCAGGGAGGTGGTGATGAGCACCTCGGTGCGTGTGGGGCCGCCTGCAGCCGGTCCGCTGATGGCGTACTGCGTGAGATCGGTGACAACGCCCAGGGCCGTGATGCCCGCCAGCACAGACCCGGCGCTTTGCTGGTACAGGTACCAGTCCCGCGCCACGCCCACTCCCAGCGCAAGGCGTGTCCAGGGCAAGGGGCCCGTGCTGTTGACCCGTGCCTCGTGCTGCACCAGCTGGGTCTCAAAAGTCAGCGTGACCGCGGCAGGCTGGGTGGACAGCGTGACACCCCGGTCCAGCAGCCGCGTGATGAGCAGTTTGCGAAAGCCGTTGTTGAAACTGGAATCGCCGGGGGAGGCAGCCACAAAGATCGGGTACTCGCCCGCGGGCCAGGCGCTGATCTTGTCGGCTATGCGGTGGGCGACGTCATCGGCCAGCACATCCCAATGGTGGACGGCCCGCGCCTTCTTCTGGTCGGAGGCGGGGTAGTTGTCGGCGCGGGGCACGTCCAGCGAAGCGCAGCCCCCGAGCAGCAGCAGCGCGGCCACAGCGGCAGCAGCAGCCAGCCTCGGCCGCACTCCGTTGTTGGATGGGTGGTGGTTCATGCGCAGGGACCCTTTGGCGGCAGGAGAGGGTTGAAATGCATGCAAAGCAATGGCATGGCGCCATCGTAATGGCCGGGCACAACGGCCATCGGGCAATAAGCGCCCTGTTTGCGCCGCTTTCGGTGCCGCCTCCGGGGCGCTGGGGTGGCCGCCTACACAACGCGGTTGCGGCCTGCCGCACAATCCGCGCATGACCGAGCCTGCCGCCCCCACCACCCCCGACCAGCCCGTGGCGCCCCTGCCCGGCCCCTCTGCCGCGCAGGGCAGCGCACCAGCACCTGACCCGGCTTCCCCACCGCAGGTTACGGCGGCTGCAGAAAGCTCTTCCTCCAATGTCCCCCCGCCCACGCCGCTGCCCGGCGCCGCAGCGGAAGCCGCCGTGGCGCCGTCCCCTTTCAGCGGCCCGCTCATGCTCCACATGCCGGTGGATGTGCGCAATGTGTCGCTGGCCCTCTTGGCGCTGTTTGCCAGTGTGGCCTTGCTGCACTGGGCCAGCGCCGTGTTCATCCCCATCATGCTCAGCCTGCTGCTCACCACGGCGCTGCGGCCCATTGTCGAATTCATGCGGCGCTGGCATGTACCCCGCTGGCTGGGTGCCGGGGTGCTGCTCATCGCCATCGTGGGGGGGCTGGCCAGCACGGCCTGGTCGCTCAGTGACGGCGCTGTGCAACTGGTGGATTCGCTGCCTGTTGCCGCCAAGAAAGTGCGGGACAGCCTGAAGACCCGCACCGGCACCGCGAGCCCACTGGATAACGTGCAAAAGGCCGCCAATCAGATCGAGCAGGCCGCCACCGAAAGCAGCGCCGCAAGCCCGCCCCGGCGCGGGGTGCAACGCGTGGTGGTGGAGCGCCCGCCGTTCAATATCCGCGACTACCTCTGGAGCGGCACGATGGGGCTGATGTCCGCACTCGGGCAGCTCACGGTGGTGGTGTTCCTGACCTACTTTGCGCTGGCATCGGGCAACCTGTTTCGCAACAAGCTGCTGCGCATCGCCGGCACGAGCTTTGAGCGGCGCAAGATCACCATCCATGTGCTGGAGGACATCACCAACCAGATCCAGCGCTACCTCTTGGTGCAGGTGGTCACCAGCGTGCTGGTCGGCGTGGCCACGGGTGTCGCCTACTGGGCCCTGGGCCTGGAGAACGCTGCCGTGTGGGGCGTGGTGGCCGGTGTGCTGAACCTCGCACCCTACATCGGCTCGGCCCTGGTCACCGGCGCATCGGCCCTGGTGGCGTTTCTGCAGTTCGGTACCCTGGACATGGCGCTGGCCATCGGCGGTGCATCGCTGGTCATCCACACCCTGGTGGGCAACCTGCTCACCCCCTGGCTCACCAGCCGCACCAGCAGCATGAGCCCCGTGGCGGTTTTTGTCAGCGTGCTGGCCTGGGGCTGGCTGTGGGGCCTGTGGGGCCTGCTGCTGGGCATCCCGGTGATGATGGCCGTAAAGGCCGTGTGCGACCGGGTGGAGGACCTGAAGGCCGTGGGGGAACTGCTGGGGGACTGAATCCTGAGCGCCCCCAAAAGATCAACCCGTATTGCGCAGCCCTGCCGCAATCCCGTTGATGGAAATATGAATCCCCGTCTGCACCCGCTCGTCGCCCTGCCCAGCGCGCCAGCGGCGCACCAGCTCCACCTGCAAGTGGTGCAGCGGATCGATGTACGGAAAGCGGTGCTTGATGGATCGGGCCAGCGCCGTGTTGTGCGTCAAACGCTGCTTGTCGCCCGTGATGCGGGTGAGTGCATCGGCCGTGCGGTGCCACTCGGCCTCAATACTGGTGAACACCTTCTTGCGCAGACGCGCATCGGTCACGAGTTCGCTGTAGCGTGAGGCCAGAGCCAGGTCGCTCTTGGCCAGCACCATGTCCATGTTGGACAGCAGGGTGCGAAAGAACGGCCACTGGCGGTACATCTTCTGCAGCAGCGCCAGCTGGGCCTTGGGGTCCTTGCCTTCGGCGTTGATGAACGAATCCACCGCCGATCCGAAGCCAAACCAGCCGGGCAGCGTGAGGCGGCACTGGCCCCAGCTGAAGCCCCAGGGGATGGCGCGCAGGTCTTCGATCTTCTGGCTGGCCTTGCGGCTGGCGGGGCGCGAGCCGATGTTCAGCTCGGCGATCTCGCGGATGGGGGTGGAGTTGAAGAAATATTCAGTAAAGCCCGGCGTCTCGTACACCAGCGCTCGGTAGCTGCCCATGCTGGCCAGCGAGAGCTGCGCGGCCGCATCCAGGAAGGCCTTGGTGGCAGGCTTGGTGGGCTGCAGCAGCGTGGCCTCCAGCGTGGCGGCCACCAGGGTTTCGAGGTTGCGGCGGCCGATCTCGGGGTTGGCGTATTTGGAGGCGATGACCTCGCCCTGCTCGGTCAGGCGGATCTGGCCGCGCACGGTGCCGGGGGGCTGCGCCAGGATGGCCTGGTAGCTCGGGCCGCCCCCCCGGCCCACGGTGCCGCCGCGGCCGTGGAACATGCGCAGCTGAATGCCATGGCTGGTGGCGAGTTCGTCGAAGAGTTCGACGAGGGCGATTTCGGCGCGGTACAGCTCCCAGTTGCTGGTGAAGATGCCGCCGTCCTTGTTGCTGTCGCTGTAGCCGAGCATGATGTCCTGCTCGCCGCCGCTGCGCTGCACCAGCGCGGCCACGCCGGGCAGTGCGTAGAACTCGCGCATGATGGGCGCGGCATTGCGCAGGTCTTCAATGGTCTCGAACAGGGGCACCACGATGAGGTGGTTGCGCGATTCGGCATCGAGCGTGCCATTCATCAGGCCCACTTCCTTTTGCAGCAGCAGCACTTCAAGCAGGTCGCTCACCGTTTCGGTGTGGCTGATGATGTAGTGTCGGATGGCCTCGTGCCCGAAGCGCTCGCGCATGACGCGGGCGGTTTCAAAGATAGCCAGCTCGCCCTGCGCATGGGCCGAGTATTCGGCGCCCACCACTCGCAGGGGGCGCGCGTCGTTCAGCAGTTTGATCAGCAGTGCGCGCTTGGCGGCCTCTTGCAGGTTCGCGTAGTTCGGCTCGATGCGGGACTTGGCCAGAAGCTCGGCCACCACTTCTTCGTGCTTGTCGGAGCTTTGGCGCAAATCCACGGTGGCGAGGTGAAAGCCAAACACCTGCACGGCGCGGATCAGCGGGTGCAGGCGCTCTTGCGCCAGCGCTTCGCCGTGGTGCGATTGGAGCGAGGCTTCGATCACACGCAGGTCGGCCAGAAACTCGTCGGCACTGACGTAGGCATTTTGTGGGGCCACGGCATGGCGCGCGGCCTCTCCGCCGGTCAGGTCCTTGAGGGATGCGGCCAGGCGCGCATAGATGCCCGTGAGCGCGCGGCGGTAGGGCTCGTCCTGCCGGTGTTCGTTGGTATCGGGCGAGCGTTGGGCCAGGGCCTCCATCTCGGCCGACACCTGCACCAAGCGGGCCGACAGCGACAGTTCGCCGCCCAGGTAATGCACTTCGGTCAGGTAATGGCGCAACGCCACATCGGCCTGGCGGCGCATGGCGTATTGCAGGGTTTGCGCGGTCACGTTGGGGTTGCCGTCGCGGTCGCCGCCGATCCACTGGCCCATGCGCAAGAAGCTGTGTACGGGGTATTGGCCCAGTTCACTCTCCAGGTCGGCGTAGATCTTGGGAATCTCGCGCAGAAAGGTGGCCTCGTAATAAGAGAGCGCGTTCTCGATCTCATCCGCCACGGTGAGCTTGCTGTAGCGCAAAAGGCGCGTCTGCCACAGCTGGGCCACGCGGGCGCGCAGCAGCGCTTCGTTGGCGGCCAGCTCACGCGGGGTGAGCGCATCCTTGGCGCTGTTGTAAAGCTGGGCGCGCACCTGGATGTCGTCGCGCGTGGCCAGCAGCTGGGCGATGTCGCGCTCGGCGTCCAGAATGCTCTTGCGCTGCACCTCGGTGGGATGGGCGGTGAGCACCGGCGCCACGTAGCTGCCGGCCAGCGTTTGCGCGATGGTCTTGGGCGCAATGCCGGCCCAGCGCAGGCGTGACAGGGCCACCTCAATGCTGCCCTCCTGCGTGTCGCCCGCACGCTCGTGCACGGCGCGGCGACGGATGTGGTGGCGGTCTTCGGCCAGGTTGGCCAGGTGGCTGAAGTAGGTGAAGGCCCGGATCACGCTCACCGTCTGGTCGCCCGAGAGGGACTTGAGCAGCTTCTTGAGCGCGCGGTCGGCCTCCTGGTCGGCATCGCGACGGAAGGCCACCGAGAGCTTGCGCACCTGCTCGACCAGCTCATACGCCGCCACGCCCTCCTGCTCCCGGATCACATCGCCCAGAATGCGGCCGAGCAAGCGGATGTCGTCGATCAGGGGCTGGTCCTTGTCGGATCGTTTCATGCAGGTGTCTCCGGGAATGGAAGGTATGGCCCGGTGCCGCAGGCCCGCATCACCGCAGGCGGCACCAGCCCCGGTGCGGGCGCATGCTAGCATCGCCCGCCCCTGAAAGATTACAAACAGGTTACGAACTTGAGCAACTCCAGCAGCCCCCTTCATATCGTCATCGCCACCCGCGAAAGCCGCCTGGCGCTGTGGCAGGCCGAGCATGTGAAGGCTCTGCTTCAGGCACGCGGTCACACCGTGGAGCTGCTGGGCATGACGACTAAGGGCGACCAGATTCTGGACCGCTCGCTGTCCAAGGTGGGTGGCAAGGGCCTGTTCGTGAAGGAGCTGGAAGTGGCGCTGGAAGAAGGCCGCGCCCACATCGCCGTGCACTCGCTCAAGGACGTGCCCATGGAGCTGCCCGAGGGCTTTGCGCTGGCCTGCGTGATGGAGCGCGAGGACCCGCGCGATGCGTTCGTGTCGCCTCGCTATGAAAACATCGATGCCCTGCCCCAGGGCGCCGTGGTCGGCACCTCCAGCCTGCGCCGCCAGGTGCTGCTGCAGGCCCTGCGGCCCGACCTGAAGATCGAGCCCTTGCGTGGCAACCTCGACACCCGCCTGCGCAAGCTGGACGAAGGACAGTACGACGCCATCGTGCTGGCAGCGGCGGGCCTCAAGCGCCTGGGGCTCGAATCCCGCATCCGCGCCACGTTTGCGCCCACGGCCATGCTGCCCGCCGCGGGCCAGGGCGCCTTGGGCATTGAAGTGCGCAGCGACCGGCAAGACCTCATCGCCGCACTGGCCCCGCTGGCCCACCAGTCCACGTGGCTCACGGTGGCTGCCGAGCGTGCCGTGAGCCGCGCCATGGGGGGCAGCTGCTCGATGCCGTTGGCCGCGCACGGCACGTTCAGCAACGGTGTCTTGCAGCTCGATGCCGCCTGGGGCGACGTGCAGGCGCAAGCCCCGCTGGTGCGCGCAACGGCCAGTGCGGCTGTCACCACCCTGGACCAGGCCGAAGCCCTGGGCGATGCGATCGCGCAGCAGCTGCGAGCAGGTGGTGCACGAGGCGCGGATTTCACGCAGAACTGAGTGCCATGCCCACGCCACGGGTGATCGTCACGCGGCCCTCGCGCGAGGCCGCGCAGTGGGTGGGGCTGCTGGGCGCGCGCGGTATCACCGCCGTGGCGCTGCCGCTCATCGACATCGGCCCCTGCCGTGATGCGGCGGCAGTGCAGGCGCTCCGAGAGGCACAGGCCCGGCTCGCACAGTACCGCGCACTGATGTTTGTGAGCGGCAATGCTGTGGTCCATTTTTTTGAACAAAATAAGCCTCCAGCGCTTGATGGTCAAGCGCTTGCAGCTATCAAAACAAGAGCATGGGCCCCCGGCCCCGGCACCGTGCGCGCACTGGAGCAAGCCGGCGTGCCGCCCGACTGCATCGATGGCCCGGCGCCCGATGCGCCGCAGTTCGACTCGGAAGCGCTGTGGCAGCAAGTGGCCGCCCAGATCCGGCCCGGCGACCGCGTGCTGATCGTGCGCGGGCGCTCTGCCACAGCCCAGGGAGCGCACGACAGCAGCCAGGGCAACGGCCGCGACTGGCTGGCGCGCCAGATTGAAGCGGCGGGTGGCATGGTGGAATTTGTGGTGGCTTACCAACGCGGCGCGCCCCACTTTTCAGCGCACGAGGTGGCGCTGGCGCAACAGGCGGCTTGCGACGGATCCCTCTGGCTGCTGAGCAGCTCCGAAGCCGTGGCCCACCTGGCCGAAGCCCTGCCCGGCCAGCACTGGGGCGCCGCACATGCACTGGCCACGCACCCGCGCATTGCCGAAGCGGCCCGCGCAGCGGGCTTTGGCACCGTGGGGGAATGCCGACCGGCGCTGGACGACGTGGTGGCCTCGATAGAATCGGCCGCATGAGCTCCGCGCCCCCCGACGACCTGACCAGCCCCCCCGCCGTCAGCCCTGTGCCTGCCACGCCCCTGGCACCTGCCGCCGCTACTGCACCGGCGGCCGGCCGGGGTGGCGCCGTGACGCTGCTGCTGGGAGCCGTAGCGGCTGCCGCGCTTGTCAGCAGTGGTCTGCTCTGGCAAAAACTCAGCTCCATCCAGGAACAGCTGGCCCGGCAGTCTGCCGACGCGGGTGCCCAGGCCATTGAGGCCCGCACGATGGCCCGCCAGGCGGAGGAGCTGGTGCGTGACACTGCCGCCCGCCTGTCCGTGGCCGAGGCGCGCGTGAGCGAAGTGGCCCTGCAGCGCAGCCAGCTGGAAGAACTCATGCAAAGCCTGTCACGCTCGCGCGATGAGAACCTGGTGGTGGACATCGAATCTGCCATCCGGCTCGCGCTGCAACAGGCACAGCTCACCGGCAGCCTGGAGCCGCTGGTGGCCGCACTCAAAAGTGCCGACCAGCGCATCGAGCGTGCCGCCCAGCCCCGGCTGGCCCCTGTGCAACGTGCCATTGGCCGCGACCTGGACCGCCTGACCCGCGCCACCGTTACCGATACCGCGGGCCTGCTGGCGCGTCTGGATGACCTGGTGCGCCAGGTGGACGACCTGCCCGTGCTCAATGCTGTGGCCCAGGCTGCTGCCACGCGCCGGCTGGCGGCTGCGGCGGCGGCCCCTGCGCCGGGCACCACCGCCCCGACCCCCACCGAGGGCATGGCCTGGTGGCAAGCCGCATTGCAGCGCAGCTGGGAGGTGGTGCGCGACGAGGCCCGCGGCCTGGTGCGCGTAAGCCGCATCGACCAGCCCGAGGCCATCTTGCTGGCGCCCGAACAGACCTTCTTCCTGCGCGAGAACCTCAAGCTCAAGCTGCTCAACGCGCGCCTCGGGGTACTGGCCCGCCAGTTCGAGTCCGCCCGGGCGGATCTGGCAGCCGCCACGGTGGCCCTGAACAAATACTTCGACCCGGCCTCGCGCCGCACCCAGAACGCCGCCAGCACCTTGCAGACCGCGCAGGCCAGCATCAAGGCCGCAGAGCAGCCACGCCTGGACGAAACCCTGTCGGCGCTAGCGACCGCCGCTGCGGGGAGATAAAGATGCCCCCTGAGTCGCTTTGCACCTTCCCCCAAGGGGGACGCCCCCAGTGGCCTGGCAAAGCCAGTTCCACGGGGGCGCTCGCCTTGTGCGCGCCGTTGCATTGGCTAAAGGCTGCGCGCAGCGCAATGGATAACTGAACTGATATGCGCGCTGCACTTTGGCTTTTGGCGTTGTTTGGCGTGGCCGTGGCCGCAGCGCTGTTTGCGGGCAACAATCAGGGCACCGTCACACTGTACTGGCCGCCTTACCGCATCGACCTGTCTCTCAACATGGTGGTGCTGCTGCTGGTCGGCAGCTTTGTCACCATCTATGCCGCGCTGCGTGCCCTGGCCGCGCTGCTGGAGCTGCCCCACCAGGCACGCCGCTGGCGCGTTCAGCAAAAAGAACGCGCCATGCACGCGGCCTTGCTCGACGCACTGACCCACATGCTCGGCGGCCGCTTCATCCGGTCGCGCAAGGCCGCGGTTGCCGCGCTGTCGCAGGAAAACGCGCTGGCCGCAGCCGGCGAAACCGTGCCGCACGGGCGGCAACTGCGCGCGCTGGCACACATGATTGCAGCCGAGGCCTCCCACGCGCTGCAGGATGGCGCCACGCGCGAGAGCCATCTGCAGGACGCCTTGCAGCAAGCCCCCGCGCGCGGCAGCGTGAACGAGCAGGAGATGCGCGAAGGTGCCCAGATGCGCGCTGCGCGCTGGTCCCTGGACGACCGCGATGCGGACGCAGCCCTGGAGCGCCTGGCCGCCCTGCCACAGGGCGCGGCACGCCGTACCCTGGCGCTGCGCATCAAGCTCAAGGCCACCCGCCTGGCGCGCCAGACCCAGGACGCCCTGGACACCGCGCGGCTGCTGGCCAAGCACCGTGCGTTCTCCCCCAGCGCAGCACAAAGCATTGTGCGGGGCCTGGCCATCGAGCTCATCAACAGCGCGCACGACACCGCCCAGCTGCAACGGGTCTGGATGTCGCTGGAGCCCGCTGAACGCAACATGCCCGAGCTGGCCATCCATGCAGCGCAGCGGCTTGCCGCCCTGGGAGGCGATGGCACACTGGTGCGCGCGTGGCTCCTGCCCGTGTGGGAACGCATGGTGGACCTGCCCGACGCGCTGGCCGAGCACCATGCGCTCAAACTGGTGCGTGCGCTGGAGTCCGGTCTGGACGAGCTCGACCCCGCCTGGCTCGCCCGCATCGAAACGGCCTACCAGGCCAACCCGCGCGATGCGCGCCTGCAATACCTTGCAGGCATGGCCTGCCGCAAGCGCCAGCTGTGGGGCAAAGCGCAGCAGTTGCTCACCCAGGCCAGCTTGCAGCTTGGCGACGCGGGCCTGCGTGCCAGCGCCTGGCGTACGCTGGCGGAGCTGGCGCAAGCACGCGGCGACGATGCCACTGCGGCCGAGGCCTGGAAGAAGGCCGCGCTCAGCCGCTAGGTGAGCCGCACAAGCCGCGCAGCGGCACATCACCAGCCCCCTTCACTTGCAGCGGCCCCGCGCTGCAACATGCGCGCCGCGAGCATTGGGGAACTTTGAGCATTCAAGCCACATCAATTCATATTTTTTGAATTGTGGCATCAATCTGCCTGAAGCAGCAGGGGGCCGCCGGTTCCTACACTGCGTCATCGCCTGAGCGCCGCACCGACTGTGCGAGCCCGGCCCCTCCCCCTTTCAGACCCACGCACGTTTTTTTGATGACTTCAACTGCCCCTTCCACGGCCACCCCCGCGCCCCGGTACACACACACCGCCATGCTTTTGCACTGGGTGCTGGGCCTGGCACTGGTGGGCCTGTTTGCTGTGGGGCTCTACATGACGAGCCTGCCGTTTTCGCCACAGCGGCTCAAGCTCTACAACTGGCACAAATGGGCGGGCGTGACGTTGCTTGCGCTGTCGGCCCTGCGCCTGGTGTGGCGCCTGGTGCACCGGCCCCCCGCACTGCCAGCCAAGGTGCAGCAGGCCATGCCCGGATGGCAGAAGCTGGCCCACCATGCCACGCACTACCTGCTTTACGCGCTGTTTTTTGCGGTGCCGCTGATCGGTTGGGCCTACAGCTCGGCGGCCGGGTTCCCCATCGTGTTCCTCGGGGTCTGGCAGTTGCCCGACCTGGTCCCGGTGAGCGAGAGCCTCGCAGAGGCCATCAAGCCCTGGCACCAGGTGACGGCCTACGCGCTCGCAGGGATGGTGGTGCTGCACATTGCGGCAGCCCTCAAGCACCACTTCATCGACCGTGATGGCTTGCTGGCGCGCATGCTGCCCTGAGCCCGCTGCGGCGCCTGGCGCATGGAAAGCTCGCACCTTCAGCCGCGGGCCCCGGCCACCGTGCCCCACACCACACCACGAAGTCCGCATTTCGCCTTCTGTTTTTGATTGGAGTTCCCGCATGAATCTGTCTTCCACCCTCTCCCGCCTGGTGCTGGGCACCGCCCTGGCAGTCACCGCCCAGGCCGCCCTGGCCCAGCAGCAACTGGTGCCAGCGCAGAGCGAGGTGAAGTTCACGGCCCGCCAGATGGGTGTGCCGCTGGAAGGCCACTTCAAGACCTTCAGCGCCCAAGTGGCGTTTGACCCGACCAAGCTGGCCACCAGCAAGATCCGTTTCACGGTGGATACCGGCAGTGCCACGCTGGGCTCTCGCGAAACCGATGCCGAGCTGCCCAAGCCCACCTGGTTCAACGTGCCCAAATTCCCCCAGGCGCAGTTCGAGTCGTCCAGCATCAAGGCGCTGGGTGGTGGCAAGTTTGATGTGGCGGGCACGCTCACGATCAAGGGCCATGCGCAAAGTGTGGTGGTGCCCGTCACCCTCACGCAATCCGGTGCCACCACCACCGCAGCGGGTGCGCTGCCCATCAAGCGGCTGGCCTTCAAGATCGGCGAGAACGAGTGGGCCGACACCTCGATGGTGGCCGACGACGTTCAGGTGAAGTTCAAGCTCGCGCTGACCGGCGTGGGCAAGCTGTAATTTTTTCCGTTTCTTTTTTTTCAACTGTTTTTTCAGGAGTTTTTGATGCGCAAATCCCTTTTCGCCCTCGCCGCCACCGCTGTTGTGGCCACCGCCGCCCACGCAGCGCCCGCCACCTACGCCATCGACCCCACGCACACCTTTGCCACCTTCGAGATCAGCCACTTTGGCGCCGCCGTGAACCGCGGCCGCTTTGACAAAAAAGAAGGTACCGTGCAGTTCGACAAGGTCGGCAAGAGCGGCAAGGTGGAGATCGCGTTCGACGTCGCCTCGGTCACCACCGGCACCGCCGCCTTTGACAAGCACCTGCAAAGCGCCGAGCTGCTGGACGCCGCCAAGCACCCCAAGGCCACGTTTGCCTCGGACAAGTTCAACTTCAATGGCGACAAGCTCGCATCGGTCGACGGCAAGCTCACGCTGCTGGGCAAGACCCAGCCCGTCACCCTCAAGGCCAACCAGTTTGCCTGCTACGACAGCCCCATGCTCAAGCGCGAGGTGTGCGGCGGCGACTTCGAAACCACCATCGACCGCACCGCTTTCGGCGTGAACTACGGCATTGACTGGGGCTTCCCCAAGAACGTGCGCCTGGTGCTGCAGATCGAAGCCGTCAAGCAATAACCGGCATCCGTCACCGCCCAGACCGTGGCACAAAAGCCCCCCGCAGCCTGAACGCAGCGGGGGGCTTTTTCAATGTGGGGGTCAGGGTCAAAATTCAACTTAACGTAAATCAATTACGAATAGTAGAATCCGCAAACCGCTTTGAGGAGACACTGCATGAACGCCATCCTGAAACCTGACCTGGCCACGCTCCCCCCACCGGCCGCCATCCAGCAGCTGCACCACTTCGCCTACAAGGCGCGTGACGCCGAGGAAACGCGCCAGTTCTACGAAGACATCCTGGGCCTGCCGCTGTATCACATCATCCAGAGCGATTACGTGCCCAGCACGGGCGAATACTGCCCCTACACGCACTTCTTCTTTCGCTTGAAGGACGGCTCCTTCATCGCTTTCTTCGACCTGGGCGATGACGTGAAGGCCGAGCCCTCGCCCAACACGCCGCTGTGGGTCAACCACATCGCCTTCCGGGTGGACACGGTGCAGGAGCTGGAGAACACCAAGAAGCGCCTGGAAGCCCACGGCATAGAAGTGCTGGGCGTGACGGACCACCACATCTTTCACAGCATCTATTTCTTTGACCCCAACGGCATCCGCCTGGAACTGTCGGCCCAGCTGGCCGACGAGGAGCAGATGGCCAAGGACAGCACCGTGGCCCATGCCCGTCTGGCCGAATGGACCGCGCGCAAGGAGCAGTGGCGCAAAGAGCGGGCTGAGGACAAGGTGGCAGCCCCGCTCAAGCCCCAGCAAAACGACCGGCCCGAGTATGTGAAGGGCTGACGGACCACAGCCATGCGCTCCATTCCGTGGGGCGCCCATCCGGTTGGATTTATGGAAAAAACAGGCTGCAGCGCTTTACCATAAAGCGCTTACAGCTCTTATTTTGATAGCAATCCGATCCCGGGAACCTGCAGCACCGGTGATCAGCCTTCCAGTTGCTGCACGCGCATGATCTGGTGCCGTTGCCAGTAAGCGCCCAGCACGGCATTGAAGTGGTCCTTCTCCTTCTTGAGGCCGGGCAACTTGATCTTGGTGGTCTTCTGGCCGATCACGCCCTTTTCGGGATGGGTCACCACCAGGGCATTGCCCAGGCTGCTCTCCTTGAACTGCAGGTCTTTCACCGCATCCCAGAACACGGTCGTGCCGTCGGCCGAGGTGCGGATGCCATCGATGCTCACCTCCACCGTGGCGTCGCCCTTGAGCGCGAAAGACACCGGCGGAAAGTACTTGAGCACCACCGCGCGCTCTGTATCGGTGGCGGGCTCGTAGCGGTAGGCCAGGCTGCGCTCGTGGTCCTGGGCAAACTCTGTTTCGTAGGCGCTCCACAGGCGTTGCTCGATGTCGTCCGCCGTCAGAATCTCCTGCGCCCAGGTGGCGGTGGGTGCGCGCACGGCGATCGCACCGTAATCGGACTCTGCCAGGCTCATGCCCACGTTGCGCATCCGATCGGTCATGGCGGGGTGCGAATCAAACGGGTGCGGCACGTTGGCCGTCTTCATGGCGTCCAGAAAATCGGCCGACGCGGCATAAGGCGCCAGGCCCGTTGCCACATAGCGGGCGATGCCCAGCTGGTTGTCGTGCCGCTGGTTCTGGCCGAACAGTTCGTCTTCGATCCTGTCGCGGTACTGTGCGTAGGCGGCAATCTTGACCAGCGACTGGGCAATCGCCGCGGGTGACACCAGCTTGGCCGCAATGCGGTCGGCCTTGAACTCGCGCTCGCGGCTGTCGCGTGCCAGGGCAATCTCGAAGATGGTGCGGTACAGGTCCAGCACGGGCGACACGACGGCCGAAAGTCCTCCGGCGCGGATGGCGTGGCGATAGTGGTCGAACTGCACCAGCTTGGGGCCCAGGCGCGCACTGCTGCGGGTGTCGCCCCCGCGCAGGTGGGCCAGCTCGTGGCCCAGCACGGCGTCCGCCTCGGACTGGTCGAGGATGCGCAGCAGCGGCAGGCTGACGAACAGCGTGCGGCCCGTGAGCGTGTGGTTGCCCACGGTGAGCGGCGCCTCGGTCACAAAGAAGTTGGCGTCGATGCCGGCCACGATGTTCCGCGGCGGCTCGGTGTTCAGGCGCTGGGCCAGCTGGCGGATGCGCTTCCACAGCACAGGCGCATCGGCTTCGGACACGAGCTCGCCCACGGCCTGGTTGTCCCAGTGCACGCGCTTGAAGATGCCTGCCACGGCCACAAAAACCCCCAGCGCCACCGCCAGCCCCACGAGGACGATGAACTTGGGCGAGTACTGGTGAAAGAAGAAGGCGGTGACCCAGAACGACAGCCACACCGCCAGCGCGCCCTGCACCAGCAACGATGCAGCACTGGCCCAGGTGGTCAGCCGCCAGCCCGTGACAAAGCTCGTGTATTGCATCTTGCGGTCAACAAAGGCCAGCGCCCCCAGGCCCAGCACGGCCAGCAGCAACAGCGCGCTGACCACCATGGTCCACAGCGACACGGTGCGCACCAGGGTGAACTGCCAGACCTCGCCATAGCGCTCGCACAGGGCTGCGCGGTAGTCCTGCGCCTGGGGGTCGGTGCTGCTGCAGATGGTGGACGGCGGGTTGCTGCGGTAATAGTCCTTGCGGGCCTGTTTTTCAGAGGCCGGCATGCCTTTTTCGGCATCAATGCGCTGGCTGATGCCCGCGACAAAACGCTCATCCCTGTCCCGCTGCGCGTAGCCGGTGAAGACATATGTCAACGCCGGGATCAAGAACAGCGCGAGCAGCGCATAGACAAAGACCTTGAGCAAGCCCGTTTTGAGAGCAGATTGAAGAGTCATGGTGGTTCTGACGGTGTGTTTTATGGTGTTGTCCGCATGCACGCACGGAGCTGGTTCGCGTTGCCGCGCCCCCCTCGGGCTCCGTGCGGCGCGATTATCAGGACGCTGGCGCTGGCACAGGGAGGATCAAGGTAACAAATGGATAGCGCCCTCCGGCGGCGGCCGTGGCGCAGTCGCCCAAGGCGCCCAGGGTCCACCTGCGCCAGCCCGAAGGGCGCCCTCCCCTTAAAATGTCCGGTTCACCCTCTTGTCCGTCTGTCGAGGCGCCCCTGCGGCCGCCTCTTCCATAGCCACACCCCATGAACATGCCCGTGCAACAACCCGGCCTCGAAAGCCTGTCCAAGTCGTTTGAACCCGCTGCGCTGGAAGCCCACTGGGGCCCCGAATGGGAAAAGCGCGGGTATGGCACCGCGGGCCACCGTGGCACGGGCGCACCGCAGGCGGGCGAGCCCGCGTTTTCCATCCAGCTGCCGCCCCCCAACGTGACGGGCACGCTGCACATGGGCCATGCGTTCAACCAGACGATCATGGACAGCCTCACGCGCTACCACCGCATGCGCGGCTACAACACCGTGTGGGTGCCCGGCACCGACCACGCGGGCATCGCCACGCAGATCGTGGTGGAGCGCCAGTTGCAGGAGCAGGGCATCAGCCGCTACGACATGGGCCCCACCCCGCCCGAGGCGCGCAAGAACTTTGTGAGCAAGGTGTGGGAGTGGAAGGAAAAGTCGGGCAACACCATCACCACGCAAATGCGCCGCATGGGCGACAGCGTGGACTGGAGCCGCGAATATTTCACCATGGACGACAAGCTGAGCGCCGTGGTCACCGACACCTTCGTGAAGCTGTATGAACAGGGCCTGATCTACCGTGGCAAGCGCCTGGTGAACTGGGACCCGAAGCTGCAGTCCGCCGTGTCCGACCTGGAGGTCGAGAGCGAAGAAAAAGACGGCTCGCTGTGGCACATCGCCTACCCCCTGGTAGACCCTGATGGAAGCCTTGCGGCTTCGGGCTCGGTCAGCCTGACCGTGGCCACCACCCGGCCTGAAACCATGCTGGGCGACGTGGCGCTGATGGTGCACCCAGAGGATGCCCGCTACACCCACCTCATCGGCAAGATGGTCAACCTGCCGCTGTGCGACCGCCAGATCCCGGTGATCGCCGACGAGTACGTGGACAAGGAATTTGGCACCGGTGTGGTCAAGGTGACGCCCGCGCACGACCAGAACGACTACGCCGTGGGCCAGCGCCACAAGCTGCCGATGATCTGCGTGCTGACGCTGCAGGCAACCATCAACGAGAACGCGCCCGCCAAGTACCAGGGCATGGACCGCTTCGTGGCCCGCAAGGCCGTGGTGGCCGACCTCGAAGCCATCGGCGCGCTGGTCGAGGTGAAAAAGCACAAGCTCATGGTGCCGATCTGCACCCGCACCGGCCAGGTGATCGAGCCGATGCTGACCGACCAGTGGTTCGTCGCCATGAGCAAGGTCAGCGACCAGGACCCCACGGGCAAGAGCATTGCGCAAAAGGCCATCGACGCCGTGGCCAGCGGCGAAGTGACCTTTGTGCCCGAAAACTGGGTGAACACCTACAACCAGTGGATGAACAACATCCAGGACTGGTGCATCAGCCGCCAGCTGTGGTGGGGCCACCAGATTCCGGCCTGGTACGACGAAGAAGGCAACGTAATCGTGGCCCGCGACGAAGCCGAGGCACAAGCCAAGGCCCCGGGCAAGATGCTGCGCCGTGACGAGGACGTGCTGGACACCTGGTACTCGTCCGCGCTCGTGCCCTTCAGCACCATGGGCTGGCCCAACCAGGGCGACAGCGCCACCGACGACTTCAACCTGTACCTGCCCAGCACCGTGCTGGTCACGGGCTACGACATCATCTTCTTCTGGGTCGCCCGGATGATCATGATGACCACGCATTTCACGGGCCGCGTGCCGTTCAAGCATGTGTACATCCACGGCCTGGTGCGCGATGCGCAGGGCAAGAAGATGTCCAAGTCCGAGGGCAACGTGCTTGACCCCGTGGACCTGATCGACGGCATTGCGCTGGAGCCGCTACTCGACAAGCGCACCACCGGCCTGCGCAAGCCAGAGACCGCGCCCACCGTGCGCAAGAACACGCAAAAGGAATTCCCTGAAGGCATTCCGGCCTACGGTGCCGATGCGCTGCGCTTCACGTTTGCCGCACTGGCATCGCTGGGCCGCAGCATCAACTTCGACAGCAAGCGCTGCGAGGGCTACCGCAACTTCTGCAACAAGCTCTGGAACGCCAGCCGCTTTGTGCTGATGAACTGCGAAGGCCAGGACTGTGGCCTGAAGGAGCACACCAAGGAAGAGTGCCAGCCCGGCGGCCCCGCCCACGGCTACATGCAGTTCAGCCAGGCCGACCGCTGGATCAGCTCGCTGCTGCAAAAGACCGAGGCCGAAGTCGCCAAGGGCTTTGAGGAATACCGCCTGGACAACGTGGCCAACACGATCTATGACTTTGTCTGGAACGAGTACTGCGACTGGTACCTGGAGATTGCCAAGGTGCAGATCCAGCAGGGCATGAACCATGAAGACCCACAAGTGGGTCTGGCCCAGCAGCGCGCCACGCGCCGCACGCTGATCCGCACGCTCGAAGCCATCCTGCGCCTGGCGCACCCCGTCATCCCGTTCATCACCGAGGCCCTGTGGCAGGTGGTGGCGCCTGTGGCCGGTATCTCCGGCGAATCGGTCAGCATTGCGCGCTACCCGCAGGCCCAGCCCGAGAAGATCGACGAGGCCGCGATTGCCCACATGGGCCGCGTGAAGGGTCTGGTGGATGCTTGCCGCGCGCTGCGTGGCGAGATGAACGTGTCTCCCTCCACCCGTCTGCCCCTGTACGTGGTGGGCGACACCGAGTTCATGCGTGGCGTGGGCCCGGTGCTGCAGGCGCTGGCCAAGCTCAGCGAGGTGAAGGTGTTTGACGACGAAGCCGCCTGGGCGGCCGCTGCGCAGGCGGCACCCGTGGCCGTGGTCGGTGACGCCCGCATGTGCTTGTATATGGAGATCGACGTGGCCGCCGAGAAGGCCCGCCTGTCCAAGGAAATCGCCCGCATCGACGGTGAAATCACCAAGGCCAACAACAAGTTGTCAAACGAAGCCTTTGTGGCCAAGGCCCCTGCAGCGGTGATCGAGCAGGAGAAAAAGCGCATTGCCGACTTCGGCACCACGCTGGGCAGATTGCGCGATCAGCTGACACGGCTGGGCTGAGGACGCCCCGATACTCGACCGAGCGGCCTGCTTTTTTGCGGCAGCCCCCCCCCGGTTGACGACCACCCCATTGCACTGAAGGAGCCCCATGACGACCGCCACCACCGTCCGTAAAGCCGTTTTCCCTGTTGCAGGCCTGGGCACGCGCTTTTTGCCCGCCACCAAGGCATCGCCCAAAGAGATGCTGCCCGTGGTGGACAAGCCGCTGATCCAGTACGCAGTGGAAGAAGCTTACGCCGCTGGCATTCGCCACATGATCTTTGTCACCGGCCGCAGCAAGCGCGCCATCGAAGACCACTTTGACACCGCCTACGAACTGGAAAACGAGCTGGAGGCCGCTGGCAAGCTGGACCTGCTGAACCTGGTGCGGTCGGTGCAGCCCGACGACATGGATTGCGCCTTTGTGCGCCAGCCCCGCTCGCTGGGCCTGGGCCACGCCGTGCTGTGCGCCGAGCCGCTGGTCGGCAAAGAGCCGTTTGCGGTGCTGCTTGCCGATGACTTGATGGTGGGCCCGAAGGATGGCGAGCCCGTGCTCAAGCAGATGGCTGCAGCCTTCCGCCAGCAAGGCCGCTCGGTGATCGCCGTGCAGGAGGTGCCGGAAGACCAGGTGCACAAATACGGCATCGTGGCGGGCGAGCCCGCAGGCGGCCCGCTGATCCGCATTGAACGCATCGTCGAAAAGCCCAAGGCCGCTGACGCGCCATCGCGCATGGGCGTGGCCGGCCGCTACATCCTCACGCCCGGCGTGTTCGACGAGATCCGCAACCAGCCACGCGGCGTGGGCGGCGAGATCCAGCTCACCGACGGCATCGCCCGTCTGATGCAGCACGAGGCGGTGTACGCCTTTCAGTACGAGGGCAAGCGCTACGACTGCGGCAGCAAGGAAGGGTTCTTGGAAGCCACGGTGGAACTGGCTTTGCAGCACCCGCAGGTGGGCAAGCACTTCCGCGAATACCTGAAGACGCTGGCGCTGTAACCCGTGCCGCCAACGCTTCAAATTACTATCAAAAATATAGCTGCCAGCGCTTGATGCGCAAGCGCTGGCAGCTATTTTTACTTGTTAACGACGGCGCAGGATGTGGATGAACTCCTCACCCACCGTCTGCTGCTCCACCAGCTCGTTGCCGGTCTGCTTGGCAAACGCCTGAAAGTCCCGCAGAGACCCGCCATCGGTGGCCACCACCTTCAGCAGCTGGCCGCTGGCCATGTCTGACAGCGCCTTCTTGGCCTTGAGGATGGGCAGGGGGCAGTTCAGGCCCCGGGTGTCGATTTCTTTGTGAACGTCCATGGTCATCAATCCTTAGGCGGCGTCGCGGCCGGGGCTTGGTCATCCAGCCCACGGCGGCGCTCTGCATTTTCTTCGGCGGTAAAAAACACCGGCTCATGGCCCCTGGTGCGCAGCCAGTCGGCCAGCGCATAGCCGGTGCCCGCAGGCCAGCACTTGAGGTCTGCCAGATCGTACAGACGGTAGTCCACCAGCTCGGGCGACAACTGAACCTGCCCCGTGGCCACCACATGGTAGGCAATGATGATCTGGTTCATGCGCAGGAACTCATACGCGCCCACCAGCGTGGTGGACTGCACGTCGAGGTTGGTTTCCTCCTTCACCTCGCGCGCAATGCCTTCCTGGGGCGACTCGCCCGCCTCCATGAAGCCCGTGATGAGCGCAAACATCTTGCCCGGCCAGGCCGCGTTGCGCGCCAGCAGCACCTTGCCGTCGATCTCCACAATGGCGGCCAGCACGGGCGTGGGGTTGTTCCAGTGCGTCCAGCCACAGGCGGGGCAGCGCAGCCGCTCCTTGTCGCCACCGTCCTCGGCCAGCGTGATGGGCTGCAGTGCGGTACCGCAATGGGAGCAATGGCGAACTTCGTAGTGCATAGATTATTTACTATTGTTTTTATAGCTATCAGCGCTTACCCATCATGTGCCAGATGCCAATTTCATTCAAATTTACCGCCTTGCAGGCGCACAGCAGGTCAGGCCGGGAACACGCCGGTGGACAGATACCTGTCGCCCCGGTCGCACACGATGAACACGACGGTGGCGTTGCTCTCGCGCGCCGCAATCTGCTGCGCCACCCAGCAAGCGCCCGCGGCCGAGATGCCGGCAAAGATGCCCTCTTCGCGCGCCAGGCGGCGGCACATGTCTTCCGCGTTGTCCTGGCTCACGTACACAAGCTCGTCCACTGTGCTGGCGTCGTAGATCTTGGGCAGATATTCCTGCGGCCACTTGCGAATGCCTGGGATGCGCGAGCCTTCTTCGGGCTGCGCACCAATGATCTGGATGGCCGGGTTCTTCTCCTTGAGGAACCGCGACACGCCCGTGATGGTGCCCGTGGTGCCCATGGCGCTCACAAAGTGCGTGATGCGCCCGCCCGTCTGCTCCCAGATTTCGGGGCCGGTAGTTTCGTAGTGGATGCGCGGGTTGTCGGGGTTGCCAAACTGGTCGAGCACCTTGCCTTCGCCACGCTTTTGCATGGCCTCGGCCAGATCGCGCGCGTGTTCCATGCCGCCGCTCTTGGGGGTGAGCACCAGCTCCGCGCCAAACGCCTTCATGGTCTGAGCGCGCTCGATGGACAAATCCTCGGGCATCACCAGCACCATGCGGTAGCCCTTGATGGCCGCCGCCATCGCCAGCGCAATGCCGGTATTGCCCGACGTGGCCTCGATCAGCGTGTCGCCGGGGCGGATGTCTCCGCGCTCTTCGGCCCGGCGGATCATCGACAGTGCAGGCCGGTCTTTCACAGAGCCGGCCGGGTTGTTGCCCTCCAGCTTGCCCAGCACCACGTTGCCACGCGCCGCATTGTCCTTGGCGCCAATGCGCTGCAGTGCCACCAGCGGCGTGTTGCCCACCGCGTCTTCAATCGTCGGATATTTCATGCGCCCTACTGTGCCATAATTTGGGGCTTCACGAATTCCAGCCCGGGTGGTGAAATTGGTAGACGCAGGGGACTCAAAATCCCCCGCCGCAAGGCGTGCCGGTTCGATTCCGGCCCCGGGCACCAGACAAGGCCGGTAGCTCCCAGCGAGCTACCGGCCTTTTTGTTTTTGTGTCGCCACATTCAGGCTCTGCGGCGGGCTCCCGCCCTGTTTCATGCAGCTTGTGCTTGCGCGTCGGCGACATTGGCCCTGCGCCATCGACCGCGTGCGCCGTGAGCCCCGTCACTGGGCCGCCAGCACCAGAAAATCCTGCTCGTAGCCCTTCACCGACTGCACGGCTTTGGCGCGCTGTGCTGCAGTCATGGCGTTGTGCACGCGCGAGAAGCCTTCGCAGCTTTCTTTCAGCAGCGCCTGCGCATAGCGCTGGTAGGCAGCGTCGGGCGATGCGTTAAAGCGGCTGATGTAGCCGCGCAGCAGGCTGCGGGCCTGCTCGGTGTTGGCGCGGTCTTCGGCGATTTTCTGCAGCACCTGCACCAGGTCTTTCTGGCGGCGCAGGCGCTCGGCGTAGTGGCGTTGCGGCTCAAACGAAGATTGGGCAATGAAAGCGCGCAACGCGGCCTTTTGCGGTTCTTCGAGAGCACCATAAAAGCCCTCAGCGCGCGACTGCAGCAGCTTGAAGCGCCGCTCGCGCAGTTGGTCGGGGGTGATGTCCACCCACTCCTTCTTCCACTCGGCGTTGCTGTCCGCCTGCTTCTTTTGCAGGTTGCGGATCTGGCTGTCGGTGAGCTGCGTGGCCAACCACACCAGTTTGGGCTCGGCCTGGCTGATGACCTTGTCGATCTGGGTGCGCACTGCGTCATAGGTGCGACAGGCCTGGTCGGGTGCCACTGCCTCGGGCAATTGTTGCTGCACGGTCTGCAGCAGCTCGGCATGCCGGGGCAGCATGGTGTCGCGGTGCCACTGGTGCAGCACGCCCAGTTCGTCGCGCACGCGCTCGGTCTGGATATCCGACAGGCCCAGGTAGCGGTTGAGCTGCCAGTAGGCCAGGTGCGGCACCTGGTTGTAGGCCAGTTTGACAGCACTGCAGCCCTGCAGGATGAGCACGCAGGCCGCCAGCGTGGCAATACACAGTGCTTTGCGAAAGGAGGACATCGCGCGCAAGAAGACTCCTCAGGGATGGCAGGTGGCGAGCCCCGCAGCATAGGCACAACGCTGCCAGGCGAGCTCGGCCGGGCGCAATACCCGTCAATCGCCAAGGGGTTGCCCGCCGCTGCCGCGCCGGCTTTTGCACGCACCAGCGCGCTGGAAAGGCGCCGGCGGCAGGCAGACCGGCGGGCTAGTTGTCCTGGCGACGGATCAGTTGCCGGCCGCTGGGGGTAATGGCCAGTTCACCACCCGAGCCCTTGGTGATGAAACCCCACTCCAGCAGGCGGCCGGACACGTGGTCTTTCAGCGCGTGGGGCAGCGTGATGACCTGGCCCATTTCCAGTTGCTTGAGGGTCTCGATCTCGTCCACGGTGGGGTCGAAATGCGGGGCATGGTAGGTGGTCATGGGTTCACTCCCGGATCGGTAGGTGCAGACGGACTCCAGCGCCGCCAGATTAGTTCAGCCCCCGGGTGGACGCAAGGGAGTCATCCCGAAGGCGCCGGGCTTCCGACCTCGGCCATGCCTTGCAGCCAGCGCGCAAACCTTGCCAGCACCGGGGGCTGGGTTTGTGTGGGGTTGATGAGGTAGTACGCCCGCTCGCCGCGCAGCGGGCGGTTGCAGGCCACCACCAGCTCGCCGCTGGCAAGTTCCGCCTCGATCAGCAGCGGCGGGATCAGCGCCACGCCCATGCCATGGGTTGCGGCCACGGCGAGCATGGAGAACAGCTCGTAGCGTGGGCCATCCAGCGCGTGCGGTGCCTCCACCCCCATCGCATCAAACCACTGCCGCCAGCCATACGGGCGCGTGCTTTGCTGCAGCAGTGGCAGCTCGGCCAGCGCCTCGGCGGCCACGGGCTGGTGGGCGCGGCCCCGGCCGCGTGGCGCGGCGTGTTCGAGCAGGCGCGGGCAACACACGGGCAGCACGTCTTCGTGCATCAGCAGCTGCGCCTGCACGCCGGGCCAGTTGGCGACCTGCTCGGGCGTGCCCGCGTACAGCGCGGCATCGAAGGTGGTGTCGGCAAACAAAAAAGGCCGCGTCTGCGTGTCGATGTGGACCACGATGTCGGGGTGCGCCTGCGCCAGCAGCGGCAGGCGGGGGATGAGCCAGCGCGTGGCAAAGGTGGGCACTGCGGCCAGCGTGATCGTGCCGCCCTCACCCTGGTGCGCCATCACGTCCAGCGTGTCGCGCTCCAGCCCCTGCAGCCAGCGCGCCACCTGGCGGCCATAGTGCGCGCCCGCTGGCGTCAGCACCACGCCATGGCGTGTGCGGCGGAAGAGCGCCACGCCCAAGAACTCCTCCAGCGCCTGGATCTGGCGCGAGACCGCGCTTTGGGTGAGCGACAGCTCCTGCGCGGCGCGGGTGTAGCTCTCGTGTCGGGCGGCGACTTCAAAACAGGCCAGGGCCTGGGTCGATGGGATGTTGCGGCGCATGATGAAGAGGAACTTTTAACGAGGTTATCTCACTTTCAACCTATAGACACGAGTATTTCATACATTCCAACAACGCATATCTGGATGAAAAGAACTCGCTTGCGGGCCAGCATCCCAAAGCCTACGATGCGTTCCAGATTCGTTTTTTCCTCACCCCCTTTCCGACCTGGAGACACACATGGCCCACGCCGCTTTTCAATGGGATGACCCGTTCCTTCTGAGCCAGCAACTGACCGACGACGAGCGCGCCATCCGCGACGCCGCCGCAGCGTATTGCCAGGACAAGCTCGCGCCCCGCGTGCTGGACGCCTTCCGCCACGAAAAAATGGACGTGAGCATCTTTCGCGAGATGGGCGAAGTGGGCCTGCTCGGCCCCACCATCCCCGAGCAGTACGGCGGCCCCGGCCTGTCGTACGTGGCCTACGGCCTGATCGCCCGCGAAGTGGAACGCGTGGACTCGGGCTACCGCTCGATGGCCAGCGTGCAGTCGTCGCTGGTGATGGTGCCCATTTATGAATTCGGCAGCGAAGCCCAGCGCCAGAAGTACCTGCCCAAGCTCGCCAGCGGCGAGTGGATTGGCTGCTTTGGCCTGACCGAGCCCGACCACGGCTCCGACCCCGGCAGCATGGCCACGCGCGCCTACAAGGTCGACGGCGGCTACAAGCTCAAGGGCAGCAAGATGTGGATCACCAACAGCCCCGTGGCTGACGTGTTCGTGGTCTGGGCCAAGGAAGTCTCCGAAGGCGGCGCCGTGGGCCCCATTCGCGGCTTCGTGCTGGAAAAGGGCATGAAGGGCCTGACGGCCCCCGCCATCCACGGCAAGGTGGGCCTGCGCGCCTCCATCACCGGCGAGATCGTGATGGACGATGTGTTCGTGCCCGAAGAAAACGCGTTTCCTGAAGTGCAGGGCTTGAAGGGCCCCTTCACCTGCCTGAACAGCGCGCGCTACGGCATCGCCTGGGGCGCCCTGGGTGCGGCCGAGTTCTGCTGGCACACCGCCCGCCAGTACACACTGGACCGCAAGCAGTTTGGCCGCCCCCTGGCTGCCAACCAGCTCATCCAGAAGAAGTTGGCCGACATGCAGACCGAAATCGCCATCGGCCTGCAGGCCTGCCTGCAATTCGGCCGCATGAAGGACGCGGGCACCGCCAGCGTGGAGGGCACCTCCATCATCAAGCGCAACAGCTGCGGCAAGGCGCTCGATATTGCCCGCCTGGCGCGCGACATGATGGGCGGCAACGGCATCAGCGACGAGTTCGGCGTGGCCCGCCACCTGGTGAACCTGGAAGTGGTGAACACGTATGAAGGCACGCACGATGTGCACGCGTTGATTCTGGGCCGCGCCCAGACCGGGCTGGCGGCGTTCGCCAACTGACACCGCACTCCTGAAACGATAGCTGCTAGCGCTTAACTCATAAGCGATGGCGGCATTTTTCATTCAAAAACACGATCCATGACCTCTTCCAACACAGGCGCCCTCGCAGGCATCAAGGTGCTCGATCTCTCCCGCGTGCTCGCGGGCCCCTGGTGCACGCAGATCCTGGCCGACCTGGGCGCGGATGTGGTCAAGGTGGAGCGCCCCGGCGTGGGCGACGACACGCGCCAGTGGGGCCCGCCCTTCTTGAAAGACGCGGAGGGCAACGACACCAACCAAGCCAGCTACTACACCGCCTGCAACCGCAACAAGCGCTCGGTGACCATCGACATGGCCTCGCCCGACGGCCAGGCGCTGATCCGGCAGATGGCGCAAGAGGCGGACATCGTGGTGGAGAACTTCAAGGTCGGTGGCCTCAAGCAATACGGCCTGGACCACGAGAGCCTGCGCGCGCTGAATCCGCGCCTCATCTACTGCTCCGTCACCGGCTTCGGGCAAGACGGGCCGTATGCCGAGCGCGCAGGCTACGACCTGATGGTGCAGGCCATGACGGGCCTGATGAGCATCACCGGCCAGGCCGACAGCCAACCCGGCGGCGGCCCGATGCGCGTGGGCGTGGCGGTCATCGACCTGTTCACCGGGCTGTACGCCAGCAACGCCATCCTGGCCGCGCTGCACGTGCGCGACAACGCCACCAATGGCTCGGGCCAGGGCCAGCACATCGACATGGCGCTGCTCGACGTGGGCATGGCCGTGCTGGCCAACCAGGCCTCGGGGTTCCTCGCCACCGGCAAGGCGCCCGGCCGCATGGGCAACAGCCACCCGAGCTTGGCGCCCTACCAGGACTTCCCCACGCAGGACGGCAACATGCTGCTGGCCATTGGCAACGACGGCCAGTTCCAGCGCTTTTGCGCCGCCGCCGAGCAGCCCCAGTGGGCCAGCGACTCGCGCTTTGCCACCAACACGCTGCGCGTGCAAAACCGCACCGACCTGATCCCCGCCATGGAGGCCGTGACCCGCACGCGCACCACAGCCGACTGGATCACGCTGCTGGAAGACAAGGCCGTGCCCTGCGGCCCCATCAACACCATCGCCCAGGCGTTTGACGACGCGCAGGTGCAGGCCCGTGGCCTGGCCGTGACGCTGCCGCGCTGGAAGGACGGCGAGGCCGCCACCGACAACGTGTTGCAGATCACCGGCGTGGCCAGCCCGCTGCGCCTGTCGGCCACGCCGCCCGTGCTGCGCAACGCGCCACCCGCGCTGGGCCAGCACACGGATGAAGTGCTGGGCGAGCTGGGGCTGGACTCGGCGCGCATTGCGGCGCTGCGGGCCAGCGGGGTTTTGTAGCCAGACGCTCTCGGCATCGGCCTGCGCCATGCCCTCACCACTGCACGGCCTTGCCCTCACCGGCAAGGCCGTTTTGTTTGCGCAGTCTGCATTGCATCGGCCCCTGGCGCTTATCTGGCTTGCGCTATCCGCTATCCGCTATTCACCGGATGACAAAGCGAGCGACTGACGGAGCCTGCTTGCGTCGGCCCCACGTGCCGACGCCGCCAAGGAGATCAAGACCCTGATCCACGCCAGCGTGGAGCGCGTGGAACTGGGCACCACGCTGGTAGACAAGGCGGGCGCCACGATGAGCGAGGTGGTCAGCGCCATCCGCCGTGTGACGGACATCGTGGGCGAGATCAGCGCCGCGAGCAGTGAGCAAAGTGCAGGCGTGGCCCAGGTGGGGGACGCCATCACCGAAATGGACCAGGCCACGCAGCAGAACGCAGCGCTGGTCGAACAGAGCGCGGCAGCTGCCGACAGCCTGAAGGTGCAGGCGCAGCAGTTGGTGCAGGCGGTGGCGGTGTTCCGACTGGCAGACACCGACGCCAACACCCCCAGGCAGGCCAGCGTGCCCGCACCGGGCCGCCACCAGCCCCGGTTGGCCTCAGGCTGAAGCGGCACAGCCATTTCAAGCCTGATCGGCTTGAAGCGCTAGTGCATCATGCGCCAACAGCTACACAAATAGTAGCAACTGGCGCCTTTTCAAGCTTCAGCCAGCGCAGGGGTTGCCTGCTGCACGGTGGCCAGCGTGGGCGAGGCCAGCTTGCGCAGGTAGGCCATGGTCTGCAGGCAGGCCTGGGCCACCTCGGTGCCCTTCTTCACAAAATGCTCGCGGAAGAAGCGCACATGATCCTCGTGGTCGTGGAAGTCGCGCGGGGTGAGCACGGCCGACATCACGGGCACCTCGGTGTCGAGCTGCACGCGCATCAGGCCGTCGATGACGGCGGTAGTGACGAACTCATGGCGGTAGATGCCGCCGTTGACCACCAGCGCGCAGGCCACGATGGCATCGTAGCGCCCGCTGCGCGCGAGCTTGCGGGCCAGCAGCGGGATCTCGAACGCACCGGGCACGTCGAACAGCGCCACCTGCGCGGGGGGCAGGCCGTGGCGGTCGAACTCGGCCAGGGCCGCGTCGCGCGCCTGGTGCACGATGTCCTGGTGCCAGCTGGCACTGATGATGGCCACGCGGGCGCCACGGTGGGCAGCGACGGGGGCCAGGGGGAAAACGGAAGCTGAAGAAAACTGATTCATGGGTTCCTCGAAAAGGTGAGACCAGAATCAGGGCGCGCGCGAGCACGGCACCTGCACAGGACAGCGCAGGCCCAGCGCCATGCGAGCGCGCAACTCAGCACGCAGGCAAACGTCCAAGGCCCAGCTACCCGGTGCGGGCGCTCTGGGGGTGCCCGGCATAACTCCCTGCGGTCCGCGATAGCTCGGTCTCGCGATGGTTATGCAGGACACCCCCTCGTTTCGCGATCTCTTTCATCCGGACTGTGACCGTCGGCTCTGGTTTCGCACCAGATCTGCTGACCCTGCAGGCCTGTTCCGAAGAACGGCACCGCAGGCGCTCGCGGGCTCTTGCTAGCCTTTCAGCCAACAAATACCGCCGGTGGGGAATTTCGCCCCGCCCTGAGAACGCTGTCGGCCCCGAAGGTCATCCGGGGCCGACGGGTGGGATTTTAGGCGGCGGGCACGCGGCACGCCGTCGCGCAGGCGATTGCCAGCACTGGCAGTGCCGGTTTCTGCGGCTGTGGGCTGTATTGAATGCCGAAGTCTGCTCAGCGCACACGCTGAAACCCGCCTTCGGCCCAGGCCGCTGCGCTGACGGGCGTGAGCTTGAAGGTGGGCGGCGCAGACGAACGGGCAAGCTCTTCACCCAGCTCGTCCTGCGCGCTCAGCGTGGCCGTGGCGCCTTCCTCATCGGGCACGATGGCCAGCGCCACGCGCAGGCGCTGGCCGTCGGCGGTGGTGATGTGCAAGCTCTTGTTCAGCTGCGCGTGCAGTTGCTGCTCATGGCGGCGCACCACCTCGCTCGCGGTCTTGACCAGGGTGTGGAAGGCCGACACATCGAGCGGCTTGGGGTTCTTCTTGTCACGCCCCATGGTCCAGGGGCCCACCAGCGCGGGCTCGGCCTCGCCCTTCAGTGTCATGGACACGGCCCAGCCGTCGTCATCCTCGTTCTTGATGACCTGCGCCGTCCAGCGCCCATCGCTCCAGCAGCGGGGTTCCTGGATGGTGTCGGGCGTATCGGGTGCGTCGGTCATGGAGAAAAAGGCCTGGGTTGCGGGAAAGGGCGCAGAGCATAACGGCACGGCTTGGCGGCCCCCATTTTTTCAAGAGCCAATGGTTATCGAAAATTCCATTACGGGTCCTGATCGGACATGTTATTGAAAACCTCGACCCCGGCCCCTGTGACGCCGCCGCCACGCCACAATGCTGCGCTGCACTATTCGGGTATTGCCTGAAGCTTTAGCGCACTGCACAAGGCTTTCTGATCCTAGAATTTGTAAACGCGCGTATCTCTTCATTGCGCGCAAAGGATTCACCATGAAAGCAGTGCAGCAGGACATTGACGAGCGTACCAACCTCACCAGCACGAACAAGTTTGAGCTGCTGCTGTTTCGCCTGGGCACGGACAGTGCGCTGGGAAAGTCCGAACTGTTCGGAATCAACGTCTTCAAGATCCGCGAAATCGTGGCGATGCCCAGCATCACGCCCATCGCGGGCAGCACGCCGCATTCCCTGGGCGTGGTCAACCTGCGCGGACAGGTGATTCCGGTGCTGGACCTGCCCTCCATCGTGGGTTGCAAGCCCCAGACGGGCCTGAACATCATGCTGGTGACCGAATACGCCCGCACCACGCAGGCGTTTGCGGTCGAATCGGTGGAAGACATCGTGCGGCTGGACTGGAAGCAGGTGCTGTCGGCCGAAACCAGCGGTGCCGCGGGCAAGCTGGTCACCAGCATCGCCCGCCTGGACGGCAATACCGATCAATCCCGCCTGGCCCAGGTGCTGGATGTGGAGGCGATCCTGCAGATGGTGTCGCCCTCGGACGGCCATGAGGTCACCGAAGAGAAGGTGGGCCCCAAGCTCAAGCTCAAGCCCGGCACCATCATCCTTGCGGCCGACGATTCGTTTGTGGCGCGCTCTCTCATCGAGCAGGAGCTCAAGGCGCTGGCGGCCCCTTACGAAATGGTCAAGTCCGGCAAAGAGGCCTGGGACCGCCTCAACGCCATTGCCCGCAGCGCCGAAGCGGAAGGCAAGACCGTGCTGGACCGTGTAGCCATGGTGCTGACCGACCTGGAGATGCCGGAAATGGACGGGTTCACGCTGACCCGCAACATCAAGCAGGATGCCCGCTTGCAGGGGCTGCCGGTGGTCATCCACTCTTCGCTGTCCGGATCTGCCAACGAAGACCACGTGCGCAGCGTGGGCGCCGATGGTTACGTGGCCAAGTTCGTGGCCGAAGATCTGGCCGAAACCATCCGCCGCGTGCTGCCAAAGTAGGCACCGCCGGTTCGGGCCAACGCGAGCGGTGTGCGGGCCCGTTTTTATAAGAAATCGGGCTCTATCGCTTGCTGGTAAAGCGCGGGCAGCTATCAATTTTTCAAAGCACCGCCGGGAATCGTGCTTGTTTGCGTGCTGTCCTACGCCACCCAACGGAAAAGCAGGTCAACCAAACGGTGGCTCCGGGCGCTACATTGAAAGCGCCTCACGGCATAAGCTCCGAAATTTGTAACACTCCGCCGGGGTGCTTTTCTGGGGCTTTACGAACGGGCCGGAACACCACCCGGCGCAGGGGGTCTGACTACCATGAAAAACACACTCGCCCGCATCGTTGCACTGACGGCCATGGGCGCCGTCGTTTCTGGCTGTGCCACCGTTCCTGGCGACGGGTACTACGATGGGGGCCCCACGTACTACTCACCGGGGTACGAGGGCTACTCCAGCCCGGTGTATCCCGCCTACGCGCCAGCACCGGGCTATATCTATTACTCTGACAGGGACAACCGCTGGGAGCGCGACCGCAACCGCAACGACTGGCGCGAACGTGACCGAGACCGAAACCGCAACGACTGGCGCGAGCGCGAACGTGAACGTGACCGCGCGCGGGCCGAACAAGACCGCAACGCCCGGGCCCGTGATCGCGACCGTGAGCGCGCAGAGGCCGCACGGCTTGATGCGGAACGCGACCGGGTTCGCCGCGAGCAGATGCGCGAGAACGACCGCCGCGAACGCACCCAGCTGGCGCCAGAGCAATGGCGCAGCAACAATGACCCGCGCAACCGCCAGACGCCACTGAGCGACCGTTAATACCCTGGGAGACGGGATATGCCAGGCCATGTTTTCAGCCATGCCGCCCTGTGCCTGAGCCTTGTGGTGCTTCCCGCTGCTGCGCAGGTGCTGCGCTGCACGGATACCCAGACCGGCAAGGTGACCTATACGGATGGAACCTGCGCCGGTGGCACCGCGGCGCGGGAGGTGGAAGCCCGCAAGAGCCCCGAAGAACTCCAGCAGGAGCGCGAGCTGGCTGCCGAGGCCCTGGAGCGCAAGCAGCAACGCCTGGAGGCCGAAGCGCTTGCCGCTGAAACGCAGGCTCGGCGCAATGCCGAACGCGACCGGGCACGCGCCGCGCAGGCCGCCGCCAACGCACCCCAACCGCAAGACTACGCGCGCTCGCCAGAATGCGCGCGCTCGCGGCGCAATTTTGATCTGGTGGCTGCGGGCCTGTCACGGTCTACCTATGACCAGGAGCTGCGGCTGGAGGCCGCCCAGCGCCAGATGGACCTGGACTGCCTGGGTCCGCAGGGCTATGCCGAAGTGGAGAAAAACCGCGCAGCCCAACCCCGTGTGGTGGTGGTGCCGCCATCGCGCCATCGGCCGCTTTTTCCCGATCCGTTCCCCCAGGCCGGCCCTGTGCAGCCCAAGCCGCGGCTCACCCAGTGCGGTGATTTCCGCTGTACCGACAACCTGGGCAACACCTACCCTCGTGTCGGCCCGGGACGGTTCCCCGGCCCCGGCGGCGTGTGCCGTTCCAACGGCGGCCAGGCCCCCTGCTGACCTGCAAGCCTTGGCCAAGGTGGGTAGGAAAGCGCATCAGGTGCGCAGCCCCTCGGCCACGCTCGGGTAGCGCAACCGCACCCCCAGTTCCTGCTGCATGCGGTGATTCTCCAGCCGGCGGGACTCGCTCATGAAGCTCAGCAGCATCAGCGGCAACTGGTCTTGCGCCGTGTTGCGCGGCACGCGGGGCGGGCGAGGCAGCCCGTACATGTCGGCCGCCAGGTCAAAGTAGTCGCCCATCTTCATGTGGGTCGAATCGCTGATGTTGTAGGCGCGTTGCGGGCGCGCCTTCCAGATCGCGGCCAGCAATGCGCGCGCCAGATCATCTGCATGGATGTGGTTCGTGAACACATCGTCCTCGGCCACCAGCACCGGTGTGCCACGGCGCAGGCGGGCCTCGGGCGTGCCCCCCTCGCGGTCGGGCGCATAGATGCCCGGGATGCGCAGCAGGCTCGCACGCACACCCGCGCGGCCGAGGTGACGCACGGCGCGCTCGGCATTCACCCGGCGCTGGGCGCGTGGCGTGGCGGGCGCCAGGGGCCGTGTCTCCGGCACCCGGGCACCCTGGCAGTCGCCGTACACGCCACTGGTGGACGCATAGACCAGCGATTGGGGCAGGCTGCGCTGGCGCAGTGCACGGGCCAGTGCCACGGTGCGGGGGTCCAGCCACCAGCGGCCACCTGCGGCCCCTTCCCCGGGGGGAGGTGCCAGGTGCAACACCCTTGTGGCCAGGCCGGCGAGGCGCCGCAAGGTGGTGGCATCGTCGAGGTTGCCCACCAGCGGGCGCACACCCAGCCGGCGCAAAGCATCTACCCGTCCGGGGGTCGATGTGAGGGCCAGCAGCTGCAGCCGCCCTGCACCGGGGCCGGTGTTCAGGTTGCGCGCAACGCGCTGGCCAACGTCGCCACATCCCACGATCAAAAGGCGTTCGCGGCGAAAGCGCGCTGGCAGGGCGCCGAGGGGATTCTGGTTTGAAGGCAAAATCAGGGCCGTTTGTTGACTACAAGAGCCCTCAAGGATACCCATTCGATGACCAGCGCAGAGACCGCTTTCCAGATCACCGTGCAGCCCAGCGGCCGCGCCTTCAGTGCCAACGCGGGCGAGGCCATTCTTGCGGCGGCCATCCGCAACGGCGTCGGCCTGCCCTATGGCTGCAAGGACGGCGCCTGCGGCTCCTGCAAGTGCAAAAAACTCAGCGGCGCCGTGCACCACGGCGAACACCAGTCCAAGGCCCTGACCGCCGACGAAGAGGCAGCGGGCCTGGTGCTGACGTGCTGCGCGCAGCCCCTGACCGACGTGGTGCTGGAATCGCGCCAGGTCACGGATGAGAGCGCCTATCCGATCAAGAAGATGCCGGTGCGCGTGGCTGCACTGGAGAAAAAGTCGCACGACGTGATGCAGGTGCGCCTGCAACTGCCGGCCGCCGATACCTTCCGGTACCACGCAGGCCAGTACATCGAATTCATCCTGCGTGACGGCGCCCGCCGTGCCTATTCGATGGCCAACGCGCCCCACAAGCAGGCCGAGGCGCCGGGCGTGGAACTGCACATCCGCCACATGCCGGGCGGCAAGTTCACCGACCATGTGTTCGGCGCGATGAAGGAAAAAGAAATCCTGCGGGTCGAAGGCCCGTTCGGCAGCTTTTTCCTGCGCGAAGATTCCGACAAACCCATCGTGCTGCTGGCTTCAGGCACCGGTTTTGCGCCCATCAAGGCGCTGATCGAGCACATGCAATTCAAGGGCATAAGCCGCCCCACCGTGCTGTACTGGGGCGGCAGGCGCCCGACAGACCTTTATCTCAGCGACTGGATCGTCGCCCGCTCGGCACAGATGCCCCACCTTCGCTATGTGCCCGTGGTGTCGGATGCATTGCCCGAGGACGGCTGGACGGGCCGCACCGGCTTTGTGCACCAGGCCGTGCTGGACGACATTGCGGATCTTTCGGGCTACCAGGTGTACGCCTGCGGCGCGCCCATCGTGGTGGACTCTGCGCGCGACGCCTACAGCGCCCACCGCGGCCTGCCCCCCGAGGAGTTCTACGCCGATTCGTTCACCTCGGAGGCAGACAAACGCGGCGGCTGAAGCCCCGACGGCTTGCCCACCCCACCGCTCCCGCTCAAGGATGTGATGGCACCCGTACCCGCGCCGGCCGCCGTTGTGTCCCTGCTCTCGCGGGCGCGCGCCAAGCTGCGCGGCACACGACCGGTGCTTACCGTGTTGGGCGTGGCCATCCTGCTGGTGCTGGGTGCGGGCGAATGGGCCACGCGGGCCGAGATGGAAAACCAGTGGGACAACCTGCGCCGCTCTGCCGAGGTGCAGGCGCTGGCCCTGCGCGGCGTGGCCACGCGCTACAGCTACCTGCCATTCACCGCCGCGCAGCAGCCCGTGGTGAAAGACCTGCTGCGCAACCCCGACTCCGCACACATGCGCGAAGCCGCCAACGCCTACCTCCAGGCCGTCAACGCCCACGCAGGCTCCGACACGCTGTATGTGATGGACGACAAGGGCCTCACCCTCGCCTCCAGCAACTGGAACACGCCCAGCAGCTTTCTGGGCCACAACTACAGCAACCGCCCCTATTTCCGGGACGCGCTGCAAGGCAAGGCCGGGCGCTTTTACGGTGTGGGCAAAACCACGGGCGCGCCCGGACTGTTCGCCTCCGGCCCCATCACGGACAGTGCTGGCAAGGTGATCGGCGTGGTGGCCGTCAAGGTGCGCATGGAGCCCATCGTGGACACCTGGGCGCAGCTGCGCGACCCGGTGTTCGTCACGGACGAACGGGGCATTGTCTTTCTGGGCTCCGAGGCATCCTGGCTGTACCGCGTGAGCAGGCCCCTCACACCGCAGGCGGTCGGGCAGGTGCAGCACGATGAGCAGTACGGGCCGCAGTGGATTCCGGCGGCCGTGCCGTGGGAGCTGGTGCAACGCCCCGACCAGCCCGGCTCCGAGCTGCGCATGCCTGGCAACGCACGCGAATACCTGGCGTTGGAGGAACCCCTGCCGGACCTTGGCTGGACCCTCACCCTGACGGCCGACAGCAGGGTGGTGGCGCTGGCCCGCCAGCAGGCCTGGGCGCTGGCAAGCCTGGCATCCGGCCTGCTGGTGCTGGGCGCCCTGTACTGGCAATTGCGCGAACGGCGGTTGCAGGAAAACCGCCAGGCCCGCGCGGAACTGGAGCAGCGCGTGCACGAACGCACCCACGCGCTGCAGCAGGCGCAGGCGTTTCGGCAGTCGATGGAGGACTCGCTGCTGGTGGGCATGCGCGCCCGCGACCTGGAAGGCCGCATCGTCTACGTGAACGCCGCCATGTGCGACATGGTGGGCTACACGGCCTCCGAGCTGATCGGGCGCCTCCCGCCGTACCCCTACTGGCACCCCGACGAACTGGAGCGGCACTGGCAGAACAGCGAGGCCGCACTGGCGGGCCAGGCAGCGCCGCAGGGCTTTGAATCGCGGCTGCGCCACCGCGACGGATCCGACGTGCACACCATGGTGTACACCGCGCGGCTCATCGACGGCGACGGCCAGCACATTGGCTGGATGAGTTCGGTGGTGGACATTACCGCGCAGAAACGTGCCGAGGAACAGCAGCAGCAGCGCGAGGCGCAATTGCAGCGCGTGCAGCGCGTGATCACCGTGGGCGAGATGGCATCCACCCTGGCGCATGAGCTGAACCAGCCGCTGGCGGCCTTGGTCAACTATGCGGCGGCGGCACGCTCGCTCGCGGCCCAGGGCAAGACCGATCTGCTGAACGACAGCCTCACCGCGCTGTCCAGCCAGGCGCTGCGCGCTGCCGACATCGTCGGGCGCATTCGCCGCTGGGTGCGCCAGCACCCCGAGGCGCGCGAGCCCTGTGATCTCAATGCCACCGTGGACCAGTCCCTGGCCCTGCTGCTGCGCGCCGAGGCCCGGCGCCATGGCGTGGCGGTGCGGCTGGAGCTGGCGCCCGGCCCGCAACGCGTGAACGCAGACCGCGTGCTGCTCGAACAGGTGGTGCTGAACCTGGGCCTGAACGCCCTGCAAGCCATGCAGGCCCACGGCACGCCGCCCGCAGACCGGGAACTGCTCCTGCGCACCATCTCCGACGGACGTTTTGCCTGCCTGGAGGTGCTCGACCGCGGCCCCGGCCTGCCGCCGGAGATCGCGGAGCGGCTGTTCGAACCCTTCTTCACCACGCGCTCCGACGGACTGGGGCTGGGCCTGAACATCTGCCGCTCCATCGTCGAAAGCATGGGCGGCGAGCTGCGCGCACGCAACCGCGAGGGCGGCGGCGCGGTCTTTGAAATCCGGCTGCCCCACCTGCCTTCCACACCATGACCAACACCCCCGTTGCCACGATCGCCGCCCATGTCTATGTCGTGGACGACGACGAGGGCGTGCGCAACTCCCTGGCCGCCTTGCTGCTGGCCGGCGGGCACGCCCCTCGCACCTTTGCCAGCGGCCCCGAGTTTCTGGCCGGAGCCGACCTCGCACACCCCGGCTGCGTGTTGCTGGACCTGCGCATGGACGGCATGAGCGGCCTGCAGGTGTTTGATGCCATGCGCGAGCGCGACGCCGTGGTCAAGACGGTTTTCCTCTCGGCGCACGGCGAGCTCGCCTCGGCAGTCACCGCCGTCAAGCACGGCGCGGTGGACTGGCTCGAAAAGCCCTGCGACGAACAAACCCTGCTGGCTGCCGTGGCCCGCGCCGCCGAGCTCTCGCAGGTACAGGCCCACCGCAGCCAGCGCCAGCAGCTGTTGCGCGAGCGGTGGAGCAGCCTGAGCCCCCGCCAGCAGGAAGTGGCGCGGCTCCTGGCCACCGGCATGAGCAGCAAGGAGGCCGCCCGCGCCCTGACCCTGCGCGACCCGGACCGCCCCATCGATCCGCGCACGGTGGACACGCACCGCTCGGCCATCTTCCTCAAGCTGGACATCCGCAGCTCCCACGAACTCGGCCTGCTGGTGGAAGGCCTGGGCCTGTCCCAGCCCATGCCACGCGACACCTGAAACGACGGGTCCACCTGCCGTTCACAAGGTCTTCGTAAGCTTGCTTACGAATTTTTTGCACAATGGCGTCCATGAACCGCAGAAACCTCCTCTCCCTCGCCAGCGCCGCAGCCACCGCAGCGGCCTTTTCCCTGTCGTCCACCGCGGCCTTTGCGCAGGACTCGGGCCAGCCGATCCGGCTGGTTGTGCCCTACGCCCCGGGCGGTCCCATCGACGTGACGGCACGGGCGCTGGCCGAGCGGGTGCGCGACTCGCTGGGCACCGTGATCATCGAGAACAAGGGCGGCGCGGGCGGCAACATCGGCGCCGACTACGTGGCCAAGGCCGCGCCGGACGGGCTGACCATTGGCATCGCCGCCACGGCCACGCATGCGGTCAACCCCTGGCTGTACGCCAGGATGCCCTATGACGCAGGCAAGGACTTCGCCGGCATCACGCAGATGGTGCGCGTACCCAATGTGCTGGTGATGAACGCCGCCAAGGCCGAGCAGCTCAAGATCAACACCGTGGCCGACCTCATTGCCTATGCCAAGGCCAACCCTGCCAAGCTCAACTACGGCAGCGGCGGCAACGGCAGCGCGGGCCACCTGGCGGGCGAGATGTTCAAGCAGAAAGCCGGCATCTACGCCCTGCACATCCCCTACCGGGGTGCCAACCCGGCGCAGCTGGCGCTGCTGGCAGGCGAGGTGGACTTCAACATCGACAACCTGGCCGCCGCTGCGCCCAACATCCGCGCCGGCAAGCTCAAGGCCCTGGCCGTGACCTCGCTCGACGCCTCCCCGTCGCTGCCGGGCGTGCCCCCACTGTCCGCTTCGTTCAAGGGTTTCTCCATCGACACCTGGTGGGGCCTGGTGGCACCCGCAGCCACCCCCAAGCCGGTGATTGAAAAGCTGAACAAGGCGTTCGTGGCGGCACTCAACGCCCCCGAAACCAAAACCCGCTTCGGCGCCCTGCTGGCTGAACCCGTGCCCACCACGCCGCAGCAGTTCGACAGCTTCATGGCCGCCGAACGCGCGAAGTACCAGCAGGTGGTGAAGGCCTCGGGTGCGAAGGTTGATTGACCCCTGGGCGGCTGCGCCGCTTCCCCCAAGGGCGACGCCCCCGGTGCGGCGGGGCGGCCCTTGCACGGGGGGACTGGCGTTGGGCCGCACCGGTTTCAAACGGTGCGGGTGAGCCCGGCGCGTGGGGAACGATTTTCAAGTGTTTTTAGCCTCCAGCGCTTGTCCATCAAGCGCTAGCAGCTCCTTTTTCAGGAGCAAATCACCGTCAATCCACGCGATCCACCCTATCCGCCCAGCTCGGCCCTTGCAGCCGCTGGATGTCCTGCGACGCCACCGCCTGCAGCCACGCGGCCTCCACGCGTTCTGGTGCCAGGTCGGCAAGCGGGCGCAGCACAAACGCACGCTCGGCCATGCGGGGGTGGGGCACGGTGAGTGCCGGGCTGTCAATGATCTGGCCGCCAAACCACAGAATGTCCAGGTCCAGCGTGCGCGGGGCGTTGCGGTAGGGGCGCTCGCGCCCGGCGCCAAGTTCTATGGCTTGCAACGCAGCCAGCAGGGCCTGGGGGGTCAGCGTGGTAGCCAGCTCGGCCACGGCGTTGAGGTAGTCCGGCCCGCCGGCATCCAACGGTGCGCTGCCATAAAGGGGCGACACCCGCATCACGCGCGTGCCTGGCAACCGTCCGATGGCCGCCAGCGCAGTGCGCAACGCCGTTTCACGCTCGCCCAGGTTGGCGCCCAGTCCCACATAGACCGGCGCGGGCCGTTCGCCGTGCTTTTCGGGACCTGGCAGGTTCACTCGCCGGCCGCAGCAGGGGCTGCGCCTGCACCGCCTTCGGTGCCTCCGGCACCACCGGGCTTGCGACGACGGCGGCGGCGTTTCTTGGGGGCGCCGCCTTCGGAGGGAAACTCCGAGTCGCCCTCGGCAGGGCCGTTGCTCTCGGCACGGGGCAACCCGCGCGGGTCGGCGGCAGGCGCGGCGCGGGGCACGCGTTTGACCACGGGCTGCGCTTTCTGGCGCGCTTTCTGCTCTTCCTTGGCCTGGTCCATCAGGTCGTCGCGGCGCTCGTCGTCGGCGGTCTGGAAATCCTGCCACCATTCGGCCAGCGCCTCATCCACCTCGCCCACATCGGCGCGCAGGCGCATGAAGTCGAACCCGGCGCGAAAGCGCGGCTGCATCACCATGCCAAACGGCGTGTTGCCCACGCGCTTTTCAAAACGCGGCTGCATGACCCAGATCTCGCGCATGTCGGCGGCCAGCTTGCCCCGGCCTGAGACGTCGCCAATGCGCTTGTCAAACACCTCGTCGATGGCCTCCTGCAGCGCGGGCAGCGGGTGCTGGCGCTGGTTCAGGCGCTCTTGCCAGCCATTGCGCACGTCGTCCCACAGCACGCAGGCCAGCAGGAAGCTGGGCGCGACGGGCTTGCCTTCGTTGACGCGGCGGTCGGTGTCCACCAGGGCGGCTTTGACAAACGGGGTGTCGGCGCGCTCCACGGCCACATCGAGCAGCGGATAGATGCCCTTGGACATGCCCAGCTTGCGCAGCTGCTCGATGGTGGCGATGGCATGCCCGGTCTGCAGCAGCTTGAGCATTTCGTCAAACATGCGGCTCTGCGGGACCTCGGCCAGCAGGGTCTGCGACTGCACCAGCGGCGCCGCCGACTTGGCGTCGATGCTGAAGCCCAGCGGGCTGAGCTTGGCCGCAAACCGCACGGCACGGATGATGCGCACCGGGTCTTCGCGGTAGCGTGTGGCGGGGTCGCCAATCATGCGCAGTGTCTTCTTCTTGGCGTCTTGCAAACCCTTGTGGTAGTCCACCACGATCTGGCTCACCGGGTCGTAGTACATGGCGTTCACAGTGAAGTCGCGGCGCGTGGCGTCTTCGTCCTGCGGGCCCCATACGTTGTCGCGCAGCACGCGGCCGCTGGCGTCCACAGCATGCTGCATGCCCGACAGCTGCGCCTTGCTGGTCTTCTCGTTGCCCGCCACCTGGCCGGCGGCGGCATTGTCGAGGTAGGCGCGGAAGGTGGATACCTCGATCACCTCGTGCTCGCGGCCGCGCCCGTGCACCACGTGCACGATGCGAAACCGCTTGCCGATGATGAAGGCGCGGCGAAACAGCCCCTTGACCTGCTCGGGCGTGGCGTTGGTGGCCACGTCGAAGTCCTTGGGGCGCAGGCCGAGCAGCAGGTCGCGCACGGCGCCGCCCACGATGTAGGCCTCAAAGCCCGCCTGCTTGAGTGTGGCCACCACATCGGCGGCGCGCCGGTCCACCAGCTCGGGGTTGATGCCGTGCATGCTGGCGGGCACCTCTTCGCGCTTGCCGAAGTGGGGCTTGCCGCCTGCGGTGCCGGGCGTCGATTTGCCCATCAGTTTGTCGAGGAACTTCTTGATCATGGGTAGGGAGTCGTCAGGGGATTGCGCGTGCGCAGGGGTCAGGAGGCCGTCTGGCTGGCGGGCGCTGCAAACAGGTCCAGTATGCGCCAGCCGCGCTCCTGGGCCAGTGCGCGCAGGCGCGGGTCGGGGTTGGTGGCGACCGGGTGGTTCACCTTCTCCAGCAGGGGCACGTCATTCATGGAGTCGCTGTAGAAGGTGCTGTCCACGTCGGCCCAGCTGAGCTGCCGCCCGGCCAGCCATTGTTCCATGCGGCGCACCTTGCCTTCGCGCATGGTCGGGATACCGTCAATCTCGCCGGTGTACCAGCCGCTGGCGTCACGCGCCAGCTGCACAGCCAGCAACTGCGGCACGCCCAGCGCCTGGGCGATGGGCGTGGTCACGAACTCGTTGGTGGCGGTGACGATCAACACCTCGTCGCCCGCCGCCTGGTGCTGGCGAATCAGGTCGAGCGCCTGCGGCTTGATGGCCGGGGTGATGACCTCGCGCATGAACTGCTGGTGCGCATTCGCCGCGGCCTCGGGGCCGCGCAGGCGCACAGCCTCGGTGGCAAAGCGCACGTAGTCGTGCACATCGAGTGTGCCGGCCTGGTAGTGGGCGTAGAACTCGTCGTTGCGGCGAGCGAACTCCACGGGGTCGTTCCAGCCGATGCGGATGGTGAATTCGCCCCACTCGTAGTCGGAGTCGAGCGGCAGCAGCGTGTGGTCCAGGTCAAACAGCGCAAGCCGCAGGCGGCGGGGTTCAGTAGTCATTCAGTGTCACAAAGGGCAATAAGAGGTGCGCAGCGTCATTCCGACTCGAGCATGGTTTTCAGCAGCGGAATCGTGATGGCGCGCTGGGTGCGCAGCGCAAACGCGTCGAGCTGGTCCAGCAACTGCATCAGGCTGCCCAGGTCGCGCGAGAAGCGGTTGAGCATGTAGTCCATCACTTCGTCGCCCAGGAACACGCCGCGTGCGTCGGCCTCCTGGCGCAGCACGGCGCGGCGCTCGGCCTCGCCCAGCAGTTGCAGCTGAAACACATGGCCCCAGCCCAGGCGGCTGCGCAAGTCGTCGCGCAGCGGCAGGTCCGCCGGGGGCAGGTCGCCCGCCGCCAGCACCCAGCGCTGGCTGCCGCTGGCAGGGCTGATGGCGTTGACGAACCAATTGAAGGCGGTGGCCTGCTGGGCGGTGCTGTACAGGTGCACGTCGTCCATGACGACGGCGGCCCAGCGTTCATCAAAATCGGGCGGCTCGGCCACCGAGGGGTCGAGCCAGCCCACGCTGGAGCCCTGCTCGCGCAGGGCCTGGCGCACGGCCTGGAGCAAATGGGTCTTGCCGCTGCCCGGCTCGCCCCACAGATAGGTGGGCACCGGGGACCGCGTGGCTTCGCTGCTGCCCGCCCCGGCAGCCAGGCGAAGGTGTTGCAGCGCGGCCTCGTTGGGCCCGGCAAAAAAGCGCTCCAGGGTGGGCCCGGTGGCCAGGCCGATGTCCAGCGCCAGTTGCTTCATCGTCATGCGCGGCACCCGCACAGCACAGGCCGGGCCCTGGCGGTGGGTGCGCAAGCGGCGGTCAGAAAGAGGGTCAGCAGCGGCATCACAAGTGGGTGGGAAGGCACCGGGCCGTGGATGACTGCGGCCAGGCGCGGCGACAAAGTGGCGTACGGCGCGTGGTCACCGACCGGCTCCCTCACAGGGGCTGGGCGACAATGGCCGCGATTTTAGTCTGCTGCCAACCTCTTTTGGCCGCCGCCCGGCCCATCCTCGCCCGTCCCGCACCATGACTTCTCCCGCCTCACCCTCCAAGCACCTGCCCGCCAGCATCTGGGCGCTGGGCTTCGTCAGCCTGCTGATGGACGTGTCGTCCGAGATGATCCACAGCCTGCTGCCGGTGTTTCTGGTCACCACGATGGGCGTGAGCATGCTCGCGGTGGGCCTCATCGAAGGCGCGGCCGAGGCCACGGCGTTGATGCTCAAGGTGTTCTCGGGCGTGCTGAGCGACTGGTGGGGGCGGCGCAAGCCGCTTGCGGTGCTGGGCTACGGGCTGGGGGCGCTGTCCAAGCCGCTGTTTGCCATCGCTCCCACCGTGGGCCTGGTGGTCACGGCGCGCCTCATCGACCGCGTAGGCAAGGGCATCCGCGGCGCGCCGCGCGATGCGCTGGTGGCCGACCTGGCACCGCCGGAGATGCGCGGTGCAGCGTTCGGGCTGCGGCAGTCGCTGGACACCGTGGGCGCCTTCCTGGGCCCGCTGCTGGCCATGGGGCTGATGCTGCTGTGGGCCAATGACTTCCGCGCGGTGTTCTGGGTGGCCGTGATTCCGGCCGTGCTGTGCGTGGCCTTGCTGCTGGTGGGCGTGCGTGAGCCCGAGCGCGCCGCCAGCGCCGTGCGCACCAATCCCATTCGCCGCGAGAACCTGCGCCGCCTGGGCTGCGCCTACTGGAGCGTGGTGGCCCTGGGCGCCGTGTTCACGCTGGCGCGCTTCAGCGAGGCGTTTCTGGTGCTGCGCGTGCAGCAGGGTGGCCTGCCGCTGGCCTGGACGCCCCTGGTGCTGGTGCTGATGAACGTGGTGTTTGCGCTGGGCGCCTACCCGCTGGGCAAGCTCTCTGACCGCATCCGCCACACCACGCTGCTGGCCTGGGGGCTGGTGGTGCTGATCGCCGCCGATGCGCTGCTGGCGGTCAGCGACCAGGGCGCAGTCGCCTGGCTGGGCATCGCGCTGTGGGGCCTGCACATGGCCATGACGCAGGGCCTGCTGGCCACCATGGTGGCCGACACCGCGCCTTCCGACCTGCGTGGCACGGCGTTTGGCATGTTCAACCTGGTCAGCGGCGTGGCGCTGCTGGTGGCCAGCGGCCTGGCGGGCCTGCTGTGGGACCGGCTGGGCGCCAGCGCCACGTTTGGCGCCGGAATGCTGTTTGCCACACTGGCGCTGGCCGGTGTGCTGGTGCAATCCGCACGGCAAGGCCGCACCCCAAAGCCCCCTGTCACACAGGGCTGAGAGAGCTCGCCAAAGCGCGCCCCTTAAAATCCCCGGATTCCAGCCCGCCCGGCGGGCCTACCAGCACCAAAGCACCCCCTCCATGAGCTCCTCTGCCCCCTCCACTCCCATCTCGTACAAAGACGCCGGCGTTGACATCGACGCGGGCGACGCGCTGGTCGAACGCATCAAGCCGCTGGCCAGGAAGACCATGCGCGAAGGTGTGCTGGCGGGCATTGGCGGCTTTGGCGCACTGTTTGAAGTGCCCAAGCGTTACAAGGAGCCCGTGCTGGTCTCCGGCACCGATGGCGTGGGCACCAAGCTCAAGCTGGCGTTTGAATGGAACATGCACGACACCGTGGGCATCGACCTGGTGGCCATGAGCGTGAATGACGTGCTGGTGCAGGGCGCCGAGCCCCTGTTCTTCCTGGACTACTTTGCCTGCGGCAAGCTCGACGTGGACACGGCTGCGGCCGTGGTCGGCGGCATCGCCAAGGGCTGCGAGCTCTCTGGTTGTGCGCTGATCGGCGGCGAAACCGCCGAAATGCCCGGCATGTACCCCGCAGGCGAATACGACCTGGCCGGCTTTGCCGTGGGTGCGGTCGAAAAGAGCAAGATCCTGACCGGCAAGGACGTGGCCCCTGGCGACGTGGTGCTGGGCCTGGCCTCGTCCGGTGTGCACTCCAACGGCTTCAGCCTGGTGCGCAAGTGCATTGACCGTGCCGAAGCCGCTGGCACCGTGCCCGCCACGCTGGACGGCAGGCCCTTCAAGCAGGCCATCATGGAGCCGACCCGCCTGTACGTGAAGAACGTGCTGGCCGCGCTGGCCCAGCATCCCATCAAGGCCCTGGCCCACATCACCGGCGGTGGCCTGCTGGAGAACATCCCCCGCGTGCTGCCTGACGGCACCGCAGCCCACCTCAAGAAGGGCAGCTGGCCCCAGACCGAGCTGTTCGCCTGGCTGCAGAAGACGGCCGGCATTGATGACATCGAAATGAACCGCACCTTCAACAACGGCATCGGCATGGTGGTGGTGGTGGACGCGGCCTGCGCCGAAGCCACGGCCGCCACACTGCGTGCAGCGGGCGAGCAGGTGTACGCAATTGGCACGATCGCACCGCGCGGTGACGGGGCTGCCGTCGTGGTGGCCTGACCGCACTGCCGTCCTTCAGAACGCTCCGCGCATGGCGCACACCCCGCCCTCGCCCCCCGTCGTCATCCACCACACGCCGGAGCCGGCCCCCGCCACGCTACCGCCGCGCCCCCCCACCCGGGGCATTGTGGTGGCCAGCTATCTGCTGATGGCCGCCACCTTGCTGCTGGTGATGTGGCGCGGCCTGTTGCCAGGCCTGCTGTGCGTGTGCCTGGGCTTTCTGCTGACCCGCGCGCTCACCCGCTGGTTTGCCCAGGGCCTGAGCCGGGTGCGGCGCCAGGCCCAGCCCTCCGCATCCGGCCTGCGGGTTGCGCAGATCGCCGCGGCGGCCCTGGTCATGCTGCTGCCGCTGGCGCTGCTGGCTGCGGGGTTGACGCATTCGCGCGGGTATCTCGTTACGGCGCCGCAGCAATACCAGGAGCTGCTCAATTACATGGCACGCACGGTGCTGGAGCTGCGGCTGAAGCTGCCCATGGACATGGCCACCCACCTGCCCGAAGGGGCCGCCGAGATCCAGCGCATCATCGCCAATTACCTGGGCGCCAAGGCGGGCGCGCTGGCCATGGCCGGACGCGCGTGGCTGGCGGGCGTGCTGTTTGCCTACGTGGGACTGCTGATCGGCGCGCTGGCCGCGGTGCGCCCCGCCGCGCTGGCCGGCGGGCCGCTGGCCCAGCAGCTGAAGTTGCGCATCACGCTGTTTGGCGAGGCGTTCCGCCAGATTGTTGCCGCGCAGTTCTGGATTGCAGCCTTCAACACCCTGCTGACGGGCCTGTTCCTTCTGTTTGTGCTGCCCCTGTGGGACCTGGAGCTGCCTTACACGCCGGTGCTGATCACCTTCACCTTCATTGCAGGGCTGGTGCCCATCGTGGGCAACCTGGTGTGCAACGTGGTGATCACCATCGTGGGGCTGTCGGTGTCGCCCCTGGCGGCAGTGGCGTGCCTGGGGTTTCTGATCCTCATCCACAAGGCCGAATACGTCATCAACGCCAAGGTGGTGGGCCGCCGCACCCAGATGGGCGTGTGGGAGCTGCTCTCGGTGATGTTTGTGGCCGAAGCCGTGTTCGGCCCGGCCGGGCTGGTGGCGGCGCCGCTGTGTTACGCGTACCTGAAAAAAGAGCTGGTGGCGGCGCGGCTGGTGTAGTTGCAGCGCATCGCTGCAGGCGACACCTTTCACCGACAAAAACTACAATTTTGATAGCTGCCAGCGCTTGATGGATAAGCGCTGGCGGCCATTTTCAATCACAATTTCACTACTGTCCGGTAAATCTCCCGGCAAATTAGCTCAGACATAGGCCGGGCGCGGGTTCCCAGAGGATTCTCGATTCCGGCGATTTGAAACGCGATCCACGCCCGTGGCGTACCGTGGCCTCATTTTTGGGGTCTACACCATGAACACTGGGCGCACGGTTTTCGCACAACTGCTGGGGGTCGTGCCGTTTAGCCACTTTGAACACCTTGTTGACAAATACCAAGCCAACCGATGGACGCGCGACTTCACCGCATGGAGTCACTTCATCTGCATGGCCTACGCGCAGTTCACCCGCAGAGAGGGTTTGCGTGACCTGATCGCGTGCTTGAATTCTCAGAGCAGCAAGCTCTATCACCTGGGCCTGCGCCAGCGGGTGTCACGCTCCACCTTGGCCGATGCCAACGAGCGACGCGACTCGGCATTGTTTGAAGCACTGGGGCATCGTCTGACAGAGATGGCGCTGGCTTTGTACCAAGACCATGACATTGGGTTGGGCCTTAAGGAGCCGTTGTATGCCATGGACTCCACCACCATTGATTTGTGCCTGAGCCTGTTTCCTTGGGCTGACTTTCGATCTACTAAAGCAGGCATCAAAGCCCACACCGTAATCGACTTGCGTGGCGCGATTCCGGTCATGCTTACCATCACCACGGGCAAGGTCAGTGATGTGAGCCTGCTGGACAATTTGGCTCTGCCAAAGGGCTCCATCGTAGTGCTGGATCGGGGCTATGTGGACTTTGCCCGGCTGTACCTGCTGGTGCAGCAGGAATGCAGTTTTGTGGTGCGCGCCAAAGGCAACTTGAGTTTTCATTGCACTGAAGCGCACCCCACCGACGCCAAGGCAGGAGTCTGGTCAGACCAGACGATTGTGCTGACCGGGGAGCGCTCCAAGAAGGGCTACCCACAGCCTTTGCGTCGGGTACGCTTTTATGACGCCGTGAGCTGCCTGGAGTTGGTGTTTCTGAGCAATCGCCTGGACTTATCGGCCCTGACCATCGCCACGATCTACAAGCAGCGTTGGCAGGTTGAGTTGTTCTTCAAGTGGCTCAAGCAGAACTTGAACGTCAAACACTTCTTCGGCAACTCACTGAACGCGGTGCGCTCGCAAATCTGGATTGCGGTATGTACCTATCTCATGGCCTTGATCGCCCACAAGCCGTTTCATGCGCGGATTTCATTGCGCAACTTCCTGCATCTGGCGGAGGTCAACATGTTCGAGAAGGTCACCCTGGCACAGATGGTGACCAACGCACTCACCGGAGATGAGATTGAGCAAGGACAGCATCAGACGGAGCTATTCTGATGCATCAAGGAAATTTACCGGACAGTAGTGTCACAATTTTGCAAACTGCCGCGCCACGAACGCCCACACCAGGGCCGACGCGTCCGGCCCCGCAGGATCGCTGTAAGCCAGCTTCGCCGCGCCGCCGCTCCAGGCATGGGCCAGCCCCACGATCTCGCGCAGGGCCACCACGGTGCGGCCGCTTTTCTTGAACTCGGTCACCCGCATGGCGTGGCGCTGCCCGCGCTGCAAGGTGCGAATGGCGCCTGCACGCGCACCCAGGGCGTCCGCCCACAGCAGGGCGGCGGCGGCAGCGTTGCGCACGGACACCACCCCATCCGCGTCCCCATGCAGCACCAGCAGGGGGGGCAGCGCGGCGGGCGCAGCCTCTGACGGCACGACGTCCGGCAGGTGCGCCTCGCGCCGCCCATGCATGGCGGCCATGGCGGAGGCCGCCGATTCGGCCGTGCCGGGAGCCACCCCCGAATGCATGGCCACGGCGCAGAAGCGGTCGGGGTACCGCGCCGCCATGAGCACGGCCATGCTGGCACCGGCCGACAGGCCCGCCACGGCCACGCGCGCCAGATCCACGGGGTGTGTGGCGGCCACCCGGTCAATGGCGGCAAGCAGCGTGGCGGCTTCAGCCTGGGCCTTGCCGTTGCGCCGCTCGAACCAGTTCCAGCAGCCGTGGGCGTTGGCCATGCGCTCCTGCTCGGGGTAGAGCACCAGAAACCGCTGGCGCGCCGCCAGCCGGTTCATGCGCGACACCGCGGCCAGGTCGCGCCCCGTCTGACCGCAGCCGTGCAGCATGACCAGAAGCGGCAGCTTCTCGCGTGCCTTGAGCGCCAGGCCCGGCGGGATATACAGCTGGTAGCGCCGCGCCCCCGCGGGCCCGCGCGCCAGGCCCGCCAGCCATTCACCGCTGACGGGTGGGGGCCTGCCCGCAGGCCGGGCAGCGCGCGCCACCGCAGGCACCTTGACCGCTTTGGCCGCCGCCCCCCGCAGCTTGGCCGGCGCCTTGGCCCGCACCGGCCGCGTTGCGCGCGCGAACGCCTTGAGGTTGCGCTGGTACGCCCGGGTCAGCGACGACAAAGAGAACAGACGGGAACGGCGGGGCATGGGCGAAAGGAATGCTGGACGAGTGGCAACAGGAATATAGGGAAAACCCTAGCCACCATAGCAGCTTATGGCCCCCATCGTCAAAACTATTAAATTGATAGCTGCTTGCGCTTGCTGAGTAAGCGCCAGTGGCCAATTTGGCTTCAATTTCTGTCACTTCCGCCAGCGGCAAAGGCAAACCCGCGCACATCCGGCATACCGCCAGGATTCATGGCAGAAAATGATCGATTCCTGTCTGCAGGGGTGCGGACACCGGCACGTCGCCCCGGCATCATTGGCGCCATTCTCCCCACCACCTAGAGAGCCTGCCATGAACACCTGTCTGATAGTGATTGACGCACAAGAGTCGTTTCGCCACCGCCCGTACTTCACCGACACCGACCTGCCCGCCTACCTGCGCGCCCAGAACGCACTGATCCAGGGCTGCGCGGCCCGGGGCGTGCCCGTGGTGCGCGTGCTGCACAGCGACGGCCCCGAATTGCCCGAGAACGCCTTCGCGCAGGTGTCGGGCCATGTGCGGCCACTGCAGGGCCTCGCGCCGTTCGAAGCCACCGCCACCTTCACCAAGTCGCGCCACAGCGCACTGGTGGGCACCGGCCTGGATGTGTGGCTCACGCAAAACGGCATCCATCGCCTCATCATCAGCGGCATCCGCACCGAGCAATGCTGCGAGACCACCACGCGCCATGCCAGCGACCTGGGCTGGCAGGTGGACTACGCCCTGGATGCCACCCTGACCTGGGACATGGTGCAGCCCGATGGCGAAATACTGAGCGCGCAGAACATCAAGACCCGCACCGTCACAGTGCTCCACGGCCGGTTTGCCACCGTCACCACCGCACAGCAGGCGCTGGCCCGGCTGGTGCCCGAGCATCTGCTGGCGCAGGCCGCCTGACCCGCCGGAGTTTTGCCCATGCTGGAACTGCGCCCCACCTGTGAGCACTGCAACACTGCCATGCCCCCGACGTCACTGCAGGCCCGCATCTGCAGCTTTGAATGCACCTTTTGCGCCACTTGCGCAGATACCGTGCTGGGCAACGTGTGCCCCAACTGCGGCGGCGGTTTTGCGCCCCGCCCCATCCGCCCCGCGCACAACTGGCGCAACGGCAACCACCTGGGCAACCACCCCGCCAGCGCCGCGGTGCGCCACCGCCCGGCAGACCCTGTTGCGCACGCGGCGCTGGCTGCCGCCCTGCAGGCTGTGCCGCCCGGGTTGCGATGAGCCAGGCCGTGGACAACACCACCGCGGGGCACGGCGCCCGTCCTATCCACGTCTACTTCGCCCTGCTGCCGCACAGCCTGCTGCTGGACTGGGCGGGCCCGGCCGAGGCGCTGCGCATTGCCAACCAGAGCCTGCGCGCGCTGGGGCAGCCCGATCGCTTTGTGCTGCACTTTGTCAGCCCCACGCCACAATCGGTGACCTCGGTGGGCGTGATGCTGACCGGGCTGGCGCCGCTGCCTGAAGCCCTGCAAGCCCTGCCGACCCCGTCATGGGTGGTGCTGGTGGGCCTGCCCGGCGAGCGCATTGACGTTGACCACACCGATGCCCGCGCGTTGCTGCACTGGCTGCGCGGCTTGTGCCTGGCCACCGGCCAGCTCGAGCTGGTGACCGTGTGCGCAGGCGCCATCGTGGCCGCCCACGCAGGCCTGTTGACCGGGCGCCGCGCCACCACCCACCACCACCACCTGGAAGAACTGGCCGCGGTGGACCCGCGCTGCGACGTAACCGCCAACCGCGTGTTTGTGGCCGACGGACCGGTGCACAGCAGCGCGGGTGTGACCACCGGCATCGATTTGCTGCTGCACCGCATTTCCGACATCTGCGGCCCCGTGGTGGCCGCGCAGGTGGCACAAACCATGGTGGTGGCCCTGCGCCGCGGCCCCAACGACCCCGAGCTGTCACCCTTTCTGCACCACCGCAACCACCTGCACGCTGCGCTGCACCGAGTGCAGGACGCCGTGGGCCGCCAGCCCCAGGCTGAGTGGAACGTGCCCGCCATGGCGGCCGTGGCCCACACCTCGCCCCGGCACCTCACGCGGCTGTTTCTGGAACATGCGGGCATCGCCCCGCTGGCCTACCTGCGCCGCATCCGGCTGGCCACGGCCGAGGCCGCGCTGCAGGCGGGGCAGAACGTGACGCAGGCCGCGCTCATGGCAGGCTTCAGCTCGGACACCCAGCTGCGCCGTGCGTGGCACCAGTTCGGACGTGGCGGCACGCCGTCGCAGGGCAGCACGCGCAGCCGTTGAGGAGGGAAGTGCACGCCGTGCCGCGCCCGCCCACCGCGCCGCGCCACGCCACGCCACGCCACGCCACGCCGGCCGATAATCGGCCCGTTTGCCGCACCACCCATCCGGGTCGCCACCATGCAAGAACCACCCCGCCCCGCCGACGAGCCGGACCGCCTGCAGGCACTGCGCCAGTTGCTGATCCTGGACACGCCGCCCGAAGAGCGGTTTGACCGCCTGACGGCATTTGCCGCGCAGGAGTTCGACGTGCCCACGGCACTGCTCTCGCTGATCGACGACGACCGACAGTGGTTCAAGTCACGGGTGGGCATGGGCCCGTGCGAGACCCCGCGAAGCATCTCGTTCTGCGGCCACGCCATCCTGCAGGACGACATCATGGTGGTGCCCGATGCGCACCAGGACGAGCGCTTCACAGGCAACCCGCTGGTGACGGGGGAGCCATTCATCCGGTTCTATGCCGGGGCGCCGCTCAGGCTGCCCGATGGACACAACGTGGGCACGCTGTGCCTGCTGGACAGCAAACCCCGCACGCTGGACGAGATCGACCTGGCCATCCTCGGCTCGCTGCGCGATCTGGCGGTGGAAGAGCTGGTGCGCCGCGAGCCGGGAACCGCGACCCCATGAGCGAGCGCCGCAATCAGGACATCCTGCTGGTCGAGCCCAGCTCGCTGACCGGCAGCATCATCGTGGCCACGGCCCGCCAGCTGAACCTGCCTGCAGTGCGGCAGGTCAACAGTGTGCGAATGGCCCAGCAACGGCTGGCGCACCAGGATTTTGCAGCAGTGATCGTCTCCATCGACGAGCAGCAGCAGGAGGCGATTGCCCTGCTGGAGCAGGTGCGCAACGATGCGCTGGCCATCAGCGCCAGCGTGCCCGTGGCGGTGATCACCGCTCAGGTCGATGCGTCCACCGCCATCAAGATGAAAGCGCTGCAGGTGCGGCGCGTGCTGATCAAGCCCTTCAAGGTGCGGGACGTGATCGCCACCATCACCCTGCTGAAAGACACCTGAACCGCCCCAGCCCGCGGTGCAGTGCAGGTCTCAATAAATCTCCGGCACGTACATGCTGGCAGGCACGGGCTGGCGCAGGTATTCGGGGTTGCGCACGCGGTCGGGCAGCACCACGGGCAGGTGCGGCACCTCCTGGTAGGGCAGCTGCGACAACAGGTGCGCAATGCAGTTCAGGCGCGCCTTTTTCTTGTCCACCGCCTGCACCACCCACCAGGGGGCTTCGGGGATGTGGGTGCGCTCCAGCATCGTCTCTTTGGCCTTGGTGTAGGCCTCCCAGCGCACGCGGCTTTCCAGGTCCATGGGGCTCAGTTTCCACTGCTTGAGCGGGTCGTGGATGCGGCCCAGAAAGCGCAGGTGCTGCTCCTCATCAGTGATGGAAAACCAGTATTTGACCAGCGTGATGCCCGAGCGCACCAGCATCTTTTCAAACTCGGGCACGGTGCGAAAGAACTCTTCGTACTCGTCGTCGGTGCAAAAACCCATCACCCGTTCGACGCCCGCGCGGTTGTACCAGCTGCGGTCAAACAGCACCATCTCGCCGGCTGCAGGCAGGTGCGCCACATAGCGCTGGAAGTACCACTGCGTGCGCTCGCGGTCGTTGGGCGCGGGCAGCGCGGCCACACGGGCCACGCGCGGGTTCAGGCGCTGCGTGATGCGCTTGATGACGCCGCCCTTGCCCGCCGCGTCGCGCCCCTCGAACAGGATCACCACCTTCTGGCGGCTGTGCTGCACCCAGTCCTGCAGCTTCACGAGCTCGCCCTGCAGGCGAAACAGGTCCTTGAAGTATTGCTGGCGCGCCAGCCTGTCGCCGGGTGTGGGTGCGCCGATGTCATCGACCTCGCGGTCTTCGATCTCCAGCTCCAGCTCTTCGTCGTAGCTGTCAATGAGGTCGTTGGCGATGCGCTGCATCAGGTCCTGGGTATCGAGGGTGGTGCTGTAAAACATGGTGCAGTCCGAGGGACCGGAAGACGGAAACTCCGCCATGGTTGCGCGGTGCGGTGACATGCCCATGACACCCGCGCATGCTCGTCCTGCCGCCGTCACGGGCAAACGGCCTTTTGCCTGCGCCCTGGCGCGCCGCGCTGTAAACGCCCTCTACAATCGCGCCCCTTGCCCGCCCCGCAATTGCCTTGCTTGCGCCATGAACATCGTCGTCAACGAAGAACTCAAAGCCTATATCGAACCCCTGACCGCAGACGAGCACGAAGCGCTGGAACGCAGCATCCTGTCCGAGGGCTGCCGCGATGCGCTGGTGCTTTGGGGCGACGTGCTGGTGGACGGGCACAACCGGTATGGCATTTGCCAAAAACACGGCCTGCCCTTCCAGACGGTGCAGAACCCGCGCTTTCAGTCCCTGGAGGACGTGCACCTGTGGATGATCGACCAGCACCTGGGGCGGCGCAGTGTGTCGGATTTTCAACGCGGGGTGCTGGCGCTGCGCAAACGCGAAATCATGGCCGACCGCAAGGCCCGCGCGGCCGCGCCCGCGCAAACTGAACCGGCCGCCGCAAAATCTGAAACGCCCGAGGCAGCGGCCGCCCTGCCCGCACCCGAGCCCCTGCACAGCCGCGAGGCCATTGCCCGGGCCGCACGCCTGAGCAGCAGCCAGGTGGTGCTGATTGAAAAGATCCAGAAGCAGGCAGCGCCGGAGCTGGTGGCGGCGGTGAAATCCGGCACCATCTCCATCAATGCAGCGGCGGCTGTCGCCACCCTGCCCGCGCAGGAACAGGTGGCGGCCGTCGCGGCGGGCAAGGACGAACTCAAGCTGGCGGCCAAACGCGTGCGCGAACTCAACAAGCGCAAGCCGCGCCAAGAATCAGCACACGATGAAAACGCTGCGGCCGCAGATGCCAGCGCGGGCACGGAAGCCGACGCCGATGTACTCCAGGCCCTACGGGCCCGCGTGGCAGAACTGACGGCAGAGAACACCGAGCTGCGCCGCCAGGTGGCGCAATTGCAGGCGGCGCTGCCAGAGGGCAGCAGCCCGTTCTGAGGTTCAGCCGTTGGCGTTGCGCAGCGCGCTCAGCCGGTCGGCAATCAGGTCGATGTCGAGCCCATCCTCGGCGTGGGCCAAATAGGCCTGCAAATCGGCAATCGCTTCAAGGGTATTGCCCCGCTCGGCATGGGCCAGCCCCCGGTCGCGCCACTCGCCCCAGGCTTCGGGCAGCAGCACGATGAGACGGTCCAGCACGGCAATCAGGCGTTGCCAGTCCTGCTGCGTGCGGTGCACTTCCTTCAGGTTGCGCAGCATGCGCGCAATGATGTCGCGCGGCGTGGCGGCCTGCAGGTACAGGCCCAGTGGCACGTCGTAGTCATCCACCAGACCGTTGCGGCGCTTGTAGGGCTCCAGGCGCTCGGCCAGCTCTTCGCGGCTCAATGACTGGCCCGAGATCGGGTCGAGCACCACCTGGCCCTTGGGCAGCAGCACCTTGACCATGAAGTGCCCCGGGAACGCAATTCCCCGTGCATGCAGGCCCAGGCCCTGGGCCAGCTCCATCCACAACACGGCGAGCGAAATCGGGATGCCCCGGCGCGTGCGCAGCACGGCGTTGAGGTAGCTGTTTTCGGGGTCGTAGTAGTTGTTGATGTTGCCGGCGAAGCCCAGGTCGGCAAAGAAGAACTGGTTGAGCGTGCGCAGGCGCTGCAGCGCAGGGGCATCGGTGGGCAGGCGGCGTTTGATGCGGGCCAGCAGCTGGTCCATATCGCCCAGCAGCTGCTGCATGTCCAGCTCGGGGTATTCGTCCTGCGCCAGGCTGGCCGCCGCCTCCAGCAGCGGAAAGTGCTCGTCGCTTTGCACCAGCGATGCAAAGTACTCCAGCGAGGTGGGCACGGAATAGCTCAGGGACATGGCTGGTTTGTAAGTCTGGTCTGCGGCGGCGTCAACCCACAGATACTCTGGTTTAGCGGGGCTTTTGCGGGCTTTGCCAGGCGGTGGCGCTCCAGGCCCATCAGCGCCGCAGCATCTTGCGCAGCTGGAGGCCCGCCGCCCACAGCGCGCCAAAGTACAGCAAGGCTGCCGCAGCCATCAGTGCCGCCAGCAAGCCCGCGCGCTGCAGGGACTGTGCCTTCATCCCCACCCAGTCAAAATGCTGGGAGCTCCACACCAGCAACACCGCCAGCAGCGCACTGGCTGCCACCACCTGCAGGGCGAACTTGCCCCAGCCCGGCAGTGGCTGGTAGCTGCCGCGCCGCAGCAGCCCCACCAGCAGCCACAGGGCGTTGATGAGCGCGCCCAGGCCAATCGACAGGGCCAGGCCCGCGTGGGCAATCAGCGGCACCAGCGCAATATTGAGCAGCTGGGTAATGACCAGCACCACGATGGCGATCTTGACCGGCGTGCGTACATCCTGGCTGGCGTAGTAACCCGGCGCCAGCACCTTGATGGCCACGATGCCCAGCAGCCCCGCGCCATAGCCCGACAGCGCCACGGCAATCTGCCCCACATCACTGTCTGCCAGCTTGCCGTGGTGGAACAGCGTGGCCACCAGTGGTGTGGAAAACGTGAGCAGCGCCACCGCACAGGGCACGGCCAGCAGCACCACAATGCGCAGGCCCCAGTCGAGCATGGCCGAGTACTTTTCGGCATCACCCGCGGCCTTGGCGGCCGTGAGCTGCGGGGTCAGCACCACGCCCAGGGCCACACCCAGAAGCGCGGTCGGGAACTCCATGAGCCGGTCGGCATAAAAAAGCCAGGTCACGCTGCCGGGCGTGAGGTAAGACGCAATCTGTGTGTTGATCATCAGCGAGATCTGCGCCACCCCCACCCCCAGCAGGATCGGGCCCATGAGCATCAGCACGCGCCGCACGCCGGGCTCTGCCCAGGCGGCACGGATGGCGCCCCAGGTCATGCCGATGCGCGGCACCAGCCCCAGCCGCGCCAGCGCAGGCACCTGCACGGCCAGCTGCAGCACGCCGCCCAGCATCACGCCCCCCGCCATGGCAAAAATGGGCTCGATCCCCCGCGCCTGGAGCTGCGGTGCCCCCAGCCAGGCGGCGGCGATCATGCAGAGATTAAGCAGCACCGGCGAGGCAGCCGGTACGGCAAAGTGCTTCCAGGTATTGAGAATGCCCGCCGACAGCGCGACCATGGACATGAATCCGATGTAGGGGAACATGAAGCGCGTCATGAGCACGGCAGCGTCATAGGCCTCGCCACTGTGGCGCAGGCCGCTGGCCAGTGCCCAGACCAGCACGGGGGCGCCCAGCACACCAAGGATGCAGGTCAGCAACAGCACCCAGGCCAGTACGGTGGCCACGGCCGCGATGAGCTGGCGCGTGGCCTCGTCACCCTGCTGCGCCTTGGTGGTGGCCAGCACTGGCACAAAGGCCTGGCTGAAGGCCCCTTCGGCAAACAGACGGCGAAACAGGTTGGGGATGCGAAAGGCGACGTTGAAAGCATCCGTCAGGGCATTGGCCCCGAACAGGGTGGCCATCAAGAGGTCGCGCACCAGGCCCGTCACGCGGGAGGCCAGGGTCAGCAGGGAAACGGTAGAGGCGGCTTTGGACAGAGACACCGCCGGGAGTGTATTCCCCCTGAGCCGCTTCGCGTCTTCCCCCAGAGGGGGACGCACCCGGTGGCCTGGCAGAGCCAGTTCCACGGGTGCGCTGGCGATGGGGCTGCGCCAGTTTCGGGGGTTGGGATTGGATGCGGAAACCCGCTGGGCTATAATCGCTGGCTTTGCTGGCATCATCCACAGACCTCAAGGAACTCAACAATGGCATCCGCTAAACCCAAGAAGAAGAACCCGCGCCTGGCGTCGGGCCGCAAGCGCGTCCGTCAGGACATCAAGCTCAACGCTGCGAACACCTCGCTGCGCTCCAAATACCGTACCGCTGTCAAGAACGTCGAAAAGGCGGTTCTGGCTGGCGACAAGACCAAGGCGACCGAACTGTTCGCCAAGATGCAAGCCGTGGTGGACACCGTGGCTGACAAGGGCATCTTCCACAAGAACAAGGCAGCTCGTGACAAGAGCCGTCTGTCTGCCAAGGTGAAAGCCCTGGCTCTGGCAGCCGCCTGACCCACCTCTCCGCCTGCTCCGGCAGGCAAACAGCCCGAACGGCATGTGCCGTTCGCCGTTTGTAACGGGTGCGCTGCCAGCAAAAAAAGAACGACAAGACCGCCTTCGGGCGGTTTTTTCGTTTCAGCGGTCCATCACAGCGCCCACGCTACATTGCGGGTGCATCACTTCCGACCCCCTGCCCATGATCCTGCGTCAGAAGTCCGCACTGGACGGCTTCACCTGCGAGTTTCTGGATGACGCCCGCAGCCAGGTGCGGGGTGGGTTCAGCTACGCGTGGTTTTCGCAGGCCAAAAATGCCCGATTGCGCGTCTACAGCGCCGAAGATGCTGCCAAAGGCGACATTCAGATGCACCTGAACGGCAGCGCCTGGAGGGTGCGGCACCTGTATCTGAGCCGCGGGCACCTCAGCAACATCCGCTACACACTCGAAACAGCCGACGAGACAGTCCACGCGCAGGTGGATGTGTTGGGCAAAAGCGCGGGGCAACGGTTGCCGCGCATCCTGATGACGCAGCCCATGCAGGCCGAGGTCGGTACCTCCTCGGGCTGGATCAAAAGGAACTTCCCGGTCACTGAAAGCGTCACGCGAATGCCCCTGGGCTGCATCCGCGAGCCTTCGGCCATCACCTTCAAACGCGAATTGCTGATCGAACTGCCCGGCGTTGAGCCGCCGGTGGCCGCGTTCTTGTCGGTGGTAGCGCTCATCGTGCGCTACTGAGCAGCGCGGCCTGTAGCCCCCGGCAACGCAGGCCCCAAGCCTGCTGCGGCGCGGTATCAGGGCTTTGGAAGCGGGGGGGTGTCCGGCAGCAGGCAGGCCTCGGCCACCTGCAGGTTGTTGTCCCGGGCAAAGTTCAACACAAAATCCCAGGCCATGGGCTCGTGGTCGCGCAGATCGCGGTTCACCACCACACACTTGACCCCATTGAGCGTGGTGGGAATGCACCAGGGCGAATAGCTCAGATGGCTGCCAGGCCTTGCCCCGCCCGGCCGGAAGCTGCTCATCACCCCGGCCAGCCGCTCGGCCCAGTCGCTGGGGCGAAAGGTTTTCCCGTCGTGGGTGATGCCCTGGATGAAGACTTCTTTGGAGGTGGGGGAAACCATCGGGGATTGGAGTGGTAACAAGAACGTGCAGCCACGTTCTCAAAGCGCCAGACACAGGATCGCTGCATGCTGCACCGCAGCGCAACATTCTAACTCTTATATAAGAGCTGGCTCCCTAATCCCTTCAGCGGGCTGCACAACCACCGCGCGATGGGATTAGCGCCCGCATTGCAGTGATGCGCAATCGTCAACAGCCCCTTCCCTTGCGCCCCCTAGAATCGTGCTTCGCTTTTTTGCCACCGTACCGTCTGGAGATTTCCGAATGACCGCTTCCATCCCGGCAGCTTCGCCCCACGTGATGAACACCTATGGTCGCGTACCCATTGCGCTGGCCCGTGGGCAAGGCTGCCGCGTGTGGGATGTGAACGGCAAGGAATACCTGGACGGCCTGGGTGGCATCGCCGTGAACACGCTGGGGCACAACCACGCCAAGCTGGTGCCTGCACTGCAGGACCAGATCACCAAGCTCATCCACACCTCCAACTACTACCACGTGCCCCTGCAAGAGCAACTGGCCGCCAAGCTGGTGCAGCTGTCGGGCATGACCAACGTGTTCTTCTGCAACTCGGGCCTGGAGGCCAACGAGGCTGCGCTCAAGATCGCACGCAAGTTTGGCGTGGACAAGGGCATCGCCAAGCCGGAGATCGTGGTGTACGAACGCGCCTTCCACGGCCGCTCGATTGCCACCATGTCCGCCACGGGCAACCCCAAGATCCACAGCGGCTTCGGCCCCTTGGTCGAAGGCTTCATTCGCGTGCCGATGAATGATATCGACGCCATCAAAAAAGCCACCGAAGGCAACCCCAACGTGGTGGCCGTGTTCTTTGAAACCATCCAGGGCGAAGGCGGCATCAACCCGATGCGTGCGGAATACCTGCAGCAGCTGCGCAAGCTGTGCGACGAGCGCGACTGGCTGATGATGATCGACGAAGTGCAGTGCGGCGTGGGCCGCACCGGCAAGTGGTTTGCCCACCAGTGGGCCGGCATCGTGCCCGACGTCATGCCCCTGGCCAAAGGCCTGGGCTCGGGCGTGCCGATTGGCGCAGTGGTGGCGGGCCCCAAGGCGGCCAACGTGCTGCAGCCGGGCAACCACGGCACCACCTTTGGCGGCAACCCGCTGGCCATGCGATCCGGTGTGGAAACCATCCGCATCATGGAAGAAGACGGCCTGCTGCAAAACGCCGCCCAGGTGGGCGACCACCTGCGGGCAGCGCTGCAGCGCGAGCTGGGCAGCCTGCCCGGCGTGAAGGAGATTCGCGGCCAGGGCCTGATGCTGGGCATCGAACTGAACAAACCCTGTGGCGCGCTGATTGGCCGTGCGGCCGAGGCAGGCCTGCTGCTGTCGGTCACGGCCGACACCGTGATCCGCCTGGTTCCCCCGCTGATCCTGACCACCGCCGAGGCCGACGAGATCGTGGCCAAGCTGACCCCGCTGGTCAAAGCCATCCTGGCCGAGTAACCGGCCGGCACCGAGACACACGCCCATGAAACACTACCTGCAGTTCAACGACCTCAACGCTGACGAATACACCTACCTGTTCGAGCGCGCCGCGCTCATCAAGAAGAAGTTCAAGGCCTACGAAAAGCACCACCCGCTGGTGGACCGCACCCTGGCCATGATTTTCGAAAAAGCCAGCACACGCACGCGCGTCAGCTTTGAGGCCGGCATGTACCAGCTCGGTGGCAGCGTGGTGCACCTGACCACCGGTGACAGCCAGCTGGGCCGCGCCGAGCCCATCGAGGACAGCGCCAAGGTCATCAGCCGCATGGTGGACCTGGTGATGATCCGCACCTTCGAGCAGACCAAGATCGAGCGTTTTGCGCAGCATTCGCGCGTGCCCGTCATCAACGGCCTGACCAACGAATTCCACCCCTGCCAGATCCTGGCCGACATCTTCACCTTCATCGAGCACCGTGGCTCCATAAAGGGCAAGACGGTGGCGTGGGTGGGCGACGGCAACAACATGGCCAACACCTGGCTGCAGGCCGCTGCATTGCTAGGGTTCAAGGTGCATGTGAGCACCCCCCGTGGTTATGAAATTGATGAGAAATTGGCCGTTGGCGCTGGTGGGACAAGCGCCAGTAGCTATCAATTTTTTAGCAACCCGCTCGAAGCCTGCCAGGGCGCCGACCTGGTCACCACCGACGTCTGGACCAGCATGGGCTACGAGGCCGAGAACGAAGAGCGCAAGAAGGCGTTTGCCGACTGGTGCGTGGATGCCGAGATGATGGCCGCCGCCAAGCCTGATGCGCTGTTCATGCACTGCCTTCCCGCGCACCGGGGCGAGGAAGTCGAGGCGGATGTGATCGATGGACCGCAGTCCGTGGTGTGGGATGAGGCAGAAAACAGGATGCACGTGCAGAAGGCACTCATGGAGTACCTTCTGCTCGGCCGCATAGCCTGATTTTTTGGCTCTCCATGCCTTGGCGTCGCCAGCCCGCCCACAGCGCTGAACTGTTGGCACACTGGGCATTGCTGGGCCAAGCACTCGGCCGGGATACACCGGCGTGGCGTAAAGAGGGGCGACGGCTTGTGCTCAGCTGGGCACGCTGGCCGCGCGCCTACCACGATACCACCCACCTCTGGGCCTGCCTGCGGCATTGGCACGTGGTGCAGGATCAGCAACCCGCCACACTCGACAACCCCCACGCTGTTGCGCTGGCCCTGTGGTATCACGATGCCATTTACTGGCCGTGGAGCAAACACAACGAAGAGCGCAGCGCCGACTGGGCAAGCCGCTTCATCCTGGGCCAGGGTCTACCCGCCACGCTGGCGCAAACCGTGCACCAGCACATTCTGGACACCCGCCACTCCCCCGGCCCGCTCACAGGCGATGCGCAATGGGTGGTCGATATCGACCTGGCCATCCTCGGCCAGAGCGATGCGGTGTACCGCCAGTTCGAGCGCAACGTCCGCCGCGAATACTTCTTTGTGCGCTGGCCGCGTTACGTGGCGGGGCGCAGTGCGGTGCTGCAGGGGTTTCTGGCGCGGCCGCGCATCTACGGCACAGAGTTTTTTCAAGAGCGCCACGAAGCCCAGGCCCGCATCAACCTCACCCACGCGCTGAACGCGCTGGCGGCCGGGTCCGTGTACGGCGCCGATTGTTGAGGCCTCAACAAAAACCGCCGGGCTGTTGGAAATAACCGACACCACGGGTTTTACGGGACATGCAAACTTTGTCCCATGCCAACGCCTTCCCCCTCCACCGCCCACCGGCTCTGGGACATCTCGCCGCCCGTGCACGCGGGCAGCCCCGTGTTCCCCGGCGACACGGCCTACAGCCAGCAGTGGTGCGCCACCATCGGCCCCGGCTGTCCGGTGAACGTGAGCGCGATCACCCTGTCGCCGCATGTGGGCGCGCATGCCGACGCGCCGCTGCACTATGACGAAAGCGGCGCCACCATTGGCGATGTATCGCTGGACGCATTCCTAGGGCCCTGCCGCGTGATCCACGCCATCGGCTGCGGCCCGCTGATCGAGTGGCGGCACATCGCCCATGCTTTGAACAGCGCCCTGCCCCCGCGCGTGCTGGTGCGCACCTACGCCACAGCCCCCGAGCACTGGGACGGCCAGCTCACCGCCTTTGCCCCCGACACCATCGAGCGCCTTGCCGACCACGGCGTGCTGCTGGTGGGCATCGACACCGCCAGCATCGACCCGGCCGACAGCAAGACACTGGACAGCCACCAGGTCATCCGCAGGCGGGGCCTGCGCGTGCTGGAGAACCTGGTGCTCGACGCCGTGCCCGAGGGCGACTACGAACTGATCGCGCTGCCGCTCAAGCTGACCACCGCCGACGCATCGCCCGTGCGCGCCGTGCTGCGAGCGCTCTGACTACGGCCATTTCAAGACTTTTTGGCCTCTAGCGCTTATCCCATAAGCGCCAACCGCTATCAAAACAGAAGCAATCAACCCAACCAATATGACGATAACCCTTGAAGACTGCCGCACCCTGGATGCGCAAGACCCGCTCGCCCCGCTGCGCGAGCACTTCAGCCTGCCTGCGGGCGTGATTTACCTGGACGGCAATTCGCTGGGCGTGTTGCCGAAGGCTGCCGCCGCCCGTGTGGCCGACGTGGTGGCGCGCGAATGGGGCACGGACCTCATCAAGTCGTGGAACACCGCCAGCTGGTTCGACCTGCCCCAGCGCCTGGGCAACCAGCTGGCCCCGCTGATCGGCGCGGCCCCCCATGAGGTGGTGTGCACAGACAGCACCTCCATCAACCTCTACAAGGTGCTGAGCGCGGCGCTGAACATTGCGCGCGAAGACAGCCCCGCCCGCAAGCGCATCGTGAGCGAGCGCAGCAACTTCCCTACCGACCTCTATATTGCCGAAGGCCTGTGCAAGGAACGCGGGCTGGAGCTGGTGCTGGTAGAGCCCGATGAGATCACCACAGCGCTGACCTCCGACGTGGCCGTGCTGATGCTCACCCACGTGAACTACCGCACCGGCGCCATGCACGACATGGCCGCCATCACCGCCGCCGCGCACGCGCAGGGCATTTTGTGCGTGTGGGACCTGGCGCACAGCGCAGGCGCGGTGCCGGTGGACTTGAACGGCGCGGGCGCTGATTTCTCGATTGGCTGCGGCTACAAGTATTTGAACGGTGGCCCCGGCGCACCGGCCTTTGTGTGGGTGCACCCGCGCCATGCTGACCGCTTCTGGCAACCACTTTCGGGCTGGTGGGGCCATGCCGCACCTTTTGCCTTTACGCCAGATTACCAACCCGCCCCGGGCATCACACGCTACCTGTGTGGAACGCAGCCCATCATCAGCCTGTCGGCGCTTCAGTGCGGGCTGGATGTGTTCACGGCAGCCGATGCACTGGGCGGCATGGCGGCACTGCGCACCAAATCCCTGGCGCTCACCGACCTGTTCATCCAGCTGGTGGAGGAACGCTGCGCAGGCCACGGCCTGGGCCTGGCCACGCCGCGTGCGCATGCACAGCGCGGCTCGCAGGTGTGCCTGACGCGCGACGAAGGCGCGGGCGTCAATGGCCAGGGCAGCGGCGCCTACGCCATCGTGCAGGCGCTGATTGCGCGCGGTGTGATCGGCGACTTCCGAAAAGGTGACGGTGGAAAGGGCCCACACAAGGACATCCTGCGTTTTGGCTTCACGCCGCTGTACATCGGTTTCGAAGACGTATGGAACGCGGTGGAGCATCTGCGCCAAGTGCTGGAAAGCGGCGATTGGCAAAAGCCCGAGTTCAACCAGACGCACGCGGTGACCTGAGGCCTGTCGGCATCCAAAAACACCTCAACCCGTTCACACTGAGCTTGTCGAAGTGCCGCGCAAGGCTTCGACAGGCTCAGCCCGAACGGCTCTGATTGATCGAGCGCTCCGTGTGAAACGGCGCGAACGCAGGAGACCCACCATGTGCCCCTTTTCCCAAACCACCGTCCCCGCCAGCGACACGCCGGCCGCCGCCCTGCCCGAATCCATCGTGCGCGAAGAGCGCGCCCAGCTCGACTTCAGCAAGTCGATGAGCTACGGCGACTACCTGCAGCTCGACGCCATCCTCACCGCGCAAAAGCCGCTCTCGCCCGCGCACGACGAGATGCTGTTCATCGTGCAGCACCAGACCAGCGAGCTGTGGATGAAGCTCATGCTGCACGAGCTGCGTGCGGCCATTGGCCACATTGCGCGCGACGAGCTGCCGCCCGCGTTCAAGATGCTGGCACGGGTCAGCAAGATCATGGAGCAGCTGGTGCACGCCTGGGACGTGCTGGCCACCATGACACCGCCCGAGTACAGCGCCATGCGGCCGTACCTGGGCCAGTCCAGCGGCTTCCAGAGCTACCAGTACCGCTGCATCGAGTTCTCGATGGGCAACAAGAACCGCGCCATGCTCCGGCCCCACGAGCACCGCGCCGACCTGCTGGCGCTGGTGCAGGCGGCGTACGAGGCCCCTTCGCTGTACGACGAGGCCCTGCGCCTGCTGGCCCGACGTGGCCTGCCCATGCCGGCCAGCCACACCGAGCGCGACTGGAGAGAGCCCTATGTGGAAAACGACGCGGTGGAGCAGGCCTGGCTCACCGTGTACCGCAACCCCGAGAAGCACTGGGACCTGTACCAGCTGGGCGAGGAGCTGACCGACCTGGAAGACGCCTTCCGCCTCTGGCGATTCCGCCACGTGACCACGGTGGAGCGCGTGATCGGCTTCAAGCGCGGCACGGGTGGCACGGGCGGGGTGAGTTACTTGCGCAAGATGCTGGACGTGGTGCTGTTCCCCGAGATCTGGAAGCTGCGCACGGACCTGTAGCGCAAAAAAAGGGCTGCTCACCGCGGTGAGCAGCCCTGCCTGATCGGTTCATCACAGAAGATCGCCCGGCCAATGCAAGGGCACCGGCCGTGCTGCGTCAGGGAAGGACGAGATCGTCGCCCTCGCGCACGCTGGCCTGCTGCTGGCGGCCGCCCAGCGAGTAGGTCACCCAAAGCGTCTTGGTCACCCGGGGCGCAGGGTCACAGCGGCACAGGTCGTTGGTCACGCGCACCTCCAGACGGTCGTCGCGCACGATGGAGCGCAGCTGCCCCGTCACATCGACCATGCGGCCCTCGGCGCCGTATGCGGCGTTCAGCACCACCAGCGCATTGCGTTGTGGATCCCGGTAGCCACCGCCCTGCGGGTAGGCGCCCGGGTTCACCACGCCGTTCCAGCCACCGTTCCAGCCTTCACGGCCCCAGTTGCCGCCGGTCCAGCCGCTGAAGCGGCCGCCGTCAATGGTTTTGCCCTCGGCATATTCCAGCAGCTGGGTCTGACCGTCGCGGTCACGCACATAAATGCGCAGGGTCTTGATTTTGTAGGGATGGGGGTCCACGCCAAAGGTGTCGTTGGTGAGGTGGATGGCGCGGTCATTGCGGGCCAGTTCGCGCAGGCGCTGCGTCACGTCGACATGGCGCTCGGGCGTGCCATAGACGGCTTGCAGGATGCTGAGCTCACCGTCATCGCGGCCACGGTTGTTTCGGCCTTCATTACCTTGCCAGCCCTGGTTGCGACCGCCCTGGCCCCATCTTCCGCCACGCCAGCCGATGAACTGGGAACCGTCCACGGTGGCGCCCTCACGGTACTCGAACGTCCGCGTCGCGCCGTCCCGCCCGCGGGCGTAAATGCGCAACGCCTTGGTGCGGCCACGGTCCGGGTCGGCGCCAAAGACTTCGTTGGTGACGCGGAAGGTCTGGTCGCTGCGGGCAAGCTGCCGCAGCCGGTCCGTCACGTCCACATTGCTCTCCAGCGTGCCATAGCGCGCGCCGAGGATCTGGTAGCTGCCTTCGTCGCGCGGCTGGGCCGTGGCGGAGGTTGTCAGCCCGAAAAACAACAACAGCACGGCCCAGAAGCCGTGAAAGGGATGGCGAAGCAACATGGAAACCTCCTTGAATGGCAGGCCGGTCACGTGCAGACACAACAACGGCCGGTGTGCACACGATTCCACGCCGGTCTCGTCACGTCAATAGGACGGTGCCTTGGGGGTCTGTGGGACACCACCTGCGTGGCACCTGTGCAGCAGGGGCGTCGGCGGGGCGATGTTGCGGGCCCTGTGGGCGACAGCCGATCTGGCGCAGGGCTGGTAGCCTTGGCTGCATGCCGATGACCGCTTCGCAAACGCCCGCCCCGCTGATCTCCCCGCGCAACGCCTGGTGGATGTTGCTGGCACTTGTGTCGGGCTTTGCGCTGAGCCAGGCGTTTCGCACGGTCACGGCCATCATGGCCACGGGCCTGCGGGCAGAGTTCGGCCTGTCGGCCCAGGCGCTGGGCGTGTTTGCAGGGGCGTTTGCTTTTGCCTTCGGCACCATGCAGCTCTTCATGGGGATCGGCATTGACCTGTATGGCGTGCGGCGCACGCTGCTGGTGGCGTTTCCGCTGGCAATTGCAGGCGCTGTGCTGTCGGCGCTGGCACCGGGTTATGGCGGGGTGCTGCTGGGGCAGGTGCTGATCGGCGTGGGCTGCGCGCCCGCCTTTCTGGTGTGCACGGTGTTCATTGCGCGCTACTTTCCGGCCCGCCGGTTTGCCATGGTCTCGGGCGTGGCGATGGGTGTGGGCGGGCTGGGCATGCTGTTCACGGGAACGCCGCTGGCGTGGCTGGTGCAGCAGTCGTCGTGGCGCATGGGGTTTGCGGTGCTGGCAGGGCTGGCCACGCTGGCGTGGCTGCTGATCTTCTGGAAAGTGCACGAGCCAGCGCAGCCCGCCCACGGTGCGCCCCCGCGCGAATCGGTGCTGCAGGCGGTGCGCGGCTTTGGCGCGCTGTTCCTGCTGCCGCACACCGCGGGCATCATGCTGCTGGCGCTGACGACATATGCGTCGTTCCTCACCTTGCGGGGCCTGTGGCTGGGGCCGCTGCTGATCGAGCGGCACGGCTACTCGCTGGTGGCCAGCGGCAACGTGGCCATGCTGTCGTCGCTGGTGTCGCTGTTCACCCCGGCGCTGTTCGGGCGGCTCGACCCGGGGCCGGGCGCCCGGCGCCGCTGGATCACCGGCTTCACGGTGCTGCTGGCAACGCTCTTTGGCGCCATCGGCCTGCTGCATGCCGAGTGGCTGGACGTGGCAGGCTCCATTGCCGTGGGCATGCTGTCGGGCTACATGGTGCTGCAGTATTCGGACGTGCGGTCGGCCTACGCCCCCGCCGTCACCGGGCGCGCGATGGCGGTGTTCACCATGGCGCTTTTCCTGGGCGTGGCGCTGATGCAGTGGGTCACCGGTGTGGCCGCTTCCATCGCAGCCGCGCAGGGGGCCGATCCGTATGTGGCGGTGATGCTGACCATTGCGGGCATGCTGGCCGCCGGGGCCTTGGCGTTTCGGTGCCTGCCCGCGCCCGCACGCTGACGGCGCTGGCCTGAGAAAAGATCATCAAAAACAGGCTCCAGCGCTTATCCAGCAAGCGCCAGAAGCTATGTTTTATGTAGCAATTTGCACTACAGCGAACTGGCACTCGAGCCATCGCCCCGGTACAGCCAGGGAACATCCAGCAAGCGTTCGCCCAGCAGCCGCAACGACACGTCCCGCCCCCAGCGCACCAGCCCGGTGGCATGAAAGATGCGGCCGTTGCGGGTGGAGCGTGCCTGCACGCGTGCATTGCGCTGCCAGCGGTTGAGTGCGTAGCGCCTCAGGCGCAGCGGCACGTCCAGGTCGTGCATCGACAGCGCACGCTGCAGTTCGGCAGCGTCTTCAATGGCCATGCCCGCGCCCTGCGCCAGGTAGGGGCGCATGGGGTGTGCGGCATCGCCCAGCAGGGCCAACAGGCCCTGCGCCATCTCGTGGGCGCCCTGCACCGGCGGGCGGTCACACAGCGGCCACAGGCGCCAGCCGGGCGCCCCGGCCGTGCCGACGCTGCGCACCACATCCTGCAGGGCCGTGCAGGTGCCTTGCAGGGCGTGGTCCAGGCCCGCCGCGTTGGCGGCATGGTCCCAGTTTTCCAGGTCCTGCGGCGCGGGGCCTTGCACGATCACAACGATGTTCTGCAGCTCCCCCCGGCGCACCGGGTATTGCACCGCATGCAGGCGCGGGCCCAGCCACGCCGTGACCTGGGCGGTGCGCAGCGCATCGGGCAGCGCATGCTGCGGCACCAGCGCCCGGTAGGCCAGGTGGCCCGTCACGCGGGGTGGCACGGCACCCAGAAGCTGGGTGCGGGTGCGGCTCCACAGCCCGTCAGCCCCGATGAGTGCGTCGCCCTCCAGCTCCTTGCCGCGGCTGGTGCGCACGGTGACCACGCCATCGGCATCGGCAAAGCTGTCTATCGCATGCTCCAGGTGCAGTTGCGTGTCGGTGTATTTGGTCAGAGCCGACAGCAGCAGCCCGTGCAGATCGGCCCGGTGGATGGTGGCGTAGGCTGCGCCGTAACGCTCCACGGCGGTCGATCCGAGCGGCAGCACGGCCAGTTCCTGGCCACTGACTGCATTGCGCACCTGCAGGCGGCCGGGAAACGCAGCCACCGCCTGCAGGGGCTGCTGCAGGCCCCATGCCTGCAGGCGGCGCACCACGTTGGGGCCGATCTGCACACCCGCCCCTACTTCACTGAAAGCGGCAGCGCGCTCGTACAGCCGCACATCCCACCCCGCGCGCGATGCGCCCAGCGCAGCGGCCAAGCCCCCAATGCCGCCGCCGGCAACCAACACCTGTTTTTTCATGGGTGGCATTGTGCCGCGCACCAGGGCGCGGCCAGATGACTTGCGGGTATTTCAGGTTTCAGGGCAAGGGCCGAAGCGCGCGCTCCAGCAGTTCAGGCGCCATGGGGCGGCCGAACAAATAGCCCTGGAAAGCCTGGCAGCCGTGGCGCTGCAGAAACTCGAGCTGGAACGCGGTTTCCACGCCCTCGGCCACCACGGCCAGGTCCAGGCTCTGCGCCAGCGCCAAAATGGTGCGCACGATGGCGGCATCATTCGGATCGCTTTGCAGGTCGCGCACAAAGCTCTTGTCGATCTTGAGCTGGTCGAGCGGCAGGCGCTTGAGGTAGCTCAGGCTCGAATAGCCGGTGCCAAAGTCATCCAGCGAAAAACCCACGCCGTAGCGGCGCAGGTGCTCCATGCGCGAGATCACGTCTTCCACATCGGTGAGCAGCAAGCTCTCGGTCAGCTCCAGCTTGAGCTGCTCGGGGTTGGCGCCGCTGGCCTGCAGGGCGCCCAGCACCTGTTCCACAAAATCGGGCTGCCGGAACTGCCGCACGCTCACGTTCACCGACAGGAAGAACCTGCGTGTGAGCGCGCTGCGCGACCAGGCCACCAGCTGGGCGCAGGCGGCCTCCAGCACCCACTGCCCGATGGGAAGGATCAGCCCGGTCTGCTCGGCCAGCCCGATGAACTCGGCAGGCATGACGACGCCGCGCTGCGGGTGATTCCAGCGCACCAGCGCCTCTGCGCCCAGCAGCCGCCCTTCACCATCCACCACCGGCTGGTAGTGCAGCATGAGTTCGTTGTCGTGCAGGCTGCGGCGCAATTCGGCCTCCAGCGCCGCGCGGCTGCTGACGGCCGCCTGCATGTCGGGGTCGAAAAACCGCTGGGTGTTGCGGCCGGCGGCTTTGGCCTCGTACATCGCCAGGTCGGCATGCTTGAGCAGTTCGTCCACGCTGCTCGCCTTGTCGCCAAACAGGGCAATGCCGATGCTGGGGGTGCTGTGGTGGCTGGTTGCGCCCAGGGCGTAGGGCTTGCCCAGGGCCTCGGCGATGTGGCGTGCCACCAGTGCAGCCTCGCTGCTGGCCTGGGTGACATCGGCGCTGAGTCCTTCCACCAGCACCACGAACTCGTCGCCGCCAAAGCGGGCCACCGTATCCACATCGCGCACACAGGCGGCCAGCCGCTGGGCTGCCTGCACCAGCAGCTGGTCACCGGTGTCGTGGCCCAGCGTGTCGTTGAGGTCCTTGAAATTGTCCAGATCAATGAAAAACAGCGCCCCCTGCGCGCCGGAGCGCGCCACCGCTGCGGTGGCGCACTGCAGCCGGTCCACCAGCAGGCGGCGGTTGGGCAGGCCGGTCAGTGCGTCGTAAAACGCCAGCCGCTCGATCTGGCTTTCCACGCGCTTGCGTTCGGTGATGTCGCGCCCCACGCCGCGGTAGCCGCGCAGGGCGCCCTGCGCGTCAAACACCGGCACGCCACTGACCGATATCCAGTGCATGCTGCCATCGGGCCGCTGGCGTTGTATCTCCAGGTCACGAAAGGGCTGATGGGCCTGCAGCACGGCCCGGTGCGCGGCCCAGTCGGCCTCGGTCATGTTGAGGGCGCCGATCTCCCACCGCGTGCGCCCCATCACGCTGGTCAGCGGTATGCCGTTGACGCTGAGGTCGCCCGCCAGCTGCACAAAGCGGCCTTCTGCGTCGTGCTCCCAGTACCAGTCGGAGGAAAGATCGCTCAGCGAGCGAAATCGCGCCTCGCTCTCGCGCAACTCGTTTTCCACGCGCACGTAGTCGCTCACGTCGGCAAAGGTGCGCACCAGGCTGCCGTCGGGCAGCTCCGTGGTGCGCACTTCAAACGTGCGGCCATCGCGTGTGGTGCGCCAGTAAACGTCTGGCGCGGGGGCCACGGCCCCTCCGGCCACATACCCATAACCGCGCTGGTCCACCAGGCTGTGGCCCTCGCCGAAGTCGCCGCGCTCGGACTGGATGCGGGTCAGGTCCGCCAGCGTGGGGCGCTTGGCCATCAGCGATTCGGGCAGGTTCAGCAGCTCGAGCACCCGCTGGTTGTAGACGATGATGCTGCCGTCCGGCCCGGTCTTGAAGATGCCCTGGCTCATGCTGGCCAGGGTGACCTGCAACGCGGAGCGTTGCTCCTGCAGCAGCGTCAGCGCCTCCTGCCAGATGCGGGCATCCACCATGCGCACAGGCTGGCCCTGGCCCTGCGTTCGCTGCAGGAGCACGGCCAGGCGGTGCAGCAGTTCGCCCAGATGGGCCACCCCATCGGCCTCCCGCACGATGTAGTCGCCCAGTCCGCAGCGAAAGGCCCGCGCGGCCAGTGCCTCCTGGTGGCCGTCGATGCACATCAGCACCGGGCGGCCCGCACACAGCGCCAGCACGCCCGGAAGGTCCTGAACCGAGGGCTGCAGGCACAGCACCACGGCGTCCCAGGCATGCGATGCCAGCGGGGCGCGTGCCGCATCCGGGTTGGGGCTGTTCACCACCTGCCAGCCCGGCTGGCGTTCTTCCAGAAGCCGCCGCGCGGCCGCCGCGTGCAGCGCATCGCTGTCCACCCACAGAATGGCAGGCGCGCTCATGGTCCGCCGCTTTCGCTGGTGGCGCCAGGCGCCACGCCTTCCGGCACCAGCCGGTGCTCACGCACAAACACATCGATGGGGACGGGCCGCCCAAACAGATACCCCTGAAACCCCTCGCACCCGTGCAGCCGCAAAAACGACAGCTGCCCCGTCGTCTCCACCCCCTCGGCCACCACCTGCAGGTCCAGGCTCATCGCCAGCGCCAATATGGTGCGCACGATCGCCGCGTCGTTGGGGTCACTGAGCACGTCCCGCACAAAGCTCTGGTCGATCTTGACCTGGTCGAGCGGCAGCCGCTTGAGGTAGGAAAGGGACGAGTACCCGGTGCCAAAGTCATCCAGCGCAAAGCCCACGCCTTCGCTTTTGAGTTGCACCATGCGCGCGATGGTGTCTTCGATGTCCCCCAGCAGCAGGCTTTCGGTGAGTTCCAGCTTGAGTTTGGCCGGTTCTGCGTGGTGCTCTTTGAGGGTCTGCAGCACTTCGGCCACGAAGCCGGGTTGCCGGAACTGCCGGGCGCTGACGTTGACGGAGATGCAAAGGTGGGCGGTGGCTTCGTGCTGGCTCCAGCGCTGCAGCTGTGCGCAGGCGGTTCTGAGGACGTATTGGCCCAGCGGGAGGATGAGGCCGGTCTGTTCGGCCAGGGGGATGAAGTCGCCGGGGCTGATCATGCCGCGCTGGGGGTGGCGCCAGCGCACCAGGGCTTCTGCGCCCAGAAGGCGCGACTGGTGGTCCACGACGGGCTGGTAGTGCACCAGCAGCTCGCCCCGGGCCAGGCCCTGGCGCAGGTCGGCTTCCAGGTTGGAGCGGGCGTTCACGGCGGCCTGCATGTCGGGGTCGAAGAAGCGCTGGGTGTTGCGGCCTGCGGCCTTGGCCTGGTACATGGCCAGGTCTGCGCGTTTGAGGAGTTCGTCCACCGACAGGCGTTCGTCGCCAAAGAGGGTGATGCCGATGCTGGGGGTGCTGTAGTGCTGGGCACCGTCCAGGTCAAACGGCTGGTTCAGGCTGGCCAGGAGTTTCTCGGCCACGGTTTCTGCCTGGGTGGCGGCGTCTTGCAGGTCGGGGGCCAGGGTTTCGAGCATGACGACGAATTCGTCGCCGCCAAAGCGGGCCACGGTGTCGGCTTCGCGCACGCAGCCCACCAGCCGGGTGGCCACCTGGGCGAGCAGCTGGTCGCCCACGTCGTGGCCGAGGGTGTCGTTCAGATCCTTGAAGTTGTCGAGGTCGATGAACAGCAGGGCGCCCAGGGCCTTGGTGCGCTGGCAGGCGGCGATGGAGCGCTGCAGACGGTCCAGCAGCAGGCGTCGGTTGGGCAGGCCGGTGAGGGCGTCGTAGAAGGCCAGGCGTTCGATTTCCTGCTCTGCACGCTTGCGGTCCGTGATGTCGCGGCACACGCCCAGCACACCGGTCACGCGGCCCGTCAGGTCGCGAATGGGGGTCTTGATGGTCTCGAACTGGCCCTGGTAGCCGTCTTCGGCAAACGTGAGCGTTTCTTCATACACCAGCGGCTGCCAGGCCTGCATGGCGCGCAGGTCGTATTTGCGAAAGCGCGCTGCCACTTCCGGCGCATTCAGGTCAATGTCGCTGCGGCCCACGATCTCTTGCTCTGGCCGCCCCGCAAAACGCTCGAACACCGGGTTGACCGACAGGTACACACCATCGGCATCCTTGAGGAACACCATGTCGGGTATGGCGCTGACCACACTGGTCAGCCGGGCCTTCTGTTCGGCCAGCTCCGCCTCGACCCGCTTGAGCCCGGTGAGATCGTAGGCCTACACCACAACGGCAGGCACACCCTGCTCGCCCACCGTTTCCGGGGCGATGGTGGTATGGCGCACCTGTATGCCATCCGGTCCTTCAATGCGGTTTTCAAACACCGTGGTCTGGCCGGAGAACGCCTTGTCGAAATGTGGCTGCATGCGCTGCATCAGCGCGGGCGGCAGCACTTCCTGCAACCGCTGACCCTGCAGTTCGTCCGCAGAGCGGCGCAGCCATGCAGCCTGCTGCTCGTTCACATACATCACCCGCATGTCGCGGTCGATCCGGGCGACGCCGCCGGGCACCTGGCGCAGCATGGCGGCCATGAGCGCTTCCTTGGCGTGCGCCGCCTCCTCGGCTTCGTGGTGGGCAGTGATGTCGGTCTGCACGCCATCCCACACCACGCGCCCGTCGTCGAGCCCGCGAGGCGACGAGCTCAGATGCATCCAGCGCACCTGACCATCGGTGCGGCGCACGCGAAAAACCGCCTCCATGCTGCTCATCGTCAGAAATGATTCGCGCTCGGCTTGGCGCAGGCGGCCGATGTCCTCAGCAAGCACCTGGCGGTAGAGCACCTTGGGGTCGTCCATGACGTCCTGCGCGCGCACGCCGTTGAGGCGCTCGACGGCATCGCCCATGTGCGCGAAACGGGTCCGGCCGTCCACCTCCCGCACCACCTGGAACAGCACACTGTGGGGCAGGTTGCGCCCCAGCAGGGTCAGGCGCCCCTCGCTCTCGCGCAGCCGGCGCTCGGCCTCCTGCACCCGCGCAAACGGCAGCCGGATACCGGCATCGAACACGGCCTGGTACAGCAGCGCGTAGGCCACCACCCGCAGCGCATGGGCCAGCGGCCCGCCTACCTGCGAGTGGCCGCCCAGCAGCCCCACGGTGAGCTCACCGCACAGAAAAGCCAGCGCAGCCCAAGCAAAAACGCGTTCGCGCGGCCCGTTGCCACGGTGCAGCCAGACGGCCGCCACGGCCAGCCCGGCCGCCAGCGTGAATGCCAGGTACTGCCGCAACCCGCCGCCTGCCGCTGCAGCAAACCAGCCCGGCAGGGGCCCCAAGGCAGAAACCAGCAGCAGCAGGAGACCGGCGCCCGCTGCCGCCAGCCACGCCTTGGGCGGGCCGGGCAGTGCCGTGCGTGCCGCCGTGAGCACGAGCGTGATGACCTCCACCACCCGCGCCCAGCTGCTGAGCCACAGGGAGATGTTGGCCGACCCCGAAGGCATGTGCACGGGCGTGGAATGCGCGAGGACACCGTGGAGGAAGTTGCAGGCTGCGGCGATGCCAAAGCCCACCACCAGCACATTGGCACGCTGCTGCTCGGACGCTTCGAGCGTGTGCAGCGAGACCGAGACGACCAGCAGCCCCAGCAACACGGCCACCAGCTCCATGAACGGCTCCAGACCGTGCTGTGTCTGGGCGCCCTCGCCCAGCATCCTGCCCATCGGCACCATCACCAATGCCAGCGACGCCACGACCAGCACCACGGTCAGCGCCGGGGCGTCCGCCAGCGGCCAGCGCGCACGCCGGGGCCGTGGGGAATTGTTCGTATGCGGCATGGTGGCGGGCGGGGGTGGGCAGACTGGCGGAAGGTGTTTCCAACAAGTGTATCTAGGAGTAAGACCTCCACCAGTAGCCCCGGATTTTTGCGCCCTGCGCACCCCGGCAGCGTGCGGGTTTTCCTCGACACCCCCAAAAAAAACGGGGCCGAGGCCCCGCTGGATGCCGCTAGCCCTGCAGGAGCTGGCGCAGCACAAACGGCAGGATGCCACCTGCCCGGTAGTAGTCCACCTCGATGGGGGTGTCGATGCGCAGCGTCACCGTGACTTCCTCGCACGATCCATCGGCGCGCCGGATCACCAGCCGGGCATCGCTTTGTGGCGTGAGCGCAGGGTCGGGGATCACGTCGATCACCTCGTTGCCCACCAGGCCGAGCGACTCCCAGGAATCTCCGGCCTTGAACTGCAACGGGAGCACGCCCATGCCCACCAGGTTGGAGCGGTGGATGCGCTCGAAGCTGCGGGCCACCACGGCCTTGATGCCCAGCAGCTGTGTGCCTTTGGCGGCCCAGTCGCGGCTGGAGCCGGTGCCGTACTCCTCGCCCGCAAACACCACGGTGGGCGTGCCCTGCGCCATGTACTGCATGGCGGCATCAAAGATGAACATCTTCTCGCCCTGCAGCGTGCCCTCGTTCTGGAACACCGTGACACCGCCCTCCTCGCGCGAGCCGTCCGCGGTGGGCGGAATCATGAGGTTCTTGATGCGCACGTTGGCAAAGGTGCCACGCACCATCACGTCGTGGTTGCCACGCCGCGCGCCGTAGCTGTTGAAGTCCTGCTTCATCACGCCATGCTGCAGCAGCCACTGCCCTGCCGGAGAGGTCTCCTTGATGGAGCCCGCGGGCGAGATGTGGTCGGTGGTGATGGAGTCTCCAAACAACGCCATGATGCGCGCACCCATCACCGAAGGAAGTTTGGAGTCAAATTGGGCTCCAGCGCTTGCACCATCTGCGCCAGCAGCTCCTTTTTCGAGAGCAAACTGGGCAAAGAACGGGGGCTCGGCAATATAGGTGCTGGCGGGCCAGGTGTAGGCCGTGCCGGTCACGCCCCGGATCTTCTCCCACAGCTTGCCGGGGTCGGTGGCCACCCGGGCGTAGTTTTCGCGGAAGGCCTTGCCGTTCATTGCGAACTTGAGCAGGGCGTGGACTTCGTCGCTGCTGGGCCAGATGTCGCCCAGGTACACGTCGCGCCCGCCCTTGCCCTTGCCCACGGGCTCGGTCATCAGGTCCTTGAGCACCGTGCCGGCAATCGCATAGGCCACCACCAGCGGCGGGCTCGCCAGGAAGTTGGCCTTGATGTTGGGGTGGATGCGCGCCTCGAAGTTGCGGTTGCCCGACAGCACGGCCGCGCACACCAGGTCGTTGCTGGTGATGGCTTCGTTCAGTTCGGGCGTGAGGTCGCCCGCATTGCCGATGCAGGTGGTGCAGCCATAGCCTGCCACCGCGAAGCCCAGCTTTTCGAGGTAGGGCAACAAGCCGGTTTCCGTGAGGTATTCGGTGACGATGCGCGAGCCAGGCGCCAGAGAGGTCTTGATGTGCGGCTGCACCTTGAGGCCCGCCTCCACCGCCTTCTTGGCCAGGAGGCCTGCGGCCAGCAGCACGCTGGGGTTGCTGGTGTTGGTGCAGCTGGTGATGGCGGCAATCAGCACGTCGCCGTTGCCCACCGTGACGTCGCCGGTGCGGCTGGCCTTCTGGGCGGTTACCTCGGCGTGCGCCGCCGCCAGGGTGGGCTTGTTCTGCTCCATCTCCACCACAAACCGTGGCGCGCCAGACGGCGCGGGCTTCTCTTCGGGCGGGGCCAGCAGAGACGGGGTGTCGCCACTGCGCACGTGGTGGCGCGTGTGCAGCAGCTCGGCCGGGCGGTTGAAACCGTTTTGCGCATTCGGCTTGCTGAAAAGGTCGGCAAACTGGCTGCAGACCTTGCCAAGTTCGATGCGGTCCTGCGGGCGCTTGGGGCCGGCCAGGCTGGGGGTGACGCTGCCAAGGTCGAGCTTCACCACCTGCGAATAGTCCACCTCGCCCGCCAGCGGTACGCCAAACAGGCCCTGGGCCTTGAAGTAGGCCTCAAACGCTTCGATTTCGGTTTTGGTGCGGCCCGTGCCCTTGAAGTAGTCGATGGTCTTTTCGTCCACCGGGAAGAACCCCATGGTCGCGCCGTACTCGGGCGCCATGTTGCCGATGGTGGCCCGGTCGGGCAACGCCAAGGTGCGTGTGCCTTCACCAAAGAATTCGACGAACTTGCCCACCACCTTGTGCTGGCGCAGCAGCTCGGTCACCGTGAGCACCAGGTCGGTGGCGGTCACGCCCTCGCGCAGCTGGCCCGTCATCTCGAAGCCCACCACATCGGGCGTGAGGAAGTACACCGGCTGGCCCAGCATGGCGGCCTCGGCCTCGATGCCGCCCACGCCCCAGCCCACCACGCCAATGCCGTTGATCATGGTGGTGTGGCTGTCGGTGCCCACGAGGGTGTCGGGGTAGTAGACGCCATCTTTGCGCTTGTGCACGCCGCGCGCCAGATATTCGAGGTTGACCTGGTGCACGATGCCAAAGCCCGGGGGCACCACGCCAAAGGTGTCAAAGGCCTGCATGCCCCATTTCATGAACTCGTAGCGCTCGCGGTTGCGCTGGAATTCGAGTTTCATGTTCAGGTCGAGCGAATTCTTCTTGCCATAGTGATCGACCATGATGGAGTGGTCCACCACCAGGTCCACGGGCACCAGCGGTTCGATCTTCTTGGGGTTCTTGCCCAGGCGCGCGGCCGTGCTGCGCATGGCGGCCAGATCGGCCAGCAGCGGCACGCCGGTGAAGTCCTGCAGCACCACGCGGGAGACGACAAACGGAATCTCGTCGGTGCGCGGGGCATTGGGAGCCCAGTGGGCCAGCTCGCGCACATGCTCGGCGGTCACCTTGCGGCCATCGCAGTTGCGCAGCACCGACTCGAGCACGATGCGGATCGACACGGGCAGGCGGCTGATCTGGGGAAACTGCTTGGCCAGTGCAGGCAGCGAGTAGAACTGGCCTTCTTTGCCAGACACTGTCTTGAAACTCTTGAGGGTGCTGGCAAACGCGTGGCGGGCGGGCGTGGGCGACAACTTGCGTGATACGGCCATGACGGACTCCTGAGAAAGGCAACAAGGCCTATTCTGGCAGCCTCGCATGACGGTGCAAACGTGGGGCTATGCCAACGCGGCACCCAAACCTGTGCGGCGTGGTCGGGGCGCCCACCCCATGCCGCCTTGCCCGATATCGGCATCAAAAATGGCCCTGGCGCTTGATGGACTAGCGCGAGTAGCTATGTTTTCAGGAGCAACAGCCGAGCTCCATCACGCCGCAGCCCAGGTGGGCAGGCGGCGCACGCCAAACCACTGCAGCTCGGCCAGCATGGCCACCGAGACCACATGCACCAGCAAATAGGCCTGGCCCAGCAAGGTGGGCGTGAGTGTGGAGCCCAGCAGCAGCACAAGGCTGGCCAACGCCCAGGCCAAGTTGCCCACGATCAGCACCCACAGCCAGCCACGCGGCATGGGCTCGGACCGGGCAATCGCCATGGCCAGGGCCGCATAGCCCAGCAGCATGGCACCCGTCACCTGCAGCAGCCCGGGCGGCAAGCCCAGCCAGTCAGCCAGGGGCGCTGTCAGCAGCAGGTGCAGGGCGCCGAGCACAACCCCCGTGGAGGCATCGAACCAGACCACGGCACGCAGGAATCGGGGGGAGGACATCAGCTTGAACATGGAAAGCTCCTTGGTTGAGGAAGAAAGAAGGCTCCATCGTTCCCGCCCTGGCGCATCGCGTCGATGACCTGCCAGGTAATGGCCCGTGTGTGGTTTGCGCCTAGGATGGCGGCCATGACCTCCCCCGCACCGTCCTCCCACCGCCCCCCGCGCCATCCCTTGCCGCACCGCGTGGCACCGGCGGGGCCCACCTCGTTTGGCGACCACCTGCGCACCTGGCGCCAGCAGCGGCACCTGAGCCAGCTGGCGCTGGCCGACGAAGCGGATATCTCCCCGCGGCACGTGAGCTTCATGGAAACCGGCCGCACCAACCCCAGCCGCGACATGGTGCTGCGCCTGTGCGACCGCCTGGCCGTTCCGCTGCGCGAGCGCAACGCCCTGCTCGTGTCCGCGGGCTATGCACCCATGTACCGCGAGCGCGCACTGGACGACCCCGCGCTGGCCGCCGCGCGCCAGGCGGTGGAGCTGGTGCTCAAGGGCCACGAGCCCTGCCCCGCAATTGCGCTCGACCGCTGCTGGAACGTGGTGGCCGCCAACCAGGCCGCCCACGCACTGCTGGCTGCGCACGTCAGCCCCGCACTGCTGGTACCGCCCATCAACGTGTTCCGTCTGAGCCTGCACCCTGAGGGGCTGGCGCCGCGCATTGCCAACCTTGCCCAGTGGCGCGCCCACCTTTTGGAGCGCCTGCGCCAGCAGATTCAGGCCACCGCAGATCCCGCGCTGATGGCCTTGCAGGCGGAACTGCAGCAATATCCGGCCCCGCCCGAATCCAGTAACCTCGTGCTCGCCGGGGAAATGCTGGGCGTGGTAATGCCTTTCTGTTTTGAAAGCGTGCACGGAATGCTGTCACTCATCAGCACCACGACCATATTCGGAACGCCGGTGGACGTGACCCTTCAGGAACTGGCGGTGGAATCTTTCTTCCCGGCAGACGATTTCACCAGCAGGGTATTGCGAAAGCTCGCTCAGGAAAACGCGGCGCCGCAAGTGGTGACATGAGATACCCGCATTTGCGGAAACTGCGGATCGGCGCGGTCATGCCGGTGCAGCCCCTATATGCCCTGCGGGTGCCACCAAACACGCGCAGCGCTGCCGTGTAACTGCAGCCAAACTCAAGGATTGCGCATTAAAAAAGCCCGCAAAAGCGGGCTTTTTGGTGCAGGGCAGATGACGCAGCCTTAAATCGCAAACTTCTCGCGGTTTTCATTCTGAATCCACTTGGGTGCCTTACCGCGCCCTGTCCAGGTTTCACCGGTCGCGGGATTGCGGTACTTGGGAGCCACCTTGGTACCTGCCATGGAGCTGCGCCCCGTCTTGCCGGCACCCTTGCCAGCCGGAAATACATCCTGGGGGGTCAGACCAAACTCTGACACCAGAGACCGGACCTGCGCTACCGCGTCTGACAATTCCCGGCGCCGGGCTTCGCTGATTTGTTGCTCAAGGGCTTCGCGCTGCTTCAACAGTTCTTTGTAGCTGGTCATGGTCTGGATTTAAGAGGGTGAAAGACGTGGGATTATAAGAACAAGAAAAAACTTTTACACAAGCACCCCAAAATTAAATTCTGGTACCCGATTAACACCATGCAGCATATTGGCGCCAGCGTGTGCCTGCCCCCGCCCCCTGGGTAACCGCGCTGCTCACGCCACAGCAGCCAATATCCGGCCCCGCGTCGCTTTGCGCCCCCAAAGAGCGCAATGCGCGCTGGGAACGCCATATTCAAGCACTGCAATACACCGCCGGGCATACAGCACCGTGCTGGTGCCTGCGAAAAGCACTGAAAATACCCTCTTCTATCGACAAAAATCAGAACCACCGCACATGGCTCTTTATTGCATTGGTGACATTCAGGGATGTGATGGCGCGCTGGGGCGCCTGCTGGACACCATCGGCTTTTCACCCAGCCGGGACACCGTTTATCTGCTGGGGGATCTGGTCAACAGGGGGCCTGATTCAGCGGCCGTGTTGCGCCGTTGCATGCGCCAGGGCGATGCACTGCGCTGCCTGCTGGGCAACCACGACCTGCACCTCCTGGCCGCAGCGCACGGTGCGCGCGCGCCCTCCCGGCGCGACACCCTCCACTCGGTGCTGGAGGCTCCCGATCGCGAAGCCCTGCTGGACTGGATACGCCAGCAGCCACTGGCCCGCACGCACGACCATGCAGGCGAGACCCTGCTGATGGTGCACGCGGGCGTTCTGCCCAGCTGGTCGGCTGCGGACGTCCTGGCGTACGCGCACGAGGTGCAGGCCGTGCTGCGCGGCGATCACCTGGGGGCGTTCCTGCAGGCCATGTATGGCAATACGCCCGACCGATGGAGTGATCATCTGCAAGGTACCGACCGCCTGCGGGTCATCGTCAACGCGCTGACCCGGTTGCGCTTCTGCTCTGCCGAAGGGGCCATGGATTTTGAAAGCACCGAAAGCGCCAGCGCAGCCCCGCCGGGCCTGCTGCCCTGGTTCGATGTGCCGGGGCGGCAGACTGCGGGCACGCTCACAGCGTTCGGGCACTGGTCCACACTCGGCTGGCTCAACCGCAGCGATCTGCTGGGGCTGGACACCGGGTGCGTATGGGGTGGATGCCTGAGTGCGGTGCGTTTTGGCACCACGCTGGCGGAGCGCGAACTGCTGCAGGTGCACTGCGAAGCCTCGCAGCAACCGGGCACCTGAACAAAACCGCTCAGGCAGCCACGCGCTCCATCGAGGCAGCCATGCCGGCGGAATACCAGGCACCACCGTCCTGCGAAACCACCAGCGCTTGCACGCCCGGCCGACGGGCCACCAGGGCCTGTCCGGCCTTGGCGCCGCGCACCATCATGGCGGCGCCGAGCCCGTTCACCTCGGCTACATCACGGGCCAGCAGACTCACGCCGTGCACACCGCCAGTCGGGTACCCCGTGCGGGGATCCAGAATATGGTGTCTGCGCTGCCCCGCCGCCATGAAGAACCGCTCGTAGTCGCCCGACGAAGCCACCACCGCCCGGCCCTGCACGGGCAGCACGCCCAGCAAACGCTCTGGCGCGCGGGGGTCGCGCAGGCCCACACGCCAGGGGCGCCCCTGCAGCTGCCCCATGACCAGCACATCGCCGCCACCATTGATGAGCGCATGGCCCACCCCGTGGTTGCGCAGCACCTGCATGCCCGCCTCAAGAATGGGCAGCTTTGCAATGCCGCCCAGATCCAGCGCCATGCCCTGCTCGGCCAGGTAAGCGGTACCGGCCCGTTCATCCAGCACCAGACGGCGCGCATCCACACGCCGCAGTTGCCGGGCAATCTCGCTGGCGGAGGGCGCGGCCTGATGGCCCGCCTCGAACCGCCAGCCCTTGAGCGAGCCCACAGTGATGTCAAAAGCACCGCCACTGAAGCCGTGCATCTGCTGTGCTGCCTGCAGCAGCCGCATCACTTCGGGCGGAACCTCCACAGGCTGGATCCCGGCGGCGCGGCTGATGCGGCTGACCGCGCTGTCAGCCCGGTAGCGGCTTAGCAGCGCCTCCAGGCGCGCCATCTCGGCGTAGGCCTGGTCGATAGCATGGCGCCCCAAGGGCGCATCCAGACCATCGACCACGATGTCCACCTGTGTTCCCATCAAGGGGCGCGATACACGCTGCGGCGACTGCGCACCCGGGGTGGCCGACACCCAGGGCGCACACCCCAGCAAGGGCAGCGCCATGGCGATCCGGCGCCTCAACGGGCTGAATGCAGTACTTGGAGCGGAGTTCATGGCGCGCCGCCGTCAAACGGATTGGTCGGCCATGTAGTCCACCGCAGCCTTGACTTCATCGTCGGTCAAGTTGGCGGCGCCCCCCTTGGCGGGCATCATGCCCTTGGAGCCCGTGTAGCCCTCGATGGCGTGCTTGTACAAGGTGTCTTTGCCCTGCGCAATGCGTGGTCCCCATTCGGCCTTGTCGCCCGGCTTGGGCGCGCCCGCCACGCCGGCGGCGTGGCACATGGCGCAGGTTTTTCCGTAGACGCTTTTGCCCACCGTGTTCTCTGCCACCGGTGCCGGGGCCGGGGCCGCAGCAGGTGCGGGGGCCGCGGCAGGCGCTGCAACGGGAGCTGGCGCATCAGCCGGCTTCTTGTCGCCACAAGCCGCCAGCGTCAGTGAGACTGCAGCGGCCGCGAGAAGACTGGAGAGTTTTTTCATGGGTATTCCTGTTTTGGTATGGATGAAAGACGGGAAAAGCAGGGGCCGAAGCCACATGTGCCAACAACACCTGCAAGCATCGCGGTACGCCTGCAGCGAACGCCGCGCCGGATCATGAACAACGCAAGCCTCTTAACACATCGCATTTGACGCACCTGAAATGCATCATAAGAAGGATGCACTGCGCGACGCAACACCAACAATGTAATGGAGAGTGCTTGACAGACGCGAGCGGTTTGGACGTCAATGTATGACCTAGATCAATTTGATTCATATTACATGAATCTATATTCGATCCCATGCAATCCCTACAGCCCGTGACCCGATTCCGTTGCTGGATCCTGGCATGGCTTCTGCTGTCATTGGGTGCAGCGACTGCTGCTCCCCTGGTCCAGCCGCAAAAGATGCTCGATGCGGTGTGCTCGATGGGGGGCGCCCTGAAGCTGGTCCTCGTTGACGATGGCGCCACCACCCACTCTGGCAGCGCAGACTCACAGTGCCCCCAGTGCCTTTTCGGTGGCACGCCGGTGCCAGCGACAGTCCCGTTCCCGGCCTGCGCCTTGGCGACCACATCGCCGTCCTCCGTTCCTCCCGTGCTGCGGGACAGGGTTGCCAATGCAATACCTCCTCCTGCACGCGCGCCCCCTGTTTTTTTGTAAGTGAATCCTAAAGAGGTGAACCATGAGTAACAAGAGAGAAGCAACCCCTGAAACCATCGGCCTTGGCCGTCGCCGTTTCATCAACACCGCAGCCCTTGCAGGCCTTACTGCCGGCGTAGCCGCCTGCACCGAGAAGCCTGCCAGCGCGCCTGCCACGACGGCGTCGGGGCCTGTTGCAGCGCCTGCTGCGGCCCATTCGGCTGCCGCCAACGCGGTCCACCTCAAACCCGGTGAACTCGACACCTATTACGGCATCTGGAGCGGTGGCCACACCGGCGACATGCGCATTTTGGGTCTGCCCTCGGGTCGCGAAATTCACCGCATTCCCTGCTTCGTCCCCGATGCACTCGTCGGCTGGGGCATCACCAACGAATCCAAGGCCATCATGGGCACCAAGGCCGATGGCAGCTTGCGCTACACGGTGGCAGATACCCACCACACGCACGCCTCCTACAAGGACGGCAACTACGACGGCCGTTACGCCTGGATCAACGACAAGATCAACAGCCGCATCGCGCGCGTGCGCCTCGATTACTTCGTTTGCGACAAGATCACCCAACTGCCCAATGTGCAGGGCTTCCACGGCATCTTCCCCGACAAGCGCGACCCGGTCGATCCGGCGATCAACTACACCACGCGCGTGTTCTGCGGCGCTGAATTCGGCATCCCGCTGCCCAACACCGGCAGCGAAGACCACACCAAATACCGCTCGATGTTCACCTGCGTGGACGCCGAGACCATGGAAGTGCGCTGGCAGGTGCTGATTGACGGCAACTGCGATCTGACCGCCACCTCGTACGACGGCAAGCTGGCAGCAACGAACCAGTACAACGTCGAGATGGGCGCCAAGTACGAGGACATGATGTCCGCCGAGCGCGACGCCTGCCTGTTCTTCAACATTGCGCGCATCGAAGAAGCCGTCAAGGCCGGCAAGTTCAAGACCATCGGCTCTTCCAAGGTGCCCGTGGTCGATGGCACGCACGAAGCCAACAAGGACCCCAAGACCGCTCTGACCGCCTACGTCAGCGTGCCCAAGAACCCGCACGGCGTGAACGCCAGCCCCGACCAGAAGTATTTCATCTGCGCCGGCAAGCTCTCGCCCACCGCCACCGTGATCGAGCTGGCCAAGGTGCTCGACTGGTTCGACGGCAAGATGGAAAAGCTCGACGACGCGATCGTTGCCGAAGTGGAAATCGGCCTGGGCCCGCTGCATACCGCCTTCGACGGCCGTGGCAACGCCTACACCACGCTGTTCCTGGACAGCCAGGTGGTCAAGTGGAACGTGGAGGCTGCCATCAAGTTCCACGCTGGCGACAAGAGCGCGAAGTACGTGGTAGACCGCCTGGATGTGCACTACCAGCCGGGCCACATCAACGCCTCGCAGTCCGAGACCATCGCTGCCGACGGCAAGTACCTGGCCGTGGGTTGCAAGTTCTCGAAAGACCGCTTCCTGCCCGTGGGCCCGCTGCACCCCGAGAACGAACAGCTCATCGACATCAGCGGCGACAAGATGGTGCTGCTGGCCGACCACCCCGTGCGTGGCGAGCCCCATGACTTCATCATCTTCAAGCGTGATCTGGTCAAGCCCAAGCAGGTCTACGATCTGGACGAATCGCCCCTGGCCATCAAGGATCCCAAGGAATCCGGCGTGTTCCGCAATGGCAAGAAGGTCACCGTGAAAATCACTTCACAGGCACCGGCCTTCAGCCTGCGCGAGTTCAAGCTCAAGAAGGGCGACGAGGTCACACTGATCCTGACCAACCTCGACAAGATCGAAGACTTGACGCACGGGTTCGCCATTCCGAACTACAACGTCAACTTCATCGTCAACCCGCTGGAAACCAAGTCGGTGAGCTTCGTGGCCGACCAGCCCGGCGTGTTCTGGTGCTATTGCACCCACTTCTGCCACGCGCTCCACCTGGAGATGCGCACACGGATGATTGTGGAAGCTTGATTCGGAGCATCCCCTGAGGCGCTGCGCGCCTTCCCCCTTCTCTCGAATCGCTGCGCGATTCGGGAAGGGGGACGATGCACTCGCTGCGGGGCGGCCCTTGCTCTGCATCCCTGGTCTGGGGCGCGCCAGTTGTGACAACTGCGCCCTAATTTGAACAAAATTGGCCGCTAGCGCTTGATAGATAAGCGCGAACAGCTATCAAAAAGATAGTCCCATGATTCCCCTCCGTCGGCAGTTCGCCACGCTTCTTCTGGTCTTGTTGGCAGCCCTTTGGCTGGCGCCGCGCGCCCATGCCGCATCAGGCGCCTACGAGGCCGAGCTGCCTGCCGATCTGGCCACCGCGCGCGACATGTGCGCCCTGGTGCCCTGCAAGGACGTGTTCCCGGGGGCCACCCACTTTTCCGAACGCAAGGGCCAGCCGCCCTACGCAGAGGCTTACGACAACGACTCGGCCCAGAAGAAGCTGCTGGGCTATGTGATGCTCTCCACCGACATCACCGACACCCCCGCGTACTCGGGCAAGCCGGTGGTCACGCTGATCGGCATGGACCTCAAGGGCCACTACGTGGGCGTCAAAGTGCTCAAGCACTCAGAGCCCATCCTGCTGCTGGGCATCCCCGAATCGGCGCTCATCAATTTCAACAACCAGTACCTGGGCAAGTCTGTCCAGGACACGCTGGAAGTCGGCCCGTCCAGGCCCGAGGAAAACGTGATTGGCCTGGATGCCATCTCCGGCGCCACCGTCACGGTGATTGCGCAAAACCAGGTGGTGACGATGTCGGGCGCCGCCGTGGCGCGACAGACGGGCATCATCGAGCCTACCGTGCGAGACCCCGCACGTTTTCTTGCCAATGGGCAGCGATACGACTGGGCGCAACTGGTCCAGATGGGCGTGGCGCAGCGCCTGCTCGTCAAGCCCGAACAGGTCGGCTTGCCGCGGGGCCCCGAGCCTTTCATCGAACTGTGGTTTGGTGACCTCAACCACCCCGACCTTGGGCGCAGCCTGCTGGGTGAACGCGGCTTCGAGAACCTGCGCTCGCGGCTTCAGCCGCAGGAAAGCGCCTTCTTCGTCATCCGCACGGGCGGTGTGGAATCCTTCAAGGGCTCGGGCTTCGTGCGCGGCGGCATCTACGACCGCGTGCAGGTCAAGCAGGGTGCAGACTCGTTCACCTTCCGCGATCTGGACTCCTACAACCTGTATGGCCTGGAGGCAGCCGGTGCCCCGCGCTACAGCGAATCGGCCATTTTTGTGGTCCGCTCGGCAGCCTTCTCCGCAGCCTTCCCCTGGAAGCTCGCTTTCCTGGGCAACCGCGTAGACCGCGCCACGGGCCACCGCAGCTTTGCCGTTTTCGAATCCAAATACTGGCTGCCCGCCAACCTGCTGGACGGCGGGCGTCCCAAAGTGGTGGAGCCCGACGCACCCTGGGTGCGCGTGTGGAAGACACAGGCTGTCTCGATTGCCCTGTTCGCCCTGGTGCTGTTAGCCGTCACGGTGGTGTACGCCTACCGCGAGAAGCTCACGCGCCTTTCCACCCACAAGAACAAGTGGCCCGTGAACGCCTTCAAGTACAGCTTCTGGGCCATCAGCATGCTGTGGGTGGGCTTTGGCCTGATGGCGCAGCCCTCCATCACGCAGGTGCTGACCTGGTTCCATTCGCTGCTGTTCCAGTGGACGTGGTCGCTGTTCCTGTCCGATCCGTTCATTTTCCTGTTCTGGATCTTCATCATCGTCACCGTGTTCCTGTTCGGGCGCGGCCTGTTCTGCGGCTGGATGTGCCCGTTTGGCTCGCTGCAGGAGTCCATCTACAAGGTGGCGCGCTTTGTAGGCCTGGGCCGGTTTCAGACCAAGCTGCCGCAGAAATGGCACGACCGGCTCAAGTGGCTCAAGTACGCGATCTTCTTCGGCCTGCTGGTGGTCTCAATGTTCTCCATGGGCCTTGCCGAAAAGCTGGCCGAGGTGGAGCCCTTCAAGACCACGTTCCTCGTGGGCATCAGCAACCGCGCCTGGCCCTACGCCCTGTTCGTGGCAGTGATTTTGGGTGTGTCGATCTTTATCGAACGGCCCTATTGCAAATATGTCTGCCCGCTGGGCGCCTCGCTGGCCATGCCCAGCACGTTCCGCTGGTTTGGCCTCAAGCGCAAGCAGGACTGCAACAGCTGCAAGGCCTGCGCCGTGGGCTGCGGAGCGCAGGCGATTGATGCCGATGGCCGCATCGACCACCGTGAATGCCTGCACTGCCTCGATTGCATGATTCTGTATACCGACACCAAGGGCTGCCCGCCGCTGGCCAAGGAGCGCAAGCGCCGCGAAAAGGACGGCCTGGAGATCACGCCGATCGGCGCCAACGGGTATTTCATTCCGATCCACCCCGCCACCAGCTTCACCGAGCAGATCAGCGCCAAGGCCAAGAACGGCCCCGACCCGCGCATGCCCACCGACCCGGTGGCGCCCTTCCACAAGGCGGGCGAGTCCCGCCTGCGGTGGATTCTGATGGAGCTGCGCGACCACTTCTGGCCCTGGAGCACCGATGGCTGGCGCAGCCAGCGGGCGCTGCAGGTGGCCGGGTTCTCCCTGGCGGTGGCGGCCACCGTGGCCTGGGTGATGACGGCGCTGGGCAGCCTCTCTTCGGCAGCCATCATTGGCTGGTGGTTTGGCTGGAGCGTGTACGAGGTGCTGATCCGCCTGTCCGGCCGCCGCTACGTGAAGGACGGCGTCTGGTGGCGCGGCAACTACCGCGCGGCCAGCGTGATGGACATGCTGAGCTATGTGGGCTTCAAGAACCTGCTGATCGGGGCCACCCTCTTCCTTGCACTCAAGGCCCTGGGCTTGCTGAACTTATGAGGCCTTTGTTCATGCGCTCTGTGCGCGCCGCGCTGATCGTGCTGGCGGGGCTGGGCGGGGCATGCCTGGCCGGTGCCGCCACGGTGTCGGTCCAGCCCGGCCAGGACCTGGCCGCCGCCGTGAAGGCCGCCGCACCGGGCGATGTGATCGAGGTGGCGCGCGGCCTGTACCCGGTCAACCTGCTGATCGACAAGCCGCTCACGCTGCGCGGCATCGACCGCCCCACCCTGAGCGGTGGCAACCAGGGCGACACCATCCGGGTCACCGCCCCGGATGTGGTGATCGAGGGCCTGATCGTGCGCGACTCGGGCGACAGCCTCAAGCACCAGAACGCCGGTATTTACCTTTTCCCCGGCGCGCATCGGGCCGTGGTGCGCAACTGCGACCTGACCTACAACCTGTTCGGCCTGTGGATCGAGAAGGCCGATGATGTGCTCATCGAGCGCAACACCATCACCGGCAAGCGCGAATACGGTTCGTCGCAGCGTGGCAACGGCATCCAGCTCTACAACACCCAGCGTGCGCGCATTTTCAGCAACAACATCAGCTTCGTGCGCGATGCGCTGTATGTCGATGTGTCGCACCACGCCGTGTTCAGGGGCAACCGGCTGCACCACAGCCGCTACGGCACGCACTACATGAACTCGTACCACAACCTGTGGGAAGACAACGACACCTACTACAACCGGGGCGGCCTGGCGCTGATGGAAGTGCGCGACCAGGTGGTGCGCAACAACCGCGCCTGGGGCAATTCCGACCACGGCATCATGCTGCGCACCCTGCAGGACTCGGTGATCGAGAACAACATCGTGGCCGGCAACAACCGGGGCTTTTTCATTTACGACGTCGAGTACATCAAGCTCAATGGCAACCTGGTGGTGGACAACGTGGTGGGCGTGCACCTGGCGGCCGGCTCCACGCGCAACGAGGTGGAGGGCAACGACTTCATCGGCAACCGCGAGCAGGTGCGCTACGTGGGCGCGCGCGACGAGCGCTGGGGCACCAAGAGCGGCAACCACTGGAGCAACTACCTCGGCTGGGACCGTGACGGCAACGGAACGGGCGACGTACCCTACGAGGCCAACGACATGGTGGACCGCCTGACCTGGCGCCATCCCAGCATGAAGCTGCTGCTGGCCAGCCCCGCGGTGCAGGCCCTGCGCCTGGTGGGCCAGCAGTTTCCGGTCCTGCGCGTGCCTTCGGTGGTGGACCCCAAGCCGCGCATGCAACCAACCCACCAACAATGGAGTGAATGGCGTGGCAAGCACTTTTCCGGCCAGTGACGGCCCAGCGGTCTCGCTGCGCGGCGTGAGCAAGCACTATGGCGCGCTGCATGCCGTCGATGGCGTCGATCTGGAGATTCCGCGCGGCGAAATTTTCGGCCTGATCGGGCACAACGGCGCGGGCAAGAGCACGCTGTTCAAGATGATGCTGGGCCTGGTGCCGCTGACGCAGGGCGAGATTCGGATCGGCGGTGCGCAGGTCGGCGGGCGGGGCTTTCGGGCCGCGCGGCGCCACCTGGGCTATCTGCCCGAGAACGTTGTGCTCTACGACAACCTGAACGGCCTGGAAACCCTGCGTTTCTTTGCCCGGCTCAAGCATGCGCCGCTGGCGCAGTGCCAGCCGGTGCTCGAGCGTGTGGGTCTGGCGCATGCCGGCAATCGCCCGGTGCGCGAGTACTCCAAAGGCATGCGCCAGCGCCTCGGGTTTGCGCAGGCCTTGCTGGGCGCCCCCCAGGTGCTGTTTCTAGACGAGCCCACCAACGGGCTCGACCCCCAGGCCATCCGCGATTTTTATGCCACATTGCGCGGGCTGCAGGCCCAGGGCGTGACGGTGATCATCACCTCGCACATCCTGGCCGAGCTGCAAGAGCGCGTGGACCGCCTGGCCATCATGTCGGCCGGCAAGGTCCAGGCCGTGGGCAGCGTGCAGGCGCTGCGCGAGCAGACGCAGATGCCGCTGGTGTTCGAATTGCAGCTGGGTGCCGAAGACACCCCCGCCGTGGCCCAGGCACTGGCGGCGGTCACGGGCGCATCGCCCGAAACCTTGCCAACCGGCCTGCGCCTGCGCTGCCCGCGCGCGCAAAAAATGGCCGTGCTGGCCGCGCTGGCGCCGTTTGGCGCACGCGTGCACGACCTCAAGATGCTGGAGCCGTCGCTGGAAGACGTGTTCTTCGGATTCGCCGATTGAAGGATGGCCCCATGGAACTGACGCAAATCCTCACCATTGCCGCGAAAGAATTCCGCGACCGCATGCGCAACCGCTGGGTGCTGGCGGTTGCGCTCGTCTTCACCGTGTTCTCGCTCGTCATCGCCTACTTTGGCGGCGCGCAGCAGGGGGCCGTGGGCTTTCGCTCGATCGAGTTCACCATCGCCAGCCTGGTCAGCCTGGTGATCTACCTCATCCCGCTCATCGCACTACTGCTCGGCTTTGATGCCATCGTGGGCGAGCGCGAGCGCGGCTCGCTCGACCTGCTGCTGTCCCTGCCCATCACCCGCTTCGAATTGCTGCTGGGCAAATACCTTGGCCTGGCGGCCGCGCTCACGCTGTCCACGCTGGCGGGCTTTGGCCTGGTGGCGGTGCTGCTGTCGCGGCAGATGAGCTGGGCCGGCATGTACCACTACTTCGGCTTCATGCTCAGCTCGGTGCTGCTGGGCCTGGCGTTTCTGAGCCTGGCGGTGCTGCTGTCGGTGCTGGCGCGCGACCGCACGCGCGCCTCGGGCCTGGCCATCGCCACCTGGTTCTTCTTCGTTCTGGTGTTCGACCTGCTGCTGCTCGGGGCGCTGGTGGGCACGGGTGGCCGCTTTGGCGGTGAGGTGTTCGCGTGGCTGCTGCTGCTCAACCCGGCCGATGTGTTCCGCATCCTCAACGTGTTCTCGCTCGACGATGTGCGCACGCTCTACGGCCTGGCCAGTGTCGTGCCGTCGTCCATGGGCAGCCCCACCACCATGGGTGGCGTGATGCTGGCCTGGATCATCGTCCCCCTGGCTCTGGCCAACTGGAGATTCAAACCATGAAATACACCTGTTCCTGCCGCCGGCGCCATGCCGGCACCCCCGGTGCCTGCGGCGACCGTCGCCACGTTCTCGGCCTGGCCGCGCTGGCGGCCCTGGGGTCGCTGGGCCTGCTGGCCGGTTGCGGCGAGCGCGCCGGCGAGGCGCAATCGCTCGCCCCCGTCGAGATCGACCGCTCCACCAGCTGTGAGCTGGACGGCATGCTCCTGGCCGACTACCCCGGCCCCAAGGCGCAGGTGCATTTTGTCGGGCAAAGCCAGCCTTCCTTCTTTTGCGACACCGTGGAGCTGTTCAGCACGCTCCTGGCCGGCGAGCAGGTGCGTGCCGTGCGCGCCGTCTATGTGCAGGATATGGGCCAGGCCGACTGGGATGCGCCCAAAGGTCACTGGATCGACGCCAAGACGGCGGTGTACGTGGTGGGCAGCAAGCGCCACGGCTCCATGGGCCCCACCATCGGCAGCTTTGCGCAGGAGGCCGACGCCCAGAAATTCGCCACCGAATATGGCGGCAAGGTGCTGCGTTTTGGCGACATCAAGGCCGACATGGTGGACCTGAGCGGGGGCGCCCTGCACGACACGCGCATGTGACCACGGCCATGCCCACTCCCGACCCATCGCGCCAGCAGGCACACCATCCGTCGCACTCGCCATCACGGCGCCGTGCGGTGGCGGCCCTGTTGCTGGGTTCGGCCGGGCTGGTGGGCTGGACGCTGCACCAGCGCGGGCCATCCGGGCGCATCAACGCATCGGCGCTGGACGGCGTGGGCGACGATGTCTGTGTGGTGGCTCCGCCTACGCCCTACGACCCGGCCTTGGGCCAGGCCGTAGCTGACGCACGCGAAGTGCCCGCCGACGCGCGCTGCCCCGTGTGCGGCATGTACCCCGCCCGCGCGCGGGCATGGGCGGCGCAGGTGATCTTTTCAGACGGAGACGCCTTCTTTTTCGACTCGCCGCTCAGCCTGATGCTCTACCAGGGCAACGTGGCCCACTACACACGCGGCCGCACAGCCGATTCACTTGTGGCCCGGTATGTCACCGACACGGCTACGGGGCAGTGGCTGAACGCCCAGGAGGCGGTGTATGTGGCGGGGTCTTCGGCCATGGGCCCGATGCGGGCGGGCAACCTTCCCGCCTTTGCAAGTACGGACGCTGCGCAGCAGTTTGTGCAGCAGCGCGGGGGACGGGCGCTTGCATTCAACGCCATCGATGCGGCCCTGCTGCGCGGGCTGGCACCCAACCTGCGGGCAGACCACCGTCAACACGCGGGTTGACGGGATGCTTTAGCTACCAATTTTGTAGCTGCTTGCGCTTTCACAGCAAGCGTGAGAGGCCAAAAAGACTATGAAACCATGAAAAAAGGCCTTGAACAAGGCCTGGTCCTCATCCCTGCGCCGAGGTTTCCGGCTGGGCCGCCTTGAAGAGGGCAGCCACCTTGCGCTTGGGCTTGATGTTGGCCGACACGCTGCTGCGCGGTGCCGACTTGGCCGCTTCCCAGGCGGGCGCCGCATCGGCAGGCGCACTGGCTTCATACGGCTTTTCAAAAAACGGATCGCGCGAGGCAACGGCCGGGCGGAAGCCCCGGTGCTGTTCACGCGGCTCGCGGGCTTCGCGGCCACCACGGTGTTCGCGTTCGCGTTCGCGCTCGCGGCGCGGGGCCGCCGGGATGGCATCGCGTCCATCGCCCGTCTCGCCAGCTTCGCGCCAGGCGCGGCGGCCGTCGTTGATGCGGCCTTGATTCCGAATGCTTGGCTGGTCTTCTTCGTATTCGATGGCTTCGAGTTCGATCTTCTTCTTGATCAGCTTCTCGATGTCGGCCACCAGGCGGGCATCGCTGCCCGACACCAGCGTGACCGCCAGGCCCGATGCGCCCGCACGGCCCGTGCGGCCAATGCGGTGCACATAGTCTTCGGCGTTGAATGGCACGTCGAAGTTGAACACCGCCGGCACGTCCTTGATGTCCAGGCCGCGCGCGGCCACATCGGTACACACCAGCAGATCGACCTCGCCGCTCTTGAAGGCTTCGAGCGCCTTCAGGCGCTCGTCCTGGCTCTTGTCGCCATGCAGCGCGGTGGTCTTGAGGCCTTCGCGCTCCAGGCTGCGCGCCAGACGGGCACAACCGAGCTTGCTGTTCACGAAGATGAATGCCTGCTTGATGCCCCGGCTCTTGAGCACCTGGTGGATGGCACGGCGCTTGTCGTCGTCGCCCGCGCTGTAAAAGCGCTGCTCCACGGTGGAGGCCGTTTCGTTCGGGCGGGCCACCTCGATGGTGACGGGGTTTTGCAGGTAGCTGCTGGCCAGGCGCTTGATCTCGGGAGAGAACGTGGCGCTGAACAGCAGCGTGGTGCGCTGCTTGGGCAGGAACGAGAGGATGCGCTGCAGGTCGGGCAGGAAACCGATGTCCAGCATGCGGTCGGCCTCGTCGAGCACCACGTACTCGACCTGGTTGAGCACCGCATTCTTGGCTTCGATGTGGTCCAGCAAACGGCCCGGCGTGGCCACCAGCACTTCGACGCCTTTTTTAAGCTCGATGGTCTGGGGCTTCATGTCCATGCCGCCAAACACCACGGTGCTGCGCAGCTTGGTGTATTTGGCATACAGCGCAATCTGCTGGGCCACCTGGTCGGCCAGCTCGCGCGTGGGCAACAGCACCAGGGCGCGCACGGGGTGGCGGGCCGGGGAGGTGGAACTGCTCTCGTGCTTGAGCAGGCGCTGCAGCAAGGGCAGCGAGAACGCGGCGGTCTTGCCGGTGCCCGTCTGGGCGGCACCCATCACGTCCTGTCCGGTGAGCACCACCGGGATGGCCTGCGCCTGGATGGGCGTCATGGACTCGTAGCCCATTTCGGCTACGGCACGCGCCAGCGGCTCAGCCAGCGATAGATTGGAAAAGGAACTTGTCATTAAAAGCGTGTCTGTAGGCGACGCTGAAATTGTCTGAGCAATGTGGCACGCCCCTGGGAAGGGCTGGCTGCAAGGCGCAAACCGCAGCGATAACCGGGGTTATCGCAAGGATTTGCAACGCCACAAACCGGCCCCTGTGCGGGGAATGCGCATTGCGCAAATGACTTGTTCAGCGTTGCCTGAGCTGCCTATTGTCGCACCGGTGGCCCGAAAAGCGATTTTTCACCCAGTCGGCGTGGTACAGAGCGCATTCTTTCGAGGGCAATTTTCGGCTCGAATGCTTCATATTTGATAGCTTATAGCGCTTACCCATAAAGCGCTGCAGCCGTTTTTCTTACAAAAATTATTCCAGTACGGCCCGCAATTGCCGTGTGGTCACCGCCAGCCGCCTCGCCCCGATCTGGGCGAGGTTATTCATCACCGTGAGCGCTGCCTCGGGGTATTGCCGGGCCCAGGCGTCAAAGTGCGCCCGAGACAGGCGCACCAGGTGCGCGGGCCCCCGCTCGGAGCCCGCGCAGGCGCTGCGGGCCGCACCATTGAGAAACGCCATCTCGCCAAACGCCATGCCCGGCCCCACCGTGGCCAGGCGCAGCCCCTTGTCCGGCGGCCACTGGGTCACCAGCGTGATGTGGCCCGACTTCACCACCAGCAGGTCGTGGTCGGTATCACCCGCGCGGAACACCACCCCATGGGGCGGCACGGCCAGTGGCTCCAGCACCGCCATCAGGGCCTCGGCTGCTGCCCGGGGCACGCCCTCGCCCATCTCGCCCAGCAGGTCCCGCTCCGGGCGGGCCGGGCGCTGCTCGATGGGGCGCTGCGCGAGGATGCCGGCCTCGGCCCATTCCAGGGCGCGGTCGAGGTCGGCAAAGGCGCGCACCGGCTCGCCCGCATGCTCGGCCGCCACCGGGTCCAGCGAGGCCACGGCAGCGGCAATGCCCTGCTGGTCCAGATCACGCACCAGCGCACGCAGCTGCGCCAAGGCCGTGCTGTCCCAGGCGGGCACGCGGCCTGCATCCAGAATCACCCAGCGGTGGCGCGGCTGCAGCAGCAGGCGCACCTGCTCGGCCAGGTGGGCCGCCACGCCGAACGACATGACGCCCTGCAGTTCAAACACGGCCACCTGGTTCATGCGCGGCGAGAGCCAGGTGTCCGAGCCCGCGCGCCGCAGCCGGCGCGAGCGCAGCTCGCCATCGAGCCGCACATGGCGCAGCACCTTGGCGGCTGAGTCGTGCAGCAGCACGAAGGTGGCCACCACCAGCCCCGCCACCAGCGCGCCCACGCCGCCCATCACCGCAAACACCAGCGCCACCAGCCAGCTTTGCGCCCAGGTCACCCGCGAGCGTTGTGCATAGCGCAGCGACCACATGAGCCCCGGAACCTGCATGAGCCCCGCCAGCACCAGCCCACCCGCCAGACAGGCCATGGGCACCCAGTGCAGCCACCAGGCGCCTGTCAGGGCCACGCCCAGCATGATGCCGGCATGCCAGCGCGGTGCGTCGCGGGACGCACCCGCCTGTGCCAGCACGATGCGCGAACGCGATGCGCTGGTGGATGCGGGAATCATCCCGGCCAGCCCGCACAACACGCCCAGCAGGCTCTCGCGGCGCAGGGTCAGGTTGGCGTTACCACGCAGGCCGTGGTCCAGCTCCAGCTCCTGGTTGAACACCAGGATCTCCAGGCTGTTGACCAACGCCATCAACAGCGCCAGCACCACCAGCTCCGACCCATACCGCTGCGCCAGCGCCACCCAGGGAACGCCCGTCCAGTCCGGCCACATCGGGCCGGCAAACACGCTGGGCTGCACGGCAGGAGCAAACACATCCCCCAGCCCGCGGCCCCAGAGCCCCGCCGCTGCCACGGCCAGCGCCACCATGGCCACAGCGGTCAGCAGCCCCGGCATGCGGGGCCAGCGCCGGCGCAGACCCCACGCCAGCCCCACTACCGCGACTGCCGCCAACAGGTGCCAACCGGTGCGGGCGTCCCACGAGGCATCTGCGCCCGCGCCAAAGCCGTTGCGCACCTGCCCCACCACCATCGACAGCCCCACCCCGGCCGCAAAGCCATGCGTGACCGAGACGGGCAGGAAACGCGCCACCGAGGCCAGGCGCAGCACCCCCAGCAGCCACTGAAACACAAACGCCAGTGCCACCGTAGCCCCGCTCACCGCCAGTACCTGGCGCGCACTCAGGCCCAGCGCAGGCGCCGCGCCATGGGCGGTGGCCAGCACCGCCGCAAACAGCAGCGCCACCACGGTGGTGGGCGCATAGACCACCCCCGCGCGCGGCAACGCCAGCGTGAGCAGCAGCCCCGGCAGGGCCGCCGACCACAACGCCAGTGCTGCCAGGGAATGGTCTGCCGCCAGGGGCGCAAAAGCCAGCAGGCCCAGGCCGACGGCATGCGGGACCGTGACCGCCGCCGCCGACCACGCGGCGGCGATGCCCGGCGACCGGAGAGGCTGCAGGGACTCAGCAGGGGACATCTCAGTTCTCCATGGCGCCGTATGTCACCCACACCCCACAAAACCGGCGCGGCCCATGCCCGGGCAGCTGCGCAAGGGCCGCCAAGCTGCGTAGCCAGCGCTTCGCTTGCGTGCGCTGGCTGCGTCCCCCTGCCCGCAACGCGCAGCGTTGCGAGAGCGGGGGGAAGCCGCGAAGCGGCTCAGGGGGGTGTTTCAAAGACTCCGGGCGGCGAAGGTGTCGCAGGCTTTCACGCTGCCATTTTGCAAACCGGTGTGGAACCACCGCTGGCGCTGCGCACTGGTGCCGTGGGTGAAGCTTTCGGGCACGATCGCCCCACCGCTCGAGCGCTGCAGTGCATCGTCGCCGATCCTGGCGGCCGCGTTCATGGCTTCCTCGACGTCGCCCTGCTCCAGAACCTGCCGCGCGTTCTGCGCATGGTGTGCCCACACGCCAGCGAAGCAGTCGGCCTGCAGCTCCAGCCGCACCGACAGCGCGTTGTATTCCGCCTTGCTCACGCGGCCGCGCATCTGGTCGACCTTGCCACTGATGCCCAGCTGGTTCTGCACATGGTGGCCCACCTCATGGGCAATCACATAGGCCTGGGCAAAGTCGCCCGGCGCTCCCAGGCGGTTCTTGAGGGTTTCGTAAAACCCGAGGTCGATGTACACCTTCTGGTCTGCCGGGCAGTAAAACGGGCCCATCGCCGCCTGCCCGGTGCCACAGGCCGTGGGTGTGGCACCCCGAAACAGCACAAGGCGCGGCTCCTGGTAGGTGCCGCCGCCCTGGCGGAACACGCCCTGCCACACGTCTTCGGTGTCGGCCAGCACGGTCGACACAAAACGGGCCATGGTGTCGTCGGCCGGGGGGCGTTGTGCAGGCCCCTGCGATTGCACCTGTGCCGGCGGCCCGCCGCCACTGAGCAGTCCCAGAATGGTCAGCGGGTTGATACCCAGCACCCAGCCACCCACCAGTGCAATCACAATGGTTCCGATGCCGATGCTGCGCCCACCGAAGATCGGCGAACCACCGCCGCCGCCCTGGCGCCGGTCTTCCACGTTGTCCGACTCGCGATTGCCTTCCCACTTCATACGGTGCCTCCGGTGCCATCCCGAAAGAACGGCCATGCCGCCATATTACGCGCCGTGCACGTACCCGGCGCAGCCACTACCATGGCTCGGGAAGAAACCCTACAGTCCCTCATGGCGCACCCATCAAATCCACAGTCCACACGCACCGCTGACAGCACCGGCGTGATCCTGCTCACGGGCTTCGACCCTTTTGGCACAGACACCCTGAACCCCAGCTGGCTGGTGGCCCAAGCGCTGGACGGACAGCGCATTGCCGGGCACCGCGTAGTGGCTGCGCAACTGTCCACGGTGTTTGGCAAGTCGCTGCAGCAACTGGAAACGCTGGTGGCCACACACCGGCCAGCGCTGGTCGTCTGCCTGGGCCAGGCCGGGGGGCGCAATGCCCTGTCACTGGAGCGGGTGGGGATCAACATCAACGACGCCCGCATCCCCGACAACGCAGGCCACCAGCCGATCGACACGCCGGTGGTGCCCGGCGGGCCTGCTGCATATTTCTCCAGTCTGCCCGTCAAGGCCATGCTGCAGGGCGTGCTGCGCGCCGGGGTGCCCTGCGAGGTTTCACAGACCGCCGGGACCTTTGTCTGCAACCATGTGCTGTATGGCCTGCTGCACCTGCTGCAAACGCAGGGTGCGGGCGCGGCGGGCGCCCGGGGCGGATTTATCCATGTCCCCTGGCTGCCGGGCCAGGGCGTGCCCCACCTGGCGCTGCGAGACATGGTGCGCGGCACCCACGCCGCTTTATGGGCCGCCGTCTTGACGCCAGAAGACATCGCCCTCGGCGCGGGCGCAACCCACTGACCCCCAACACCGGCAGCCGCTTGCAGCCACAAGTTACCCGGGCAACATCCCGCGCGCGACTGGGGCTTGTCCGCTCCCACCGCGTAGCCAGCCTGTGTACAGTTCCGCCATGCCTGTGCAACCATCCTCCCTGACAGCCGGCGCGCTCGACGCCACCGCCACCCGGGCCTGCCTTCCCTGGAACGCGCTGGCCGACGAAATCGGGGCCCTGCTGCGGGACGATACGGTGTCAGTGCCCGCCCGCACGGTACTGCCTCTGCCCGGCGGCGGCAGCCTGTTCGTGATGCCCGCCACCGACAGCCAGGTGGCGATGACCAAGCTGATCACACTCACGCCCGCCAACGCCGGTACCCACCGGCCCGCGATCCAGGGCGATGTCGTGGTGTTTGATGTTCTGACGGGCGAACGCCGCCTTGTACTGGACGGCCCCACGATCACGGCACGCCGGACGGCCGCTGTCTCGCTGCTGGCTGCCCGGCATCTTGCGCAAAAGCCTGCGGGTCCGCTGCTCATCGTGGGTGCGGGTGTCCAGGGCCTGGCGCACCTGGAGGCGTTCGTGGAAGGCCTGGGGGTGACAGAAGTCTGGATCGCATCGCGCAGCGCGGCCAGCGCCCAAAAGCTCGCCCGGCATGCCGCGACGCTCGGTGCCCAGGCCCACACCGTGACCGATGCGGATGCCGCCCTGCCCCATTGCCCCCTGGTGGCGGTGTGCACGCCCGCGCACGCGGTGGTGCTGAGTGCGCCGCCACGGGCCGACGCATTCGTGGCGGCAGTGGGCGCGTTCACCGAGAACATGGCCGAGCTTTCTCCATCGTTCTGCCACCATGTGGCAGCGCACGGGCGCATCGTGCTGGACAGCGACGATGCGCGGCACGAAGCCGGTGATTTGCTCCAGGCGGGGCTGGATGCAAATCCATTGCCAACGCTGGGCCAACTTGTGCGCAACGGCTTCGCCCCTGCCACCGGCCCGGTGCTGTTCAAAAGCTGCGGCTGGGCGGGCTGGGACCTGGCAGCCGCCCGGCTGGCCATGCGCCCGCACCCCGCAGGCGCCACCCACCCGGCCGCACGGACGACGCCATGAACTTCAAGCGGTTTTTCCGACTACAGCCTGCGCACACAGATTGCGCTGGTGTTCGGCACGCTGGTGGTCGGCCTGGCCGTGCTGCTGTCGCTGGGGTTTGGCGAACTGCTCAAGTACCGCATCGAGCGCGACGCCGGCTCGTCACTGCAAGTGATTGCCCACAACGCGGGCAGACTGCTGAGCAATGGTCTGCAAGAGCGCAGCCGCGAGGTCGAGGTGCTGGCGGCGTCCGAGGTCATCTGGAGCAAGGGGCTGGACTCTGCCGAGGCGCACCACATGCTGGCACGCAGCCAGGCCACCCAACCCCACAGCGTGTGGATCGGTGTGGCCGACGCGCAGGGCGTGGTGCGCGCCGCCACCGGCAGCCTCCTGGTGGGCCAGAACGTGGCCGAGCGCCCCTGGTTCCAGGAAGGTCTGAAGCATCTGTATGTGGGCGACGTGCACCCTGCCAAATTGCTCGAGAAGTTGCTGCCCCCCACGGCGTCGGGCGAGCCCCACCGCTTTGTCGATTTTTCAGCACCCATCCGGCTGGGACCCACCACGGTGGGCGTGCTGGGCATTCATGGCAGCTGGGAGTGGACGCGGGAGGTGATCGAAAGCCTGACCCCTGAGCGCACCAATGAGACTGCGGCGGAGCTGTTCGTGTTTGACCAGCAGGAGGCGCTGATCTATGCCCCCAATGGCAAGACCCGTGCCCTGCAGGGCGCCGGGCAGCGCCTGCCGGTCGGTTCCGACCGGCGACAAGGCCTGCGGCGTGAAAAAAACCCCGCAGCGGTGACTCGGTGGGCCGATGGACGCCTGTACCTCACCGCCATCACACCGCTGCCGGCGCGCAACCCCGAGAGCGATCTGGGCTGGTATGTAGTTGCGCGCGAGCCGGTGGAACTGGCCTTTGCCGAAGCCAACAAAGCGGTGCGCATGGCGCTGATGATCGGGCTGGCCGCCGCACTCTTCGCGTCGGTCCTGGCGTGGCTGGCCGCACGCCGCCTCAGCGAAGATCTGTATGCCCTGGCGCACGCCGCCAGCGCCGTGGAGGCAGATCGGCACGATACGCACATTCCCCAGGCGCACAGCAGCCGCGAGGTGCGGCAGCTATCGCGGGCGCTCGGCCGCATGACCCACCGGCTCATTGCCGCGCGCGGCGCCATGGAAGAGAAAGTGCGCCTGCGCACGCTGGAGCTCGAGGCGGCCAACCGCGCGCTGGATCTGCAGGCACGTACCGACGCGCTCACGGGCCTGCTCAACCGCCGGGGCTTTGAAACCCAGATGGCCTTTGCCATGGCGCTGGCACGGCGCAGCCAACGCCCGTTGAGCCTGATTGCCGTCGATGTGGACCACTTCAAGCGGGTCAACGACACCTACGGCCACGAGGCCGGCGACGAAGTGCTGCGCCGGCTTGGGCAAACGCTGGAGACGCGTCTGCGCAGCTCGGACGTGGTGGCGCGCCTGGGAGGCGAGGAATTTGTGGCGCTGCTGCCGGATACAGACCTGGCAGGCGCCCAGGCCATCGCTCAGACTCTGATCGACTCCATGGCGGAACAGCACGATCCCGTGGTCGGGCACATCACCGTGAGTGCCGGGGTGGGCACCCTGCGGGACCTGCAGGACACCGGCGCCGACATGCTGCGGCGGGCGGATGCCGCGCTGTACGACGCAAAGCGCCAGGGGCGCAACAGGGTCTGCGTGGAAGAGTGATCGCCAGGCGCCTGGGCAACTCGCCGATGAATAGAGGCCCGCTCCCCACGGGCCGCCTTGGCACTAGTCGATCGCCGCCACCACTTCGCACCCCCGTGGCGCTGCTACCTCGAAGTACGCCTGCAGGCGGTTTGCAGCAGCGTGCAGGCCTTCATCCGGCACGGCACGCGCAGCGGCCAGCTGCTCCAAGGCATACGGCTTGTGGCCCAGCATCATCGCGGTGTTCACGCAGCGGCCCGCTGCTGCCATCCGGAGGATGAAGGCGTTGAGCAGATCACAGGGCCAATAGTGCGAGTGCGAGTGTGAGTGCGACTGAACGTGCGCCGGGTGCTCCATGAGCGCCGTTCCGCACAGTGCACGACTTTCGCGCGCATCGCGCACTGGCAAATGAGAAAGCACATCATCCCGGGCCTTGGCGGGTGCAGATGTTGCAGCAAAGGTCAGCATGGTGGACTCCTTCTGGCCACCGGACCATCCGATGGCATGACCAGATGCTACGGATGTGTCCTCTCGCAACACTTCAGCCAAAGGAACGAGGCCTTGTAGGACACCGGCTTTGCGCAGGCGCCGCCAAACCTGCCCCGGGCGTGCGAGCAGTCAGGCCTTGGGCAATGTCACGCCCACCTGTCCCTGGTACTTGCCGCCGCGGTCGCGGTAGCTCACCTCGCACACATCATCCTTGTCGCTTTCGAAGAACAACACCTGGGCACAGCCCTCACCCGCGTAGATGCGCGCAGGCAGCGGGGTGGTATTGGAAAACTCCAGCGTCACATAGCCCTCCCATTCGGGCTCGAAGGGCGTCACGTTGACGATGATGCCGCAGCGGGCGTAGGTGCTTTTGCCCAGGCAGATGGTGAGCACGTTGCGCGGGATGCGAAAGTACTCCACGGTGCGCGCCAGCGCAAAGCTGTTGGGCGGGATGATGCAGCTGTCGCCCTCAAAATCGACAAAGCTCTTTTCGTCGAAGTTCTTGGGGTCCACCACCGTGCTGTGGATGTTGGTGAACACCTTGAATTCTGGCGCGCAGCGGATGTCGTAGCCATAGCTGCTGGTACCGTAGCTGATGATCTTCTTGCCCTCGGCCTCACGCACCTGGCCGGGTTCGAACGGTTCGATCATGCCGTGCTCGGCCGCCATACGGCGGATCCATTTGTCGCTCTTGATGCTCATGGCTGAAGTCCCTGCGCTGTGGCCCCAGGGCTGAAAAACCCGGGGCGCTATTAACTTTGTAGCTATTGGCGCTTGATGATCATGCGCTGGAGCCGTATTTTGCTTGAGAAATCACGGTTTTTTCCACAACGCGGTCGTCGCCGAGCACGATCAGCGCAAACAACAGCTCATCGAGGTTGCGGGCCTGGCGGGTCTTGCGCGCCAGCAGCGGCGTGGCTGCGGGGTTGAGCACCAGAAAGTCGGCCTCGCACCCGGGCTGCAGGTTGCCCACCACGCCCGCAAGGCCCAGCGCCCGGGCCGCACCCGCGGTGTGTTGCCACCACAGCTGCTGGGGCGAGAGGCTCAGGCCCTGCTTGGTCTGCACACCTTCGACAGTGGTGCGCCCCACGTAATAGGCCGCCAGCATCGTATGGAAGGGGCTGAAGCTCGTGCCGCCGCCCACATCGCTGGCCAGGCCGTAGCCAAACCCCACCCGGTCGGCACTGGCGTAATCGAAAAACCCGCTGCCCAGAAAGAGGTTGCTGGTGGGGCTGATGGCTGCCACCGCGCCCGTGTCGCGCATCAGGGCGCGGTCGTCGTCGTCAAAGTGGATGCAATGGGCATACACGGCTCGCTCGCGCATCAGGCCGAAATCGTCGTACACGCCCAGGTAGCTGCGCGAGCGCGGGAAGAGCTCGCGCGCCCAGCGGATTTCATCCAGGTTCTCCGCCACATGCGACTGGATCCACACATCGGGGTATCGCGCCGCCAGCTCGCCAGCGCCGCGCAGCTGCGCGGGGGTGCTGGTGGGCGCAAACCGCGGCGTGATGGCATAGCCCAGGCGGTTCACACCGTGCCAGCGCTGGATCAGCGCTTCGGTATCGATGAGGCTTTGCTCGGTGTCGTCGCGCACGCCGTCGGGCGAGTGGCGGTCCTGCAGCACCTTGCCGGTGATCAGGCGCATCTGGTGCCGCTGGGCCTCTGCGAACAGCGCCTCAGCCGACGCGGGGTGCGAGGTGGAAAAAGCCAGCGCCGTGGTCACGCCGTTGCGCAACAGTTCTGCTATGAAAAACTGAGCTATCTGCGCACTGTAGTCGGGCGCTGCAAAGCGTTTTTCATGCGGAAAAGTGTAGTTCTCCAGCCAGGGCAGCAACCCGTCGGCGGGCGAGCCGATCACGTCCGTCTGCGGGAAGTGGATGTGCATGTCCACAAACCCGGGCGCAAGGATGCGCCCCGGAAGGTGGGTCACGGGCTGGTCTGCGTATTGCGCGCCCAGTGCCTGCCACGAACCTGCGGCCAGCACCCGCTGGCGGCCCTGCGCATCCGGGCCGATCGCCAGCAGGCCATCTTCGTCATACAGGGCGCGGCCATCATCGGCAAAGCGCAAAAGGGCAGAACGGTATACGGACATGGGCACTAGCTTACCGGCACCCTCCCATGTCCGCATACGGCGCACCCCATAGTGGCTATGGATGCAGCTTGCGGGGCATGGGCCCGGGCCGTACGTGACAGCAAGGGGCGCTCAACGCGCCAGCTTGCCCACCACGCCTTCCACCAGCCAGTTCATCTGCAGGATCTGAGCATCACCCAGCGCCTGGCCTGCGGCGATGCGCTCTTGCCCGTCGTTGTCACGCACAGGGGTCTTGCCCGCACGGAAAGGCTGGAGCGTGCCCGCTCCAATGGCCTTTTGCGCGTTCAGCACCTCCTGCTGCACCGCCGCCGGCACACGGGTGCCAAAGTCGCCGACGCGGATCATGCCCTCGCGCACACCGCCCCACAGGTCGCCGCTTTTCCAGGTGCCATTGGCCGCAGCACGAACGCGCTCGGTGTAATAGCGGCCCCACTGGTGCGTGACGGCCACGATCTGCGCGTCCGGCCCGGTACGCCGCATGTCGGAGTGGTAGGCCACTGCCATCTTTCCGCGCTCCTGTGCGGCCGCCATCACGGCCGTAGAGCCGGTGTGAAAGGCAATCACGTCCACATCCTGGTTGAACAATGCCATCGCGGCATCACGCTCCCTGGGCGGGTCAAACCAGACGTTGAGCCACACCACCTTGACGGTGGCCTGCGGGTTGACCGATCGCATACCGAGCGTGAACGCGTTGATACCCTGCAGCACTTCGGGGATGGGAAACCCGGCCACGAACCCGGCCACACCGGTCTTGCTCATGCGCCCTGCCGCCATGCCGGCCAGGTAACGGCCTTCGTAGTACCGCGCGTTGGCGGTGGCCACATTGGCGGACTGCTTGTAGCCGGTGATGGATTCAAACTTGACGTTGGGGTAGTCCTGCGCCACCTTGAGCGTGGGCTCCATGTAGCCAAAGCTGGGGGTGAAGATGATCTGGTGGCCCGTGGCCGCCAGATCGCGGATCACGCGCTCGGCATCGGCGCCTTCGGCCACGTTCTCTACAAAGGTGGTTGTGACCTGACCGCCCAGTGCGGCTTGCACCGCCTTGCGTCCCTCTTCGTGCTGGCGCGTCCAGCCCGCTTCGGTGACCGGCGTGACATAGACAAACCCTGCCTTGATCGGCGGGGCTGGCTGCACCCTGGCGCTGGGGGCACCCGACTGGGCAAAAACGGGGGAGATGAATACGGCGCCCGCAAGCGCACTCACACAAGCCGCACGCAGTGCGGTGGCGAGGTTTTTGTACATGGTGTTCCTCTACATGGTCCCGGAAGGCAAAAACAAAAAGACCGCCGGGACAGCGGTCTTTGCGGCGCATTTTACCGCAGCAGCCGTGGCCGACACGCAGCCCCGGATACGATGCCGGCTGATTTGCCATTGCCAAGGAGCCACTGCATGCCCATGTTTGTAGACACCTCGCCCCCGGGACAGTGCATTTTCTGCCGCCTGGTGGCTGGCGAGATCCCGTATGCCGATGTCTATGAGGATGCCCTGACCATCGCCTTCATGGACATCGGCCAGGTGAACCCCGGCCATGTGCTGGTGGCCACCAAGCGCCACGCCGCCACCTTGCTGGATATCACCGCCGAAGAGGCCGCCGCCGTCATGCAGACGGCCCAGCGCGTGGCCCATGCGGTGCAGACCATCTTCAACCCTCCGGGGCTCACGCTGCTGCAGGCCAATGGCCGCGAAGGCGACCAGACCGTGTTCCATTTCCACATGCACGTGGTGCCCCGCCATGCGCAAGACGGAATCGCACTGAGCTGGCCCCGCAAGGAACCCGGTGCACAGGTGCTGCAGGGTTACGCGCAGCAGCTGCGCGGCGCTCTGGCGTCCACGCCGGTGCCGGGCGCCGCCAGTCAGTAGTCGTGCTCGACGTAGCGCTCGAAGGTCTCCTTGAGCTTGTGCTCCCACACGCGTTTGTCCGCGTTGCTGGCAAAACTGGCCTCAAAGCTGTTGAAGGCCAGCTGGTAGGCATTGCGCACCGTGAGCCCGGTTGCGGCAAACACCTGCGTGAAGTTGTCGTTGATGTAGCCGCCAAAGTACGCCGGGTCGTCTGAATTGACGGTGGCCGCCAGGCCTGCATCCAGCAGCTTTCCCAGATTGTGGTCTGCGAGGTTAGGGAACACGCACAGCTTCTGGTTCGACAGCGGGCACACCGTCAGTGCAATGCGGTCCTGCGCCAGGCGCTGCATCAGCGCCGCGTCGTGCACCGCCTGCACGCCGTGGTCGATGCGCTCGACCTTCAGCACATCGAGCGCGCTCCAGATGTAGGCCGGCGGGCCCTCCTCGCCCGCGTGGGCGACCAGGTGCAGGCCCAGCTCACGGCAGCGGGCGAACACGCGGGCAAATTTTTCCGGCGGGTGACCCAGTTCGCTGGAATCCAGGCCCACACCCACGATCTTGTCGATGAGCGGCATGGCCTGCTCCAGCGTTTCAAACGCGGATTCCTCGCTCAGGTGGCGCAGGAAACACAGGATCAGCGTGGCGCTGATGCCCAGCTCGGTGCGCGCGTCTTCGCAGGCGCGGTGCAGGCCGTTGATCACGGTTTCCATCGCCACGCCGCGCTCGGTATGGGTTTGCGGGTCAAAGAAGATTTCGGTGTGCAGCACGTTGTCGCGCGCCGCGCGCCCCAAGTAGGCGCGCGCCATGTCATAAAAATCCTGCTCGTGCAACAGCACGCTGGCCCCCGCGTAGTAGATGTCCAGAAAGCTCTGCAGGTTGGTAAACGCGTAGGCGTTGCGCAGCTCTTGCACGCTGGCATAGGGCAAGGTCAGCCCGTTGCGCTGCGCCAGCGCAAAAATCAGCTCGGGCTCCAGCGAGCCCTCGATGTGGATGTGCAGCTCGGCCTTGGGCATGGCGCGCAACAGGCCCGGCAGGCGCTCGGCGGAAATGGGGGGCACTTTAAACATCAGCAGACTCCAAAGGTGATACCGCTCTGGCGCAAAAAGCGGCGGTAGGCAGATGATGCCTTGTCGGCAGCGGTATGCAACTCTGCGCGCAGGTCCAGCGGCAGACACTGAGGCACCTGCGACTCCAGCACCGGCTGGTCCTGCGTGAAGATGGTGTGCTGAAAGGCCTGCAGCTTCTCGTCGGGCGACTCAAAATCTGCCACCGCCAGGCGAAACCACACCCGGCTGCGCACCGGGGTGACCGGGCAGATGAACAGCGCAATGGACTCGCGCCAGCCATCCACGGCCGTGGTGCCCGTCTCGGGCACCTTGGTCAGCACGGCTGCATAGGGCGACGTGACTTCGTAGGTGTACTCGACCTGCGCCGGGGCCGTGGAGTGCAGGTTGGACTGCGGCTGCCAGGCCTTGCAGCCGGTGGCAAGCAACCCGGTGGGCGTGGCCTCCACACGGTAGTCGTCGATGGCCGTGGCATCGCGGCTGCCCAGCCAGCCTTCGTGCACAAAGCCGAAGTGCGACATGTCCAGAAAATTTTCGATGATGCGCGGCGCGCTCGCCGCCACGTCGTAAGGCCCGCAGTTGAGCTTGCGCAGGCGCGCGTCATCTTCGGCCTTGAATGCGGGCAGCGCCGTGGCGCCCGGCTCCATGCGCAGCCAGACCAGGCCATGGGCTTCGCGCGCCTCAAAAGCACGCGCGCAGTGCCCGGGCGGCGGCACAAACGCGGGTAGCGCGGGCACATGGGTGCAGCGGCCGCCCGCCGCAAACTGCCAGCCGTGGTACGGGCACTCCAGTTGGCCTTGCGGTGTAACGCGGCCCAGCGACAGCCGGGCTCCACGGTGCGGACACTGGTCGGCAAACGCTTGCACCGCACCCGCTGCGTCGCGCCACACCACCACGGGTTGCTCCAGAAGCTGAACGGCAACAGGCGCCTGCGCCACATCGCCCACCAACGCCACCGGATGCCAAAAGCCTGATTCGACCATCTGCCAGCACCTATAAATCCAGAACAGAAATGGAAAAGGGCCCCCCGCAGGCGACCCTCTCCAAGCGCAGCAGGCCCATAGGCCCACTCATTTTTCGACTTGCTTACTTCTTTTCACCGCCGGGGATCTTGCCTTCCACGCCCTTGACGTAGAAGTTCACACCGCCCAGGAACTTGTCATCGGCGACCACATCCTTGGCCAGCACTTCCTTGCCGTCCTGACCGACGATAGGGCCCTTCCAGATGTTGTAGGTGCCATCGGCCAGGCCCTTCTTGATCTCTTCGACTTTGGCCTTGATGTCGGCAGGCACGTCTTCGGCGATGGAAACGATGTCGATCGCGCCTTCCTTCACGCCCCACCAGCTCTGGCTGGTGCTCCAGGTGCCTTCCAGCGCGTCCTTGGTGGCCTTCACGTAGTACGGGCCCCAGTTGATCACGGCCGATGCCAGGTGCGCCTTGGGGCCGTAGGCGGTCATGTCGCTGTCCCAGCCGAAGGCGCGCTTGCCCTTTTCCTGCGCTGTCTTCAGCACGGCGGGCGAATCGGTGTTCTGGAACAGCACGTCAGCGCCGCCGTTGATCAGGCTGGTGGCGGCTTCGGTTTCCTTCGGTGGGCTGAACCACTCGTTCACCCACACCACCTTGGTCTTGACCTTGGGGTTGACCGACTGGGCGCCCATGGTGAAGCTGTTGATGTTGCGGATCACTTCGGGGATGGGCACCGAGCCGACCACGCCCAGCGTGTTGGACTTGGTCATGGCGCCCGCGATCACACCGGCCATGTACGCGCCTTCGTAGGTGCGGCTGTCATAGGTACGCAGGTTATCGGCCGTCTTGTAGCCGGTGGCATGCTCGAACTTGATGCCAGGGTTGTCGGCTGCCACCTTGAGCATGGATTCCATGTAGCCGAAGGTGGTGCCAAAGATCAGCTTGTTGCCCTGGCCGGCCAGGTCGCGCAGCACGCGCTCGGCGTCAGCGGATTCGGGCACGCTCTCGACAAAACTGGTGACGACCTTGTCGCCGAATTCCTTTTCGATGGCCTTGCGTCCGTTGTCGTGCGCGAAGGTCCAGCCGCCGTCGCCCACCGGGCCGACATAGGCAAAGGCGATCTTCAGCGGCTCGGGCTTGGGGGCAGGGGCTTCTGCCACAGGGGCCGGCGCAGGCGCAGGGGCCGGTGCCGGTTCTTCCTTCTTGCCACAGCCCACGAGCGCGGCAGCAGCAACGGCGGAGAGCGCTGCCACCTTGAGCATGGAGCGTTTCTGCAGATCAGTCATGTCGGTTCCTTCTTGAGAACGTTGGGGGTTGAAACACGCGAAAACAATAATTATGAGCCGGGATAAAACGGCTTGCCCAGTGACGCAGGCATGTTGATGCGAATCCATGCCGGATTGCGCGAAATCAGCGCCAGCACCACGATGGTGGCCACATACGGCAGCATGGAGAGCAATTGGCTGGCTACCTGCACACCCGTGGCCTGCAAGTGGAACTGCAGCATGGTCACGCCGCCAAACAGATAAGCACCAAGCAACACCCGTGCCGGGCGCCAGGTGGCAAAAGTGGTGAGCGCCAGCGCGATCCAGCCGCGACCGGCCACCATGCCCTCCACCCACAGCGGTGTGTACACGGTGGAGATGTACGCACCTGCCAGCCCGCACAGCGCGCCCCCGGCCACCACCGCGGCCAGGCGGATGCGGCGCACCGGGTAACCCAGTGCGTGCGCCGACTCGGGCGACTCGCCCACCGAGCGCAGCACCAGCCCCGCGCGCGAGCGGTACAAAAACCAGATCAACCCCGCCACCAGCAGCATGGTGAGGTACACCAGCGGGTGCTGGCGGAACAGCGCAGGGCCCACCAGCGGAATGTCGCCGAGCACCGGAATGGCGTACTTGGGCAGCTCTGGCAACTTGGCCTGCACGTAGCTGATACCGGCAAACGCCGAGAAGCCCACACCAAACAGGCTGAGCGCGAGCCCCGTGGCGTACTGGTTGGTGTTGAGCCAGATCACCAGCACGCCAAAGATGGCGGCCAGCAGTGCCCCGGCGGCCATGCCCGCCGCAAAGCCCAGCCAGGTGTTGCCCGTGTGCACCACGGTGGCAAAGCCGGCGATGGCGGCGCAGAGCATCATGCCCTCAGCCCCCAGGTTGACGATGCCCGCCTTCTCGTTGATGAGCAGGCCCAGGGCCGCAATGGCCAGCACCGTGCCCGCGCTGAGCGTGGCGCCGATGAGCAGTGCATACGACTCCATCAGACACCTCCTTTCTTGCGGCCCACCCAGCGGATGCGGTAGGCGATCAGCGTGTCACACGCGAGCAACGTGAACAGCAGCAGGCCCTGGAACACGCCCGTGAGCGACTTGGGCAGGCCCAGGCGCGACTGCGCCAGCTCCCCACCGATGTAGAACATGCTCATCAGGATGGCCGAAAGGATCATTCCAACAGGGTGCAGGCGCCCCACAAACGCCACGATGATGGCCGCAAAGCCGTAGCCTGCGGGCACGTACGGTGTGAGCTGGCCGATGGGCCCGGCCACCTCCAGCGCGCCCGCCAGGCCCGCTGCGCCACCCGAGATGAGCAGCGCCGTCCACAGCGCCTTGCGCGACGAAAAGCCCGCATAGCGTGCCGCCGCCGGCGCCAGGCCGCCCACCTGCTGCGCAAAACCCGCACGTGTGCGAAACAGGAACACCCACAGCGCGGCCGCCCCAGCCAGCGCCAGCAAAAGGCCGATGGACACTCTCGAGCCCTGCATCAGGCGCGGGATCTGCGTCACTTTCTCGAACGTCTTGGTCTGCGGAAAGTTGTAGCCCATGGGGTCCTTCCACGGGCCATAGACCAGGTAGCCCAGCACCAGCGTGGCCACATAGACCAGCATCAGGCTCACCAGGATCTCGTTGGCGTTGAACTTGTCGCGCAGCAAGGCCGTAAGCCCCGCCCACACCATGCCGCCCAGCACACCCGCAAGCAGGATGGCGGGCACGATCCACGGGCCCGTGGTCTTGTCGGCCAGCAGCGCCATGCCCCCGGCCGTGACCGCGCCGATCACAAACTGCCCTTCGGCCCCGATGTTCCACACGTTGGAGCGAAAGCACACGGCCAACCCCAGCGCAATCAATAACAGCGGCGTGGCCTTGACCATGAGTTCACCGATGGCGTACTGCGACTTGACGGGCTCCCAGAAGAACACCTGCAGCCCGCGCACCGGGTCTTTACCCAGCGCCACAAACAGCGCGATACCGATCAACACCGTAAACGCCAGCGCCAGCAAGGGCGAGCCGTAGGTCCAGAGCCTGGACGCCTGGGGGCGCGGTTCCAGCTTAAGCATGGTGCACCTCCCCAGCCTGCGCCTTGTGCGCCAGGTGGGCCTGCACATCGGCATGCCACAGCCCGCTCATCCATTCACCAATGCGCTCCACCGTCGCGTCTGCGCGGTCCACGGAGGGCGACAGATGCCCCTTGGCCACCACATGCAGCCGGTCGCAGATTTCAAACAATTCGTCCAGCTCCTCACTCACCACCAGCACGGCGCAGCCCGCATCACGCAGCGCCAGGATGGAGCCCCGGATCTGCGCCGCAGCCCCCACATCCACGCCCCAGGTGGGCTGCGAGACGATGAGCAGCTTCGGGTTGGCATCGATCTCGCGCCCCACGATGAACTTCTGCAGGTTGCCGCCCGACAGCGACTTGGCCGCCGCGTTGGGGCCACCCGCCTTCACATTGAAGCGCCGGATGATGTCTTCGGCATGCTTTTGCAGCGCACCCACCTTGATCCAGCCACTGCCGCTGACCGCATTGGTGCGCGTGAGCAGCAGGTTGTGCGCCAGGCCCATGGTGGGCACGGCGCCGCGCCCCAGGCGCTCTTCGGGCACAAAGTGCAGGCCCAAGGCGCGGCGCTGGTTGGGCGCCATGCGGCCTGCATTCTGGCCGGAGACCTGGATGCTGGCGGGCTCCGCGCGCTGGTCTTCGCCCGACAGGGCATAGAGCAACTCTCTCTGCCCGTTGCCCGACACGCCAGCAATGCCCACCACTTCGCCTGCCTTCACCTCGAACTGCAGGTCGATCAAGTCCACCCCAAACTGGTCGGCGCGCGGCAGCGACAGGCCCTGCACGCGCAGCACGGTAGCGCCTGTCTGCACGGCACGGTGCTCCAGCGCGGGCGGCTCGGCGCCGATCATCAGCCGCGACAGGGACGCATTGGATTCCTCGGCCGGGTTGCACACGCCCGTGACCTTGCCGCCGCGCAGCACGGTGCAGGCGGTGCACAGCGCCCGAATTTCGTGCAGCTTGTGGCTGATGTAGAGGATGCTGCAGCCCTCACTGGCGAGCTTGCGCAGCACCACAAAGAGCTTTTCGACCGCCTGGGGCGTGAGCACCGAAGTGGGCTCGTCCAGGATCAGCACCTTGGGCGCGGTGAGCAGCGCGCGGATGATCTCCACGCGCTGCATCTCGCCCACGCTCAGGGTGTGCACGGGGCGCAGGGGGTCGATGTCGAGGCCGTACTCGGCGGCCTTGGCGGTGATGCGGCTGGTCACTTCGGCCAGCGTCAGGCTCTTGTCCAGCCCCAGCCACACGTTCTCGGCCACGGTGAGGGTGTCAAACAGGCTGAAATGCTGGAACACCATGGCAATGCCCAGGGCCCGCGCCTCTTGCGGGTTGCGCACCTGCACGGCCTGGCCGTTGAAGAACACGCTGCCTTCGTCGGGCTTGACCGAGCCGTAGATGATTTTCATCAGCGTGGACTTGCCCGCGCCGTTTTCGCCCAGCACGGCGTGGATTTCACCCGGCAGCACCGTGAGCGACACGCCGCTGTTGGCCACCACGGCCGGGTAGCGTTTGGTGATGCCCACCAGCTGCAGCCGTGGCGGCGCCGCACCAGGCGCTAAAGGATTGGGGGGAGAACTCATGCGGGGGATTGTCTCTCAGTTTTACAACTTGTTATAAGAATCAAAACACCTTCTTGCGCTTATTCAGCATGCGCCAACAGCTATTCTTTTCGTAGCGAAGCAGCCACGGTTTTCACACATTCGCGCAACCAGGCCGCCGCGGCCGAGTGGTGCGTGCGTGCATGCCACAGCTGGTAATACATGAGCCGGGGAAACGGCACCGGGCAGGGCAGGATGGCCAGCGGCAGTTGCTCGACATACCGTTCGCAGTACTGGCGGCCGGTGGTCAGCACAAGCAAGCTCGATGCCACGATGCTGGGGATCAGGCTGAAATGCGCACAGCGCGCCGTGATGTGACGCTGCATGGAGAGGCTGTCCAGGTGGGCGTCGATCACGCCGCGCGCGCCGGGGTGGGTGGGCGTGGGCGCAATGTGCTCGGCGGCCAGCCAGCTTTCCACGTCCCAGCCGCGCCGCACGGCGGGGTGGTCCTTGCTGACCAGGCACACCACCTCGTCGCCAAACAGGCGGCCCATGTGCAGGTCATCCGGCGGCTGGGGCCAGTTGCCGATCACCACGTCCACCTCGCCCTGGGCCAGGTGCGCGTGGTAGTGCGCGTCGGCCGACAGGGGCAAAATTTCGATCGGGCACAAAGGGGCTTCGACCTTGATGCGCGCCACGAGCTGGGGTAAAAAAAGTGGGTCGAGGTAGTCGCTGGCCGCCACACGGAAGGTGCGGGTGGCCGTGCGCGGGTCAAAGCCACGCGCATCCGAAAACAGGGCCTCCGCCGCACGCAGGATCGCGCCTGCAGGCTCCACCATGCGCAGCGCGGCGTCGGTGGGCATCATGCTGGCGCCCGAGCGCACCAAGAGCGGGTCGCCCGACAGGTCGCGCAGGCGCTTGAGCGCAGCCGAAACTGCCGGCTGGTGCATGCCCAGGCGGACGGCGGCCCTCGATACGCTGCGTTCTGTGAGCACGGTGTGCAAGACCCTTATGAGATGGAGGTCTATCTTGTCGAAAAGGGCGTGGTCTCTCATAGCGGTGGGGGCATGGGTGCCATAAGCTTGCGCATATGCCGGTAGCGGGACTGCGTTCTACCCTCTGCTGAACCTTTCCATCCAAGATCGAAGTGGCGTTTGTCATGACAACAAGACCCTTGCAATTCCTGCGCCGAGGCCAGCCCGTGGCGCTGGGCAATGTACCACCCGACCGCACCCTGCTGGAGGTGCTGCGCGAAGACCTGGGCTGCACCGGCACCAAGGAAGGTTGCGGCGAAGGCGACTGCGGCGCCTGCACCGTGGTGCTGGGCGAGGCGCGCGGCGGCAAGCTGCACTACAGCGCGGTGAACAGCTGCATCCGCCTGGCGCATTCGGTGGATGGCATGGCGCTGTGGACGGTGGAGGACCTGGCGGAAGACCCACTGATCCAGCCAGTGGGCGATGCCGCAACGGCTCCTGCTCAAACCATCACGCTCCATCCAGCACAAGAAGCCATGGTGCAGTGCCACGGCTCGCAATGCGGCTTTTGTACCCCCGGCTTCGTGATGAGCCTCTTTGGCATGTACCAAAACCATGTGTGCCATGGCCAACCCATCACCCGCGAGCTGGCGCAGGAAGAACTCTCGGGCAACCTGTGCCGCTGCACCGGCTACCGCCCCATCCTGGACGCCGCACAGCAGATGGCCGCCCTGCCAGCGATGGCGGTGAACGAGCCGCTTTTGCTACAAAAACTAGAGCTGCTTGCGCTTGACCACCAAGCGCCAGATGCCAGTTCTTCTTATATTTCACCCACCACGCTGCCCGACCTGCTGGCCGCACGCGCCGCGCACCCTGCGGCGCAGGTCGTGGCAGGCTGCACCGATGTGGGCCTGTGGGTGACCAAGCAGCACAAACAGTACGCGCAGATTCTGGATGTGACTCGCGCGGCAGAGCTGCGGCAGATCCAGCAGGACGCACACCACATCACCATCGGCGCCGCCGTCACGCTGACCAACGCCTTTGCGGCACTGACCGCGCAGTGGCCACAGCTGCACAGCTTTGCCACGCGCTTTGCGGGCCTGCCCGTGCGCAACTCGGGCACGCTGGGGGGCAACGTGGCCAACGGCTCGCCCATTGGCGATTCGATGCCGCTCTTGATTGCGCTGCGCTCCCAGGTGGTGCTGGCCAGCGTGCGCGGCGAACGCACCCTGGCGCTGGAAGACCTCTACACCGGCTACCGCCAGAACGTGATCGCGCCCCACGAGCTGCTGGCGCGCATCGTGGTGCCCAGACCGGGCGTCACGGAAGTGCTTCGGGCTTACAAGATTTCCAAGCGCTTCGACGACGATATTTCTGCCGTCTGCCTTGTCATCAATCTGGACATAGAAGCCGACGTGGTGCGCCGCGCCAGCATTGGCGCGGGCGGTGTGGCTGCCACCCCGGCCCGCGCGCGCCAGACCGAGGCCGCACTCACCGGCCAGCCCTGGACTGCCGACACCATCGCCCGCGCCGCGCAAGCGCTGCAGGCCGAGTTCAGCCCCATCTCCGACATGCGCGCCAGTGGCGCCTACCGCAGCGCGGTGCTGGCCAGCCTGTGGCAGCGGTTCTGGCTCGAAAGCCAGGGCGAAGACGCGGTGAGCGTGGAAAACTTCCGCCTGGAGGAAACAGCATGAACCAGCGCGATCCCCTTCCCGTCAGCCGCGACGCGGTGAACGACCCCGCAGTTGCTGCTGCCGACGCCACAGCGAGCGCGCACACCCCCGCGCCACAGCCCGGCTCGCCAGCCAGCACGCGCGCCATGGGCCAGTCGCACATCCACGAAAGCGCCCGCGCCCAAGTGGCCGGTGCCGCCCACTACATCGACGACCTGCCGGAGGTAAAGGGCACGCTGTATGCCGCCCCCATCCTCTCCACCGTGGCCCACGGCACGTTGAACAGCGTGGATGCAAGCGCCGCCCTGGCCCTGCCCGGCGTGCGCGGCGTGGTGCTGGCGCAGGACGTGCCCGGCGACCAACTGCTGGCCGCCTTCGCGCACGACGAGCCCGTGTTCGCCATCGACACCGTGCAGCACATCGGCCAGGTCATCGGCCTGGTGGTGGCTGACTCGGTGATGCAGGCGCGGCGTGCGGTGCGTGCCGTGAAGCTCAACATCGCCCCACTGCCCGCCGTGCTTTCGGTGCACGAGGCACTGAAAGCCGAAAGCTACGTGCTGCCCCCCGTGTTCGTGCGCCGGGGTGACGCCGCCACGGGCCTTGCGCAATCAGCGCACCGCCTGCAAGGCGCGTTTGAGGTGGGCGGGCAGGAGCACTTCTACCTGGAAGGCCAGATCGCCTACGCCCTGCCGCTGGAGCAAAAACAGTGGTGGATCTACTCCAGCACCCAGCACCCCGGCGAGGTGCAGCACTGGGTGGCGCACGCGCTGGGCATCGACAACCACGCGGTCAAGGTGGAATGCCGCCGCATGGGCGGCGGCTTTGGCGGCAAGGAGACCCAGGCTGGTCACCTGGCCGTATGGGCCGCCGTGGCTGCCAATAGGTTCGGCCGCGCCGTCAAGCTGCGGCTGGACCGCGACGAAGACTTCATGGTCACCGGCAAGCGCCACCCGTTTGCGTACGAATACGACGTGGGTTTTGACGACACCGGCCGCATCACGGGCCTCAAGCTCCAGATGGCGGCCAACTGCGGCTTCAGCGCCGACCTGTCCGGCCCCGTGGCCGACCGCGCCGTGTTCCACAGCGACAACGCGTATTACCTGAGCGATGTCGAAATCGCCTCGTACCGCTGCAAGACGAATACGCAGAGCCACACCGCCTTTCGCGGGTTCGGCGGGCCGCAGGGCGTGATCGTGATCGAGGCCATCCTGGGCGACATTGCGCGCGCGCTGGGCCGCGATGCGCAGGATGTGCGCATGGTCAACCTGTATGGCAAGGACAGCTCGGAAGGCCGCAACGTCACCCACTACCAGATGACGGTGGAGGACAACATCCTGCACGCGCTGATGCCGCAGCTGGAGCGCAATGCCGACTACCGCCGCCGCCAGGCCGCCATCGCGGCGTGGAACGCCACCAGCCCCGTGCTCAAGCGCGGCCTCGCCATCACGCCCGTCAAGTTCGGCATCAGCTTCACCGCCACGCTGTTCAACCAGGCGGGCGCACTGGTGCATGTGTACACCGATGGCAGCGTGCAGGTGAACCACGGCGGCACCGAAATGGGCCAGGGCCTGCACACCAAGGTGGCGCAGATCGTGGCCGACGAGCTGGGCGTGCCGCTGTCCCGCGTGCTGGTCACCGCCAGCGACACCAGCAAGGTGCCCAACGCCAGCGCCACCGCCGCCAGCAGCGGCACCGACCTGAACGGCCGCGCTGCGCAGTTCGCAGCCCGCAATGTGCGGGACAACCTGGCCTCGTTCGTGTGCGGGCTCGATGGCTGTGGCGCGGGCGCCATCCGCTTCGAGGGCGGCCAGGTCATCTCGCCCAAGAAGGTGCGCGCGTGGGGCGACGTGGTGAAAGAGGCCTATGCCAACCGCATCCAGCTGTGGAGCGACGGCTTTTACCGCACGCCCAAGATCCACTACGACAAGGCCACGCTCACGGGGCGGCCGTTCTACTACTTCAGCTACGGCGCAGCGTGCTCCGAGGTCGTCATCGACACCCTCACCGGCGAGAGCCGCGTGATGCGCGTGGACATCCTGCACGACGTGGGCCACAGCATCAACCCGGCCATCGACATCGGCCAGATCGAAGGCGGCTTTGTGCAGGGCATGGGCTGGCTCACCACCGAGCAGCTGGTGTGGAACGACAAAGGGTATCTGGCCACCCACGCCCCCAGCACCTACAAGATTCCGGCCACGGGCGACATCCCCCGGCACTTCAAGGTGGACTTGTGGCCCGAGGCCAACCGCGAGGACAACGTGGGCGGCAGCAAGGCCGTGGGCGAGCCACCGTTCATGCTGGCGATCAGCGTGTACGAGGCACTGCGCAATGCCGTGGCCGCGGGGCGAGGCGGCGATGCAGCTGCGCCCGTGGTGCTGACCGCACCAGCGACGGCAGAGAATGTGCTGCGGGCGCTGGGGCGTTTGAAAAATTGAGCCAAAACAGGCTTCAGCGCTTTACAGCATTGCGCATACAGCTATATTTTCAATAGCGAAATAATAGCGTGCTTACAGGCCCAGGAATCCGCCGATCACCAGGCCCGCTTCGAGCGTGAACTGCCCCTGCGCCACCTGCTCGCGCACGGTGGCCAGGGGCTGCAACTCAAAGCGTTCGACTTCGCCGTCCTGGTTCTCGGGCACCAGGCCTTCGGGCACCTGTGCGCTGAACCAGTCGATGCGCTCGCGCATGTAGCCTGCGCCGCCGCCTTCGCGGCTGGGGCGGCTGAAATCCACATGGCCGCCGTGCTGCAGGCCGTGCAGCGCGTCCACCCGCAGGCCGGCCTCTTCCCACGTCTCGCGCGCCAGGGCCTGTGGCAGCGAATCGGCAGCCGCCACCATGCCCCCCATCAGCGTGTCCCACAGGCCGGGGTTGTTGGGCTTGGTCAGTGAGCGCTTTTGCACCCACATGCGCCCGTCGGGTGCGGTGCCCACCAGGTGCACGGCGCGCGTGGCAATGCCCAGCACGCGCACGGCGCCACGCTCCACCGTGCCCACCACCTCGCCCGCCGGGTTGCAAACGGCCAGCTGCTCGTCGCGCCAGGGGCCGCACAAGCCGTGCTCGCGCAGGGCGTGCGCCAGGGCGTTGAGCGCGCCCGTGATACCACCGTGCAGCCCATCGATGTGCCACGCCAGGCCCTCGGATTGCTCGCTTTTCAATAGCTGAAAGCGCTTATCCCACAAGCGCTGGGGGCCGATTTGATCAAGAAAACCATGCGCCACCGAGCCCACGCCCTGCCCACCCACCACCAGCGGCAGGCGCGGCTGGGCGGGTGGCTGCTGCGCGGCGCGGCGGGCATGCGCCAGCCAGTCGTCGAAGGTTGCCGGCGGGGCCAGGGCGCTCACAGCGTGAGGATGGTGCAGCCGGTGGTCTTGCGCGCTTCCAGATCGCGGTGCGCCTGCTGCACCTCGGCCAGCGGGTAGCGCTGGTCGATGTGGATCTTCACCTGCCCGCTGGCCACCACGGCAAACAGGTCGTCGGCCATGGCCTGCGTGGCCTCGCGCGTGGCGATGTGGGTGAACAGCGTCTGGCGCGTGACATACAGCGAGCCCTTGGCACCCAGGCTGCCCGGCGCAAACGGAGCCACCGGCCCCGATGCATTGCCGAAGCTGGCCATCAGGCCGAAGGGGCGCAGGCACTCGAGCGACTTGTCCCAGGTGTCCTTGCCCACCGAGTCGTACACCACCTTCACGCCCTTGCCGCCGGTGATCTCCTTCACCCGGGCGGCAAAGTCTTCGGTGCTGTAGTTGATGGCGTGCGCCGCGCCGTTGGCCAGGGCCAGCTGGCACTTGGCATCACTGCCTGCGGTGCCGATGAGCTGCAGGCCCAGCGCCTTCGCCCACTGGCAGGCGATCAGGCCCACACCACCCGCCGCAGCATGGAACAGCACATGGTCGCCGCTTTGCAGGCCTTCCACCGGCAGCGTTTTCTTGAGCAGGTATTGCGCCGTCAGGCCCTTGAGCATCATGGCCGCGCCGGTTTCAAAGCTGATGGCGTCCGGCAGCTTGCACACGCACTTGGCGGGCATCACGCGCACTTCGCAGTAGGCACCGGGCGGGTTGCTGGCGTAAGCGGCGCGGTCGCCCACCTTCAGGTGCGTGACGCCCTCGCCCACCGCCTCGACCACACCCGCACCTTCCATGCCGATGGTGGCGGGCATGTTCAGGGGGTACAGCCCCGTGCGGTGGTAGACGTCGATGAAATTGAGGCCGATGGCGTGGTGGCGGATGCGGATCTCGCCCGGGCCGGGCTCGCCCACGGCAACGTCAACAAGGTGGAGTTCTTCGGGACCGCCGTGCTGGCGGATCTGGACGGCAAGGCTCATGGTTAAACGCTCCTGGATAACGGGTTTTGAAGGGGTGTTGAAGGGGATCTCGAACAGCCATGCACAAGGCCTGTAACGGGCGAGACAAACGGCGGCCATCCTGCCATGAATTTGAAAGCCTTGCCCTGCCCTGCACCGTTACAGTGCAGCCCATGACGCAAAGACTCACGCCCGGCACGGCGGCGCTGCTGGTGATACCACCGCTGCTGTGGGCTGGCAACGCCGTGGTGGGGCGGATGGTGCATGACCTCATCCCACCCATCACGCTCAATTTCATTCGCTGGGTGCTGGCGTTTGCCATCCTGCTGCCGCTGGCCCACAGCGTGCTGCGTGCCGACAGCCCGCTGTGGGCACACTGGCGCCGCTACGCGATGCTGGGGCTGCTGGGCATCGGGCTGTACAACGCCCTGCAATACATGGCGCTGCAGACGTCCACGCCCATCAACGTGACACTGGTGGGCGCGAGCATGCCGGTGTGGATGCTGGCCGTGGGGGCACTTTTCTTCGGCGCGGCCGTCACGCGGCGGCAGGTGGTGGGCGCTCTGCTGTCGGTGTGTGGCGTGCTGCTGGTGCTCAGCCGGGGCGAGTGGTCGCAGCTGCTGGCTTTCCGCCTGGTGCCGGGCGATGTGTTCATGCTGCTGGCCACCATCTCGTGGGCGTTTTACAGCTGGCTGCTGGCACGCACCAGCGAGCCCGCCCGCCTGCGCAGCGACTGGGCGGCGTTCCTGATGGCCCAGATGGTGTTTGGCCTCGCGTGGTCGGGCAGCTTTGCGGGTGTGGAATGGGCCGTGGGCCGCACCCACATCGCATGGGGCTGGCCGCTGATTGCCGCGCTCGTGTTCATCGCAGTGGGCCCGGCCGTGCTGGCCTACCGCTGCTGGGGCGTGGGCGTGCAGCGCGCGGGGCCTGCGGTGGCGGGGTTCTTCATCAATCTCACGCCGCTGTTCGCGGGCATCCTGTCGGCAGCGTTCCTGGGCGAGACGCCGCAGGTGTTTCACGGTGTGGCGTTTGCGCTCATCGTGGGCGGGATTGTGGTGTCGTCGCGGCGGTAGGCCGCGATCCGCGCGCGTTACGGTTCGGCCTTCAGCGTGGCGGCGGCGCTGCCAAAGCCTGCCTCCTGCGCAGGAAATTCCGCCTCGGTCGCGTTGAAATTCACGGCCACCATGTGCCCGCCGAGGTCGGTGACGTACATGAGGTTGCGGATGGACGTGTCCACTGCGGGCGCCGTGCTGTCCATGCGCACCCAGCTTCGTCCCGCGATGGTCACCAGCGATGCATCGTGCATCACCATGCCCGGTGTGAGCCTGAGCAGGGTGGACTCCAGCGAAGCTTTAAACGCAGGCAGCTGGTCGCTGGTCAGCGGCTTTTGCACCATGCGCGACCAGGTGACGGCCACGGTGCTTGTGCGGCGTGCATTGCCCCAGGCGGCCAGGGGGCGCCGCCCATAGCGGCCGAACTTGGCGTGCATTTCCTCGGCGTCGAGCGCGGTGTAGCCGGGTGGCGCCTGCAATCGCAGCGTTCCGCTGGGGGTTTGCACATCGACAGGCGCGGCATGGGCCGCAGCAAAGATGGCGGCGCCACCCAGCAGCAGCGCACGGATGCCTGTGCGAAAGAGTCGGGGTATTGTGGGAGATGGTGTCATGGCGCAAGGGGTGGGAAGGCCGAAGGATGCGCAGCAGCCCAGTCGAGCACAGACTCCAGATCCGCCACGGGCATGGGGTGGCCCAGCAGGTAGCCCTGAAACAGCTGGCAACCATGTTCGGCCAGAAAGTCCTTCTGCTCCTGCGTTTCCACGCCTTCGGCAATCACATCCAGCTCCAGATTGCGCGCCATGCCGATGATGGTCTGCACGATCACGTCATCCGTATGGCGCACGCCCAGGTTGTGCACAAAAGACTGGTCGATCTTGAGCTGGTCCAGAGGAAGCCGCGTGAGGTAGGCCAGCGACGAATAGCCGGTGCCGAAGTCGTCCACCGAAAAGCGCACGCCCTTGGTCTTGAGCAGGCCCATCTTGGCCACCGTGTCGTCCACGTCGTCCAGCACCAGCGACTCGGTCAGCTCCAGCTTGAGCAAATGCGGCCGCGCGCCCGTGCCGCGCAGCACCTCGACCACGCGGGCCACAAAATCGCGCTGGCGGAACTGCCGGGCGCTCACGTTGACCGACAGCTGGATGTGCCGAAAGCGTGCATCCTGCTCCCAGGCGGCCAGCTGCTCGCACGCGGTGCGCAGCACCCAGTGGCCCATGGGCACGATGAGTTCGCTCTCTTCCGCCACGCTGATGAAACCGCCCGGCGCAATGAGGCCACGCTCCGGGTGGTTCCAGCGGATCAGTGCCTCGGCGCCCACGATGCGCCCGTCCAGATGGAACTGGGGCTGGTAGTGCAGCACGAACTGCCGTGCCGAGAGCGCGGCCTGCAGGTCCACCTCCAGCTGCGCGCGGGCGCTGATGGCGATCTGCATCTTCGGGTCAAAAAAGCACAGCGCATTGCGCCCCTGCGACTTGACCTGGTACATGGCAATGTCGGCCTGCTTGAGCAAATCCACCGACGGCTGCAGCGTGCCTCCCAGCAGCGTGACGCCGATGCTGGGCGTGCTGTGGTGGATGATTCCGTCGAGCGAGTACGGCATGTTCAGCGCGCGCAGGATTTTTTCTCCGACCCGGCGTGCAAAGGCGGCCGCCTCGTCGCTGCGGGTGGACAACTCGTGCAGCATGACCACAAACTCGTCACCGCCCAGGCGCGCCACCGTGTCCTCGCGGCGCACGCAGGTCTTCAGGCGCTCGGCCACCTGGCGCAGCAGCATGTCGCCCACCTCATGGCCACGGGTGTCGTTCAGCGTCTTGAAGTGGTCCAGGTCGAGAAACAGCAAAGCCCCGTACTGCCCGCTGCGCACGCTGGCGGCAATCACCTGCTGCATGCGGTCCATCAGCAGGCGGCGGTTGGGCAGGTTGGTCAGCGGGTCGTAGAAGGCCAGGTTTTCGATTTCGGCGCTGGCGCGGCGCAGGGCCGTGACGTCGTGGTACGAGATGACCAGCCCGCCATCGGGCGTGGGCCGCTCGGTGATCTGGATGGTCAGCCCGTTGGGCAGCACCTGTTCGTGCGGCTCCTGGTGCTGCCGCTGCTTGAGAAGGCGCAGATCGACCCAGCGCATGCGCTCCTCCTCGCTGGCACCGGGCAGGTGGTGGCGGGAGGTTTCTTCCATCACGCGCCGAAACGGCACCGACGGCGCCATCACGCTGCGCAGCCACGGGAAGATCTCCTCGAACCTGCTGTTCCACTGCACCACGCGTTGCTCGCCATCGAGCAGCAAAAAGCCGCTGACCATGGATTCCAGCGCCTGGTCGAGCGTGGCCTTGGACTGCGCGATCGCCAGGCGCGCCTGCGAGATGCGGTGCAGATAGCGCAGCGCCAGGTTGCCTGCCGCGACGATCATGGCCACGAACAGCAGGCAGGTGAGCGTGATGGCGTTGCGCTGGCCGCGCCAGCCCTCCAGCGCGTCGCGCAGCGGGATGCTGGCCGAGATGCGCAGATCCTGGTAGAGGATGGGGCGATACACCACCAGCGCGTTCGCGCCGCTCAGGCGCGCTGGCGCCTTCCACTGCGCACCCCGGGCTTCGATCTCCTGCAGCGGGGGGGTGAGCGTGGGTGCGATGGCTTCCTCGCGGTGGGGCACGCTCAGCAGCAGCTGGCCACCAGCGCGCTCCAGCGTCACCTGCAGGCCGCGGATGTCCACGCCTTGCACCAGCACCGAGCTGAGCGCGCCCACGGGCAACTCGGCGAGTGCGACCACACGCGAGCTGTCGGCCATGCGCAGGTGGCGCGCAATGTAAAGCACACGCTCGGCTGTCGCAAAGCTCACCACGGGTGGGCTGATCATCAGTGTGGAGACGGGCTGCTCCAGCACGGCGGACAGAAAACCCGGGGGCAACTGCACCTGCAGTGTGCTGCCCGACGTATCAGAGGATGCGAGCGTCTTGCCCTGGGCGTCGAGCAGGGCCACGTAGCGCACCATCAGGTTCTGCCGGGCACCGCTGCGCAGGCGCTGGCTGGCCAACTCGGGGTCAATCCAGTCGGTCATGATGCCCGACAGGCCCATCAGCTCGTCCATGCTGGCCAGGAGCACATCCACCGCCAGCAGGGACCGGTTGAGCGCAGCCTCCGCACCCGCAACAAAACGCGTGGCCTGGGCTTCGTTGTCGGCCAGCGCCACGGCGCGGGCGTTCCACACCAGGGCGGCAGACACCAGCACCACGGCTGCCATGAATACCGATGCCCCGGCCCAGACAAAGGCCCTGATGCGCGGCTGGGTAGCGGCTTCCTTCATTTCGCCGGGGTCGCGACCAGGGCGCGCACGGGGCCGATGGTCTGGTTCCACACCTGGGCACAGCGCGCACCGCAGCGCTGCACCCAGCGCGGCAGCACGGTGGTCTCCAGGATCTCGCGGCGGCTGCGCTCGTCCTGCGCCGACACGGGCACCAACACCATGCTGCCCTTGCGCCCGCCCACGCAGTCGTTGCTGCCCCGGTTGCAGGCCATGCCGTCAGAGGTTTCGCGCTCGGACTCCTGCCAGATGGCGGCCTCCAGCCGGGGCAGTTCGTGCCGCAGCAGCGCCCGCAGGTCGGGGGGCAGCGACTCCCAGGCCGCGCGGTTCACCCCAAACAGCGCGAGCCCCCAGGTCACGGGCAGTGCATGCATGTGCGAGGTGAGCGTATGCAGGCCCAGCGTGTTGCCGGACATGGTGCCGGTGATGGCGCATTCAGTATTGCCTGCCGTCAGGCTGGGCACGATCTGCGCAAAGCCCGTGAGCACCGCAACGCCCCCCAGCGCCCCGACAAAATCGGCCTGGGTGGACGAAGACACGCGGATGCGCCGGCCCGACAGGTCAGCCAGGCCCCGCAACGGCTTCTTGCAGTACACCACCTGGGCCGGGTACACATACACCGCCAGCATCTCGACGCCAAACTGGTCGCGCAGGCTTTTTTCAAGATAGGGGCGAAACGCCGCAAGTGTGGACTTGAGCGTGGCGATGTCCGGGTTCAGGCCCGCAAGATCGGGCGCGGTGTACTCCGGGAACTGGGCCGTGAGCGAGCTCATGAGCGTGGTGCCAAACGGCACCACCCCGAGCTGCAGCAGGCGCAGCATCTCGGTGCCAGGCACGCCGGCGCGGTCGAAGGGGACGATCTCGGCCTCGAAGCGCCCGTTGCTCAGGCGCCGCAGCTCCTTGCTCCAGAATGGTTCTTCTTGGCGGGTGTACTGGTTGATGCCGGCCAGGCCGCCCACGATGCGCAGTTTGTATGGTGCCGCAGACGCTACCACAGAGGCATCGGGTGCAGGGGGCGGAGTCTGTGCATGCAGGCTCCCGGCCAATGCCAGCGCCGCACACAGCCACGCAGCGCTGCGGCGCATCGCAGGGATTAAGGCAGGCAAGATGTGCATTGGCATTGTCTCCAGCCCCATTCTTGATCAAGTTCTTCCGCAGACCGGAAGCGCTGTCGGCAAAACGCCACGGGTGAGGCTCATGCATCGCGCCGCACCGGGGCCGCGCCCCTGCGCAGACACGGGCGCAGCCTGCCACCGCTAGAACGTGCCGGGGTAGGCGCCCCCGTCCGCCAGCACATTCTGCCCCGTCATGTAGCCAGCGTGCACACTGCACAGAAACGCGCAGATGGCGCCGAACTCGTCGGCGCGGCCATAACGCCCGGCCGGGATCTGCGCCTGCTGCGCGGCCCGCACGTCCTCAACGTTCTTGCCGGCCTTGCTGGCGGCGGCGGTCACGGTGGCGGCCAGCCGGTCGGTGTCGAACTTGCCCGGCAGCAGGTTGTTGATGGTCACGCCACGGGCGGCGATCTTGCTGCGCGAAACACCCGCGACGAAGCCGGTCAGCCCGCTGCGCGCGCCGTTGGACAGGCCCAGGATGTCAATGGGCGCCTTCACGGCGCTGGAGGTGATGTTGACGATGCGGCCATAGCCGCGTGCGGCCATGCCGTCCACCGTAGCCTTGATGAGCTCGATGGGGGTCAGCATGTTGGCATCCACCGCCTTGATCCATGCGTCACGGTCCCAGTCGCGGAAGTCACCGGTGGGTGGGCCGCCGGCATTGGTCACCACGATGTCGAAGTCGCGCCCCGGCCCACCGGCCACCGAGAAGACGGCGGCCCGCCCCTCGGCAGTGGTGATGTCGGCGGCAACGGCCAGCACCACGGGTTTAGAGTGTTTTTGGCCTCCAGCGCTTACCAGTTCTGCGCTATCAGCTATTAATTTTGTAGCAGCTTCATTCAATGCCTGGGCGTTGCGCGCATTGATGACCACGTTCACGCCCTCGCGCACCAGCGCTTGCGCGCAGCCATAGCCCAACCCCTTGCTCGCGCCGCACACCAGCGCCCATTTGCCTGCGATACCCAAATCCATAACAATCTCCAAGTTGCACACTGATACATGTGCTTTCGCCCAAATCATAATTGGAGAGCACGACGATGAACCGGCTACACCGCGGAGCCCTTGCCCTCTGGCTGTCATTGCCTGCGCTGGCGCTGCTGGCAGGCGGTGCGCAGGCGCAGGAGGCCGCAGTGGTCAAGCGTGCCACGCAGCTGCGCGACACCCCCGCCGACAGCGGCGCGAGCGTGGCGGCGCTGGAGGCCAACGCAGTGGTCACGCGCAGCAACGAGCGCAAGGGCCCCTGGACGCGGGTCACCACACCGCAGGGCGCATCAGGCTGGGTGCACATGTTTGACCTGGGCCCGTCATCGGGCTCGGCAGCACCCGCCAGCAACGCGGCCACCAGCGGCCTGCGCGGGCTGGGCGGGTTGTTTGGCGGCAACAGCGGGCCCACCACCACCGCCACTTCGACGGTAGGTATCCGCGGGCTGGGCGCCGAAGACATTGCCAACGCGCAGCCCAACCCGGCCGCCGTCGGCCGGGCCGAGGCACTGCGCGTCAATGCCGACCAGGCGCGGCAGTTTGCCAGCACGGCGTCGCTGAAGGCGCGCGATGTGCCTGCGCTGGCACAGCCCCCCCTGCCCACCTCCAGCGGACGTTCCGGCGGCAGCTTCAGCAGCCCGTCGGACCCCAACCACAGCCCCAACTGAGGAGATGAACGTGCCCCGAACTCCCGCATGGACGCGCTGTGCCCGCCTGGCAACGCTGGCGGCGGCGCTGGCGGCAGCCCCGCTGCTGGCCCACAGCCAGAACGTGATGAACATCCTGAACTCCCTGGGCGGCGGGCTGGGCTCGGCCCTCACGGGTGCTGCGGGTGCGCCACCTGCGCAGGGTGATGACCTCATCAGCTTGCTGACCCAGTCGATGGAGAACATCGATGAACCCAGGGAGATCGAGATCGGCCGCCAGCTGGCCGCGTTGCTGCTGGGCGCCAAGCCCGCGCATCCCGACATGGCGCTGCAGGGCTACGTGAACCGCCTGGGCCGCTGGATCAGCCTGCACTCGCCGCGCCCCGGCCTGCCCTGGACCTTTGTGGTGCTGGACGACAACGGCTACAACGCCTTTGCCGCACCCGGCGGTTATGTGTTCGTGACCAAGGGGCTCATTGACCGCTGCGCCGACGAGTCCGAACTGGCGGGCATCCTCGCGCACGAGATCACACACGTCACCTCCAGGCACCATCTGCAGGCCATCCGCCAGAGCGCGATGGCCGGGTTGGGCACCCGGGTGCTGGCCTCGCAGATCCGCACCAGCAATGTGGCCGGCCAGCTCGTGCGCGACCAGCTGCTGTCGCTGTTCCGCACCGTCTACACCAAGGGCCTGAGCCAGACGGACGAGTTCGAAGCCGACCGCACCGGCGTATCGCTGGCGGCCAAGGCGGGGTTTGACCCCTACGGCCTGGTGTCGGTGCTGCAGCAGCTGCGCACCGTGACGCCCGACAACCCGCTGTTCACGCTGCAGATGTCCACCCACCCCGCCGCGCAGGCGCGCATGGAGTACCTGGAGCAATCGATGGGCCGCCAGCTCGACGGGCTGGGCGGCTCGCGCGCCACCCTTGCCGAACGCCTTGCCGCGCCGCCCCTCCGCCCTGCCCCCGCGCCACCTGCCCGGCCCGCTGCGGCCCGCAAATCCGGCTGAGCGTAGTTTTTGCGCCTGGTGCCTGGTATCAGCGGCGCGCCAGCTGGGTGAACACAAAGATGCCCACCAGAACCAGGGCCGTACCGGCAGCCACCCACACGGTGAACGGCTCCCCCAGAATCCACACCCCCATGAGGATGGTGGACAGCGGCCCCACCATGCCGGTCTGCGCGGTGGTGCCCGCGCCGATGCGCTCGATGGCCATCATCACCATCAGCACCGGTGCCGCGGTGCACAGCGTGGCGTTGAGGACGGACAGCCAGATCACCTCCGGGGCCACCACGGCGGCGCTCAAAGGGCGCAGCAGCACGAACTGCAGCAGGCACAGCAGGCAGGCCACGGTGGTGGCCAGGCCCACCAGGCGCAATGCGCCCAGGCGCTGCACCAGCTCACCGCTGTAGACCAGATAGATGGCATAGCTGACCGCGCTCATGAACACCAGCAGCGCACCCCATGCGGCGTCAGCACCCTGCAGGTTGGCTTCGTGGCCGAATACCAGCACCACCCCGGCATAGCTGATGAGCATGCCCAGCGCCTGCCCCCAGCGAATGCCGCGCCGGTACAGCACCCAGCCAAGCATCACCACCAGGGTGGGGTTGAGGTACAGGATCAGGCGTTCCAGGCTGGCGCTGATGTAGGCCAGCCCTGCGAAGTCGAGAAAGCTCGCCAGGTAGTAACCGGTGAGCCCCAGCCCCAGCACGCCCAGCCAGTCCTTGCGGGTGAGCGGCGGCTTACCCCGGCTGGCCCACCAGGCCATCACGGCAAAGATGGGCAGTGCAAACAGCATGCGGTACATGATGAGCGTGACCGCATCCACCCCATGGCGGTATGCCAGCTTCACGATGATGGCCTTGCCACTGAAGGCGATGGAGCCCAGGAGGGCCAGCGTGATGCCAGTCGCTACATTTTTAGTAGCTACTTGCGCTTTACCAGATTGCGTTTGAACCAATTTTGATGAGAATTTTCGCAAGAGAATGACGGCACGGCCGTACCCGGCCGCTGCGGCGATGGCCCACGTGGCAGGCATGGCCCAGTGTCGCACGGGGCCCAGCCCCGCGCCATCGACGCTGCGTGCGGGTGGCACCGCCATGCACGATGGCACGGCGATAGCGGCCGGGGTCTGTCAGCCCGCCGGGGGCTTGCGAAACACCCGGTGGTGCAGGCGCCGCAGCGACCACCACACACCGGCCGCCACCACCGGGATCGCCAGCGCCGCCGTGGTTTCGGGCGACAGGGGCCAGCCCAGCGCCTGCGCGGCCTTCGCCAGATAACTGACCAGGCCCACGATGTAGTACGTGATGGCCGCCACCGACAGCCCCTCCACGGTGGACTGCATCTGCAGCTGCAAATCCTGCCGGTGGTTCATCGCGGTCAGCAGCGACTGGCTGCTTTGCTGCTGCTCAATCTCCACCCGTGTGCGCAGCAGGTTGCTCATGCGCGATACCCGTTGCGACAGCGCATCCTGCCGCCGGGCGGCCCATTCACAGGTGCTGCGCGCGGGCGTGAGGCGCCGGTCCATGAACTCGCGGATGGTCTGCATGCCGGCCAGGCGCGATTCGGCGATGTCCTGGATGCGGCGGTCCAGCAATTCAAAGTAGGCACTGCTGGCCGAAAAACGCGAGTGCGTGGCTGCATACTGGCTCTCCACCTGCCCGGCCAGCCGGGTGAGCCGGTCCAGCAGTGCGGGCTCGGCATCGCGGTTGGCGGTGCGGATCGCGTCCGCCAGCGCAGCGAGCTCCCGCTCGGCAAAGGCCAGTGCGCTGGCCGCCTCGCGTGCGGCGGGCAGGCCCAGCAGCGCGGCCATGCGGTAGGTTTCGATTTCGAGCAGGCGCTGCACCAGGCGGCCCAGGCGCCGCTGGGTCATGCCGCCGGCCAGCAGCACCATGCGCGAGAACCCATCGGCGTGGATCGCAAAGTCGGTGTACACCTCGCCATGCCCATCGGCCACGGTGGAGGCCACGAGCGTGTCCTCATGCAGCACATGCCTGACCAGCGAACCCGATCCGAACGTGTGCGTGGGCAGCACCCACAGGTTGAGGCTGCACAGGCACTGCCCGGGCAACGCGGCCAGCCAGTCCCGCGGCACCACATCGGCGGCGCTGGCGGGCTCGCGCTCGCCAAAGGCCTCGGCGCTCATGGGCACCATGAAGGTCCAGGAGACAAACTCGGTGTGCAGCTCCCAGCGCAGGCGGTAGGCCCCCAGGTCCATGCGCAGGTGGTTGGTATCCGCATCGGGCAGGGCCAGGTGGTGGTTGCGCAAAAGGGCGGCCACATGCGCCCGGCTCGCTTCACGCCCGGCGGCGTCGGCCAGCATGACAATGTGCACGATGGCCACGGGCGACGTGATCGCCTCGGGCGGGCGGGCGTGGATTTCGTTGTGCAGCATCGCCCGGTGGGGATGCTGCCGGGGGTGAAACGGTATGGGCATGCGGACCTCGGTGCGCGATTGTGTACTGGTACACCGCCCGTGAAACTGAATCGCCTCTCCAAAAAAAACGGCACCCGAGGGTGCCGTTGTTCATGTCGGAAGCTGGAAGCGCGCCCGGTCAGTCTTCCACGAAGGCTTCCTCGCGCTTGCTCTTCACTGAAGGCAGCAGCACGATGATGAGCAGCAGTAACGCTGCAGCCAGCAGGCCCGCCGACAGCGGACGCGTGACAAACACGCTCCAATCGCCGCGCGAGAGCAGCAGCGCGCGGCGCAGGTTCTCTTCCATCATCGGGCCCAGAATGAAGCCCAGCAGCAAGGGCGCAGGTTCGGTACCCAGCTTGTGGAAGATGTAACCCACCAGTCCGAACAGGCCCACCATCCAGATATCCCACGTGTTGTTGTTGGTGGAATACACGCCCACCGCACAGAACAGCACGATGGAGGGGAACAGCCAGCGGTAAGGCACCGTCAGCAGCTTGATCCAGATGCCGATCAGCGGCAGGTTCAGCACTACCAGCATCGCGTTACCAATCCACATCGAGGCGATCAGGCCCCAGAACAACTCGGGGTTGCTGGTCATCACCTGCGGGCCGGGCTGGATGTTGTGGATGGTCATGGCACCCACCATCAGCGCCATCACCGCATTGGGTGGAATGCCCAGTGTCAGCAGGGGAATGAAGGACGTCTGCGATCCGGCATTGTTGGCAGCTTCAGGCGCAGCGACACCGCGGATGTTGCCTTGGCCAAAAGGAACTTCACCGGGGTGCAGCTTGGTCTTCTTTTCGATCGTGTAGGCAGCAAAAGCCGACAGCAGAGCGCCACCGCCCGGCAGGATGCCCAGGGCAGAACCCAGAGCGGTACCGCGGATCACTGCGGGCAGCATCCGCTTGAAGTCTTCCTTGGTGGGGAACAGGCCTTCCACCTTGGCGGTGAAAACCTCACGCTCGTCCTCCGGACGGGACAGGTTGGCAATGATTTCACCGTAGCCGAACACGCCCATCGCAATGGTGACGAAACCAATGCCGTCGGTCAGTTCGGGCACATCGAAGCTGAAGCGGGCAACGCCGGAGTTCACGTCGGTACCCACCAGGCCCATCAGCAGGCCCAGCACGATCATGGCCACGGCCTTGAGCAGCGAGCCAGAGGCCAGTACCACGGCACCAATCAGGCCCAGCACCATCAGCGAGAAATATTCAGCAGGGCCGAACTTGAACGCTACCTCGGTCAGTGGTGGCGCGAAGGCTGCCAGGATCAGCGTGCCCACGCACCCTGCAAAGAACGAACCCAGACCCGCAGCAGCCAGCGCCGGCCCCGCACGGCCCTTGCGCGCCATCTGGTAGCCGTCAATCACGGTGACCACCGACGATGACTCACCCGGCAGGTTCACCAGAATGGCCGTGGTGGAGCCGCCGTACTGGGCGCCGTAATAGATACCTGCCAGCATGATCAGCGCAGCCACCGGGGGCAGCGCGTAGGTGGCGGGCAGCAGCATGGCGATGGTGGCCACCGGGCCGATGCCGGGCAACACACCGATCAGCGTGCCCAGCAGGCAGCCCACAAAGCAGTAAATGAGGTTCTGGAAGGTGAACGCAACACCAAAACCCAGCGATAGATTGTCAATAAGATCCATGGTCGGTGCTCCTGCTTAACCCGTGATGAAACTCGGCCACACAGGGAACTGCAGCTTGAGCGCCCAGACGAATGCCACGTAACTGCCCGCTGCGAGTATGGTGGCCAGGATGAACACGGACTTCGCGTTGAACTCCTGACCCGCCAGGCTTGAAATGAAGGTCAGGGCATAAATCGCGACGATAAGGCCCATCGCCGGGACTCCGAAGCTGGGAAGGCCTGCCAGCAGAATGCCGAACACGAAGTTGGCAGCCAGAACGAAGAACAGCGGCTTCCAGGCCCACTTGCCGATCTTGTCGCCATCCTGGGTTTCCACCGTCATGGCCTTGAAGGTGATCAAGCCGCCGATAAAGGCGAGCAGGATACCCAGCATCAGTGGAAAGTACCCGGGGCCCATGCGCGCACCGGTTCCGACGTTGTACGTGGTGGCACCCCACGCAAACGCCACGCCCACCCCCATGAACATGAGGCCGGCAAAGAAGTCTTTTTGACTTTTGATTTTCACGAATTGTCTCCTTGGCGGGAATCTCGACTGCGCGATTGTGCGTGCAACGGGGGGTCAAACAGATGTGGATTCCACCTACACCTGGTAACGCATGGCCGCCCGGAGAGGAGAAACCTCCGGGGAAAGTGCGGCTATTCCAGCGGCGGGGTCGCCGCAATCACCTCTTCCAGGGTGGTCAAGCCCTCGGCCACCCGCAGCGCGCCCGCCAGCCGCAAGGGGCGCATGCCATCTTGTACCGCCTGGCGGCGCAACTGGTCGATCGACGGCGCCTGGTTGATCTTGTCCTTGAGTGCCTCGGTCACCGTGAGCAGCTCATACAGGCCCATGCGCCCGCGAAAGCCGCCCATGCGGCAGTCCACACACCCCACCGGCTTGTACGGGTGGTACCCGCCGCTGAGCTTCCAGGGCTTGACCACTTCCATCAGGGTTTCCCGCTGCGCGGCTTCGTCCTTTTGCTTGCACTGCTTGCACAGCGTGCGCACCAGGCGCTGGGCAAGCACACCGAGCAGCGTTGCGTTGAGCAGGTAGGGCGGCACCCCGAGTTCCATCATGCGGGTGATGGCCGAGGGTGCGTCGTTGGTGTGGAGCGTGGAGAACACCAGATGCCCCGTCAGCGCGGCCTGAATGGCCATTTCGGCGGTTTCCAGGTCGCGGATTTCGCCCACCATGATGATGTCCGGATCCTGGCGCATGAGGGCACGCAGGCCCTCGGCGAAGTTGAAATCAAGCTGGGGCTGCACCTGGGTCTGGTTGAAGCTGGGCTCGATCATTTCAATCGGGTCTTCCACCGTGCTCACGTTGACCTCTTCGGTCGCCACCCGCTTCAAGGTGGAATACAGCGTGGTGGTCTTGCCCGAACCCGTGGGCCCCGTCACCAGGATGATGCCGTGCGGGCGCTTGACCAGGCTTTCCCAGCGCTCGGCATCGTGCTGGGCAAAGCCCAGCGCGTCCAGATCCTTGACCGCGTTGTCCGGGTCAAAAATCCGCATGACCATCTTCTCGCCAAACGCTGTAGGAAGGGTGGACAGGCGCATTTCCACCTCGTCGCCGCGCTGGTTGCGGGTCTTGATGCGGCCGTCCTGGGGGCGGCGCTTTTCCACCACGTCGATGCGGCCCAGCAGCTTGATGCGCGAGACCATGGCGTTGTGAACGCCCATGGGCATCTGGTAGACAGGGTGCAGCACGCCGTCGATGCGAAACCGGATCACGCCCTGGTCGCGCCGGGGCTCCAGGTGGATGTCGCTGGCACGCTGGTCAAAGGCGTACTGCCAGAGCCAGTCCACCACCTTGACCACGCCCTGGTCGTTGGCATCGAGCTGCTTGTTGCTCTTGCCCAGCTCCACCAGCTGCTCGAAGCTGCTGCCGCCGGAGTTGCCGCCCGCCTTCTGGGCAGCGCGCACGGATTTGGCGAGGGCAAAAAATTCGGCGGTAAACCGGTGAATGTCCAGCGGGCTGGCCACCACACGGCGTACCGTGCGGCGGGACTGCCGCTCCACCTCGGCCACCCAGTCATCAATGAACGGCTCGGCAGTGGCTACCACCACTTCCTTGGTGGTCACCTGGACCGGCAGCACCTTGTGGCGCTCAGCATAGGTGGCGCTCATGGTGTCGGAGACACGGCCCACATCCACCTTGAGCGGGTCGATGCGCAAGTAGGGCAGACCGGCCCGCTTCGCCAGGTATTCGGACAAGGCCTCGATGTCCAGCGGTTTGCCATCGCTGGCCCGCTCCATGGCGACGTTGGCCAGCCGCACCAGTGCATGCTGCGAGCTCTCGGCCTGCGAGCAACGCGAAATCGTGCGCCTGGCCTCCTCGCGCGAAATCACGCCGTCGTCGCTGAGCCACTCCACCACGCGGCGCCAGTCCACCGGACCGCGATAGGGCGCCACGCTCGCGGCAGTGGCGAGGTCCGAATCAGCTTTCATTTCAATCCTTTCAAAGGCATGCAGCGCACCGCAGGCCCAAATATCAGGCGGCTACAGGCTTGAACACCCGAAGCCACTTGCTGGCGGGCAGGCCCCAGCGGTCTTGTACGGCTTCGGCGCGGGCGACCAGCTCAGCCCGCTTGGGGCGGGATGCCGTGCGCTGGGCCAGCACCACGGTATTGCCCTCCCGAGTGGGTTTGAATGCCCAGAGGGCATCGTCGCCAAACGCCTGCGCCATGCTTTTGAGACTGCGGTCAAAGCTGGACGCGCGGCCAAACAGGTTGACGGTCATGCTCCCGGTGTCCGACAGCAGGGCCCGGCAGTCGGCATAAAACGCCGCACTGTCGAGCACGGGCGCGGCGGCCTCGTGGTCGTACAGGTCCACCGCCAGGGCGTCTACCGTTCCCAGCCACATGGGGTTGCGGATCTCCTGCGCAGCGTCGGCGATCACCACCCGCAGCTTGGGACCATCCGGCGGCAGCTTGAACCACTGTCGGCACACCGCCAGCACCTGGGGATTGAGTTCGATGGTGGTGGTGCACACGCGCAGCTTCTTGTGGCAGAACTTGGTGATGGCTCCCGCGCCCAGACCCAGCTGCATCGCGTGGCCTTTGGACACCTGGGCAGGGTCCACAAAAAGGAGCCAGGCCATCATGCGCTGTACATATTCCAGCTCGATATCAAAGGGCTGGTCGACCCGCATGGAGCCCTGTATCCAGGGCGTGCCCAAATGCAGGTGCCGGACTTCGCCGTCGTCCGACACACTGACTTCCGGCAGTTCGGCCAATTTGTTTTCTTTCTTGCGGGTCATTCACAGCAATCCGTGCCGGGCCATCACATCGGTCCAGGCGGCCAATTTACGATCAAAATTCCAGGCGGCATTTGCCGGACTGGTGGACGGCAGCTTAATGGATTCGATAGACGCCCCTGCATGCTGCCCGGCGCCGCCCTGCAGGCCGCGCAGCACCGCAGGCGCGTGCCCGAAGCTCTCCGCACCATTGTGAGCAACCGCGCTGAGCCGGGGGCAGTGCACCCGCAGCGACGCAAAGTCGTTCATGGCGGCGTCGCGTATCGATGCATCAAGGCTGCCCGCGCGCACGCAACTCGCATACACGTCCCACACCCCCAAACCGCGATCCAGCAGCCACTGGCACCGACCGTCGTAAACGGCGGGAAGGGGATGGCGCGGCCACAGCGCCTGCAAGATGCGCCAGAAGTGGTTCTGCGGGTGCGCGTAGTACTGCTGCATGCGCAGCGAGGCCGCTCCGGGAAAACTGCCCAGCACCAGAACCCGTGTGCGGGGCGACACCACGGCCGGCAAACCTTCCAGGCGATCAGCCGGACTGGGGCGCTCCGTCATGCCAGCACGGTCGGCGACGGCCCGGCCGATTCGCCAGCAACCTCCTGCTCCACCCCGTTGCGCTGGTGCTTGCGCGCCTTCACGGCCTGCTGCGCGGCGTGCCGCAGGGCGCTGAGGTGCCCCAGCGAATCCTCCATGGAAACAAGACGGAACTGGCCTTGGGCACCAATGGCCAGCAATGCAGCCTTCACACTCTGGTACGACGCTTCCATGGCGTCTGCACAAGCCAGTACTTCAGCCAGGCTGACATGGCCCGCCAGCGGATCGCACAGGGCCAACACGGCATCCGCCTTCTCCATAAACGCGGTGTGCTGCGTGCGCACGGGTTCTCCGGGCATGGGGGCCAGACGGGCAGCGTCCAATGCGCGCTGCGCGGTCGTCTGGTAATAGCGTTGCACTCTCAGTACCTGGGCCAGCCTCTCACTGGTGCCCTGGGCCATGGCTGCGCGATTCATGCGCTCGACAAAGGCGTCTGCAGCGGCATCCAGCTGGGCAACCACATATTGATCGCGCTCCAGCTCGCGCAGTGGCGTTCCATGCAGGACCGAGCGCGCAAGCCGCACGGCGGCGTGCCCCATGCGGGCCACCTCCATCTCCAGTGCGTCCAGCGCCAAAGACGGCACCGCCAGCACGTTGTCATCCAGGTGCTGCGGCTGGGCCTCGTCCTCCTCGCGCACCCTGAACCGGCTTTGCAACCAGCGCGCCAGCGCGCCGGCGAGCGGCCACATCAGCAGCACGCCCATCAGATTGAAAATGGTGTGGAACAGCGCCAGCTTGGCCGCCGGATCGGGCGGCAGATCCAGCGCCTCCCGCGCGACGGCGATGCCTGGCACCAACCAGGGCAGAAGCACCAGCGCTACCGCGCCGGTGATCCCGTTGAACAGCACATGCGCCGCCGCAGCGCGGCGGGCGTTGGCCGTGGCGCCCAGTGTCGCGAGCACGGCCGTGACCGTGGTTCCCACGTTGGAACCGATGACCACCGCTGCAGCACCCTGCGGCGTGAGCAACCCTTCCTGGGCCGCCGTGAGGGCGATGGCCATGGAGGCACTGGAGGACTGCATCAGCACCGTCATCATCGCCCCCACACCGACCTGCGCCGCGACAGCCAGCGCGCCTTCGCCTTGCGGCAGGGTGACCTGACCCGCCAGGCCTGTAAACGCCTGCTGCAGCATCGAAATCCCGATGAAAAGCAGCCCAAAGCCTGACAGCGCGGAACCGAGTGCACCCCTGCGCTGACCTTCGCCGGTGAGCCGCATGACGACGCCCACGCCTACCAAGGGAAGGGCCAGCGCTTCCACCTTGAACTTGAGCCCCACCAGCGCCACGATCCACCCGGTCATCGTGGTGCCCACATTGGCACCGAACAGAACCCACAGGGCGGCACCCAGAGGCAACAAGCCCGCGTTGACGAAACCGATGGTCGCCACCGTCACGGCGCTCGAAGACTGCACGAGCGACGTGACCAGCACCCCGGAGCCCAGCGCATGCAGACGGGTTCGCGTGGCACCGGCCAGGATGCGTTCCAGCGCGGGTCCGGCGGCCAGACGCAGCCCGTCGGTCATCATCGTCATCCCCAGCAGAAACATTCCCAAGCCGCCCACCAGACCGGAGAGCATTCCCCACAAACTCATGACCAACCCCACAAAGCAACGCCCGTGATTGTGACGATGCTGACGGCGTTGAGCCACAACCCGCACCGCATCATCGTGCCCTGCGAAACCAGCCCGGTGGAGAACACGATGGCGTTTGGCGGTGTGGCCACAGGGAGCATGAAAGCACACGAAGCCGCCACTGCAATGGCGCCCCGATGGAAACGGGCGGAAAACCCATCGCCAATGCCACCGGCAAAAACACGGGCAAAAGCAACGCAGCGCTGGCGGTATTGCTCACGAATTCCGTCAGCAACACCACAAAAGCCACAACACCCAGCAACACAAGCCACGCCGGTGCCTGATCAACCGCGGCCAGCAGGGCTGCGGCCAGGTAAGTGCTGGCACCCGTGGAGGCCATGACTTCACTCAGCGCCAGGCCTCCGCCAAACAGCAGCAACACGCCCCATTGCACGTTCTGCTCAACGTCCTTCCATGTAAGCACACCGGTGAGTGACAGCGCAACGATCGCGGCGAGCGCCACCAGGGTGTCGATGTCGGCGCCAATGCCCCACCACGCGGCCAGGGGCGCCCCGCCCACCCAGCCTGCTGCCGTCAGGACAAAAATGGCCACGGTGATGCGGCGCTCCCGCGTCCACTGCAAAGGGGTGGGATCTCCTTGAAAACGCCCGCCCAGCGAGGGGCGGAGCACCAGAAACAGCACACCAACCATGGCGGGCCACAGCAGCAGCACCAGGGGCAGCGCCATGCGCATCCACTGCGCAAACCCAATATCCAGCTGTGCCGCCACGATCGCATTGGGCGGGCTGCCCACCAGCGTGGCAATGCCACCAATGCTGGCACTGTAGGCCAGGACCAGCAGCACAAAAGCCTGTTCCCGGGGGCCCGCGGTGTGCACGGAGCCCTGCTCGCCGCGCAGCAGGCCCAGCGCCAGCGGCACCATCATCGCGGCGGTGGCGGTGTTGCTCATCCACATCGACAACAGCGCACACAGTGCGCCCAGAAGGAGCACGGCGGCCAGCCGACGGCCGTGCGCCACCCGCAGCACGGCCTGTGCAAGCGCCTGGTCCAGGCCCAGCCGGGACAGCGCGGCACCCAGCGCAAACCCGCCAAGAAACAGGAAGATCACCGGATGCGCAAACGGTGCAAGCGCCTGGCGCACCGGCATGATCCCTGCCAAAACGGCCAGCAGCGGTACGGCCAGAGCGGTCACCGCCAACGGAAGGGCCTGTGTCATCCACAGCCCGCCGATGATTACAAACAGCGCAATGCCTTCCCGCAGCTGTCCCTGCGCCGGGACCGACCCGGCAGCGATCGCTGCAAGCGCCGCGCACATCGCCAGGTGGGCCAAGGGGACGATGTTCATGACGGAGGACTCAGCCTGCCGCCACTGCAGGCAAAGAGCGGGCCGCGTTGCACAGCGGGTGGGTGACGGGAAGGGGCGTGGGCGTGCATGCTCGCGGCGGTTAATCCGCGGCAGCCCGGCCGGGTGCGGCGCGCCGCTTGTGGCGCGACCATTTCACCTTGGCAAACCAGATCCACGTCACCAGCACGTAGGTCAACAACCCCACACCCGTGGCCACCAGCGCAAGCCCCAGCATGAGCGGTTTGCCCACACTGCGAAGGCGCAACACCAGGGTCTCCCACCAGCTGCGTTCGGGTGATTCGACGATAACGTCATCGGGCAAGGGGAGCTCCTGCCCCGGCAGCACCGGGTCGCCCAGAATGGCGCTGCCCAGGCGCCAGGCCGCATAGTAGACGGGGCCAAACGTGACCGGGTTGGTCACCAGCGTGCTTGCCACCGCAGCCGGCACATTCGCGCGCAGCGCCACGGCAGCCCCGGCCGCAAACGGGATCTGGGCGATAGGGATGAGGAGACCAAAGAACACGCCGAGCGCCATCCCGAGCGCGATGCCCCGGCGACTCATGTGCCACAGGCGAGGGTGGTGCAATGCTGGCCCCAGCCAGCGCAACCAGCGGTTGCCGCGCAGCGCTTCGGGGGAGGGCATCAGGCCCAGCAGGCGTTGTTTCATGGGGTCTTCAAAACATCATCCAACAAATTCTGGGGGCAACACCCCCGCCAAGTTTTGCATCCTACCCAGCGCCTATTGCCCCTTTGCAAAAATCGCCATCTCTCGCAGGTTTTTTCAAATCCCCAGCGCCGCCAGCCGCGGCAGCGCCTGCACGGCATTGGCCCGCGTGGCCTGCGCCAGCTGGTCCAGGGAAAGGTGGCGCAGGCGCGCGGCCTCCTGGGCAATGCGCGGCAATTCGCCCGGCGTGTTGCGGCCCTGCGGCAGTCCGGCGGCGCGCTGGGCAGCGGTGGCATACAACCAGTGGGGCGGGATGTCGGGTGCGTCGGTTTCCAGCACCAGCGCATCCAGGGGCAGCTCAGTGGCCAGGCGGTGCAGCTGCAGCGCGCGGTCAAAGGTGAGTGCGCCACCAAACCCCAGCTTGAAACCCATGTCCACAAACGCACGCGCCTGCTGCAGGCTGCCGTTGAATGCATGCGCAATGCCTCCCCGCACGGGCAATTCGCGCAGGCCCTTGAGCAGGCGGTCGGCCGAACGCCGCACATGCAGCACCACGGGCAGGTCAAAGCGGCGGGCCAGCGACAGCTGGGCCCGATAAAAGCGCTCCTGGCGGTCCGGATCGAGACCAGGAGCGAAAAAATCCAGCCCCACCTCGCCAATGGCCACCAGCCGCGGGTCTGCGCGGTGCTCTGTCAGTTCGTGCTCCAGAAGCTCCAGATCGGCGTCAAGCGCATGCCCCGTGTACAGGGGGTGGATGCCCAGCGCATAGCTGTCGCCGTGCCGGTGTGCCAGCCCGCGCACGGCGGCCCAGTTGCTGCGCTCCACCGCAGGAATCACGCAGTGGATGACGCCCCGGCTTCGCGCCAGATCACGCACGGCGTCGCGGTCGGGGTCAAACTCAGGCGCATCCAGATGGCAATGGGTGTCTATCCAGGCAGTCATGCGGGGATGATGCCCCATGAAACCTTGCAAGTGCACTTCCCGGCGATCCGTGCTAACGTAAAAACCGTGCGCCACCTGGAGTGGTGTTATCCGTAGAAAAGGTGACAGGATGCCCCGGCCCGCCCTCTACAGCAGCTCCCGCCCCGCCCGCCGCCCTGCGCAGGACTCGGCCGCCAGCGGGGGCGCGCCGCAAGCGCCTGCAGGCGACCACGACGCGCCTGCACCCGTGGCGCCCGCTACCTCGGCAGTCGCCACCACCAGCCTTTCCAAACGCCACGTCAGGGTTCTCTGGACCCTGATTGCGCTGCTTGCCGCGCTGCTGGTGTACAGCCTGTGGCTGCACCAGCGCCCGGGGCCCCGCCGCATCACCCAGGACGACATCGACGCGGCCGTGCTGCGCACTCTGGAGACCACCACGCCGCCGTCTGCCGCGGCGCGGGCGGCGAACGCCATTGCCCCGTCGGTGGTGCGGGTGGTGGGCTATGGCCGCAGCAAGAACGGCAAGCAGGAGGTGGAACGGGGTGTGGGCACGGGTGTGGTGATCGTGGACAAGGGCATCATCCTGACCAACCTGCATGTGGTGGCGGGCTCCGACCGGATCACCGTCACCTTCCACGACGGGCTGGAAACCACAGCCAGCATCACCGGCGCCCAACCCGAGAACGACCTGGCGGTGCTGCAGGCGCACAAGGTGCCCGATGACCTGGAGGCCGCGCCCCTGCGCTCCACCCAGGATCTGCGCGCAGGCGACCATGTGGTCGCAGTGGGCTTTCCCTTCGGCATCGGGCCTTCGGCATCGGCGGGAGTGGTGTCCGGGCTCAAGCGGGAGTTCACGTCGCCCGAGGGGCAGCGCCAGCTCAGCAACCTGATCCAGTTTGACGCGGCCGCCAACCCCGGCAATTCCGGCGGCCCCCTGATCACGCTCGATGGCGAGGTGGTGGGCATTGTTACCGCCATTCTCAACCCCACGCCGGCACGCACCTTCATCGGCATCGGATTCGCAGTACCTATTGAAAACGCGGCCTCGGCCGTGGGCATGCCGCCGTTCTGACGGCATCTTTCTGTCCAACCGCCCCAAGGAACACCATGGAACCCGTCACGTCGCCCACCGCCGCCACCGCCACCCTGATGGAGCAGGTGCTCTACGAAGTCAAACGCGTGGTGGTCGGCCAGGACCGCTTTCTGGAGCGCGTCATGGTCGCCATGCTGGCCCAGGGCCACCTGCTGGTCGAGGGCGTGCCTGGCCTGGCCAAGACGCTGACGGTGAAGACCCTGGCCAGCACCATCCAGGGCAGCTTCAAGCGCATCCAGTTCACGCCCGACCTGGTGCCCGCCGACCTGGTGGGTACGCGCATGTACAACCAGAAAACCGGCGAATTCAGCACTACGCTGGGCCCGGTGTTCACCCACCTGCTGCTGGCCGACGAGATCAACCGCGCCCCGGCCAAGGTGCAAAGCGCACTGCTGGAGGTGATGCAGGAGCGCCAGGTGACCATTGCGGGAGAAACGCACAAGGTGCCCGAGCCTTTCCTGGTGATGGCCACGCAAAACCCCATCGAGACCGAAGGCACCTACGCGCTGCCCGAGGCGCAGGTGGACCGCTTCATGATGAAGGTGCTGCTGGGCTATCCCACCGAGGAAGAAGAGTTCGTGATCGCCCAGCGCGCGCTCGATGTGCCCGTGCAGGTGCTGCCCGTGGCCACCACCGCACAGCTGGCGGCGCTGCAGGCCGAATGCCGCACGGTGTATGTAGACCCGTCCATGCTGCAGTACGCCGTGAAGCTGGTGGCTGCCACCCGGGATCCCGAGCGCCACGGCCTGAAGGACCTGGCCGGCTACATCAGCTGCGGTGCCAGCCCGCGTGCCACCATTGCGCTCGCCGAGGGCGCCCAGGCGCTGGCCATGCTGCGCGGGCGCAACTATGTGCTGCCCGAAGACATGACCGACCTGGCCGCCGATGTGCTGCGCCACCGCGTGGCACTGTCGTACGAGGCCTTGTCCGAAGGGCTGGACGCCGACGCACTGATCTCCCGCATCATGGCCAAGGTGCCCGCGCCTGCGCGGCCGCTGCACCACGAAAAGAAAGCCGCCTGAACACCCGCCGAGCGCCCCCACCATGAGCCCCACCCCGTCCGCCCCAAACGCTGCGCCCCGAACCCTGCCCACCCTGCCCGGGCAGGCCGACCGGCTGCTGCGCGAGCTCGAATGGAAGGTGATCCGCCGGCTGGATGGTCTGCTGCAGGGCGACTACCGCACGCTCATGCGCGGCGCGGGGCTGGATCTGGCGGACCTGCGCGAATACCAGCCCCATGACGATGTGCGCCACATCGACTGGAACGTGACTGCGCGCCTGAGCATTCCCCACGTGCGTGTGTTCACCGAAGACCGCGAGATGTCCGCCTGGTTCCTGCTGGACCTGAGCCCGTCCATCAATTTCGGGCCCCAGGGCAACGCCAAGCGCGACATCCTCACCGGCTTTGTGGCCGTGCTGTCGCGCCTGCTCACACGCCATGGCAACCGGGTGGGCGCCATGCTCTACGGCGCGGGCAACGCCGCAGGCCGCGCCGTAGATACCGTGCTGCCCCCCCGCAGCAGCCGCGCCCATGTGCTGCATCTGGTGCACCGGCTGCTGGCGCCCCCCGCCCCCGCGCACGGCAAGGCCCCCCAGGGGGGCGCCACCGAGCTGCACCGGCTGCTGCAAACCGGCCTGGCCAACCTGCGCCGCCGCTCCACGGTGTTTGTGGTGTCGGACTTCATCAGCGCGCCCGGGTGGGAAAAGCCCCTGGCCCAGCTGGCGCAGCGCCACGATGTGGTGGCCGTGCGCCTGCTCGACCCGCTGGAGCTGGAGTTGCCCGACGTGGGCCTGGTGACGCTGCGCGATGCCGAAAGCGGCGAGCAGCTGCAGGTGGACACGCACGACGCGGGTTTTCGCCACCGCTTTGCACGCCTGACCGCCCAGCGCGAAGCCGTGCTGCGCGAGGGCCTGGCCAAAGCCGGCGCCGACACGCTGGAGCTGTGTACCGACGACGACCTGGTGGACGCGCTGCTGCGCTTCATGGACATGCGCCAGCGCCGCGTGCGCCGCCCCCCGACCCCGTCGTTGCCATGGGCCTCCCAGCCGGTGGCCGCCTGACCCCGCCCTTTACAGCCCGCGCCACCGCCCACCCCAACCCATGCACCCCTAGGACACGCCACCATGGTTTTTCTCTGGCCCACCCTGCTCTGGCTGATGCTGGCAGTCCCCGTGCTGGTGCTGCTGTACTGGTGGCTTCTGCATCGCCGCAAAAAAACAGCGCTCAGCTATTCCAGCCTGTCGCTGGTGCGCGAGGCCCTGGGGCCTGGCCAGCGCCTGCGCCGCCACATCCCGCCTGCCCTGTTCCTGCTGGCCCTGGTGGCGCTGCTGCTGGCCGCCGCGCGCCCGCTGGCGGTGATCACCCTGCCCTCGCAGGACCAGACCATCATGCTGGCCATGGATGTGTCGGGCAGCATGCGTGCCACCGACGTGGAGCCCGACCGCCTGACGGCCGCGCAGAACGCGGCCAAGGCCTTCATTGCCGAGCTGCCCCGCCACGTGCGCGTGGGCATCGTGGCGTTTGCCGGTAGCGCGCAACTGGCCCAGCTGCCCACGCAAAGCCGTGAGGACCTCGTCAAAGCCATCGACAGCTTCCAGCTACAGCGCGGCACCGCCACGGGCAACGGCATCATGCTGTCGCTGGCCACCATCTTCCCCGACGCGGGGATCGACATCTCCGCCCTGGGGGGCCGCCAGGCCATGCGTGCCCAGCCCATCGACGAAATCGGCAAGCAGGACCCGGCCAAGAGCTTCACGCCCGTGGCACCGGGCTCGTACAACTCCGCCGCCATCATCATGCTGACCGACGGCCAACGCACCACCGGCGTGGACCCGCTGGAGGCCGCCAAGTGGGCCGCTGACCGCGGCGTGCGTGTGTACACCGTGGGTGTGGGCACGGTGCAGGGCGAAACCATTGGCTTCGAGGGCTGGTCGATGCGCGTACGGCTGGACGAGGAAACCCTGAAGGCCGTGGCCACCCGCACCAACGCCGAATACTTCCATGCCGCCACGGCGGCCGACCTGAAAAAGGTGTACGAAACCCTCAGCTCACGGCTGACGGTGGAAAAGAAGGAGACCGAGATCTCTGCGCTGCTGTCCCTGGCCGGCGCTGCGCTGGCCCTGCTGGCGGCGGCGCTGTCGGTGTGGTGGTACGGGAGGGTGATGTAGTGAAGTCGGCAACATGTTCCAACCCCAGGAGACTCTCATGCGTTCATTGATCCGGGCCTCGGCCCTGGTGCTGCTTTCCATGGCCGCGGGCGCCGCCATGGCCCACAACTGCCCCAACGAGATGAAGGCCATCGACGCCAGGCTGGCCACCAACCCCAGCCTGACGGCCGACAACGCCGCCAAGGTCAAACAGCTGCGCGCCGATGGCGAGGCACAGCACAAGGCGGGCAAACACGACGACTCGATGAAGTCGCTGGCCGAAGCCAAAAAGATCCTCGGCCTCTGAGTGCAAGGCCCGGCGGGCGGGCGGCAATGCCTTCCCGCCGGCGTTCCCCCCGCGCTAGCTCAGCCGCCCCAGCACCAGCCGCACCACGCGGTCGCAGCGCGCGGCCAAAGATTCATCGTGCGTGACCATCACAAACGCCGTGCCCTGGTCCCGCGCGAGCTGCAGCATCAAATCGAACACGCCGTCTGCCGTGGTGCGGTCGAGGTTGCCCGTGGGCTCGTCCGCCAACACGCAGGCGGGCCGGGTGACGAGCGCCCGCGCAATGGCCACACGCTGGCGCTCGCCGCCCGACAGCTCGGCGGGGCGGTGCATCAGGCGCTCTTTCAAACCCACCGAGGTGAGCACACGCTCTGCCTCGGCATGGCACTGATCCAACGGCAGGCGGCGAATGCGCAGCGGCATGGCCACGTTGTCCAGCGCGCTGAATTCGGGCAGCAGGTGGTGAAACTGGTAGATGAAGCCCAGGTGCTGGTTGCGCAGCTGGCCCTGGCGTTCGGCAGAGAGGGAAGACATCTCTTCGCCCTTCAACCGCACTGTGCCCGACGTGGGCGCATCCAGCCCACCCAGCAGGTGCAGCAGGGTGCTCTTGCCCGAGCCCGACGCGCCGACGATGGCCAGCGTTTCACCCGCGTGGATCTGCAGGTCCACGCCTTGCAGCACTGTCACGTCCAGACGGCCTTCGGTAAAGCGCTTGGTGATGCCGCGGGCTTCGAGCACGACCTGATTTTTTAAGCCTTTTTGACCTTCAGCGCTTGATAGCATTGCGCTAGTAGCTACATTATTCATAGCGAAGAGCCTCGGCGGGGTTGACGCGGCTGGCGCGCCAGCTGGGGTACAGGGTGGCCACAAAAGCCAGGATCAGCGAGATGACGCCGATAGGCACGATATCGCTGCTTTGCGGCTCGCTCGGCATCTTGCTGATGAGGTAGATGTCCTTGGGCAAGAAGCTCGCGTTCAGCGCCTTCTCGATGGCAGGCACGATCACGTCGATGTTGAACGCGATGCCCAGGCCCAGCAGCAGGCCTACCGCCGTGCCGATCACGCCGACCATGGCGCCCTGCACCACAAAGATGCCCATGATGCTTTTGGGGCTGGCGCCCAGGGTGCGCAGGATGGCGATGTCGGCACGCTTGTCGGTCACCGTCATCACCAGGGTCGATACCAGGTTGAACGCCGCCACCGCCACGATGAGCGTGAGGATGATGAACATCATGCGTTTTTCCAACTGCACGGCCGCAAACCAGGTGCGGTTTTGCTGCGTCCAGTCGCGGATAAGCAATTGCCCGCTGAGCGTGCCCGCCAGTTGCTGGGCCACCTCGCGCGCCTGGTGAAGGTCCTTGAGCTTCAGCCGCACGCCCGTGGGGCCTTCGAGGCGGAAGATGCGCTGCGCATCCTCGTGGTGCAGCAGCACCAGGGCCGAGTCGTATTCGTAGTGGCCCGAGTCAAACGTGCCTGCCACCGTCATCTGCTTGAGGCGCGGCACCACGCCCGCCGGGGTGACCTGGCCCGCGGGCGCGATCAGCGTCACCGCATCGCCCGCGCGCACACCCAGAGCACGCGCCAGCTCGCCGCCCAGCACCACGCGAAACTCACCGGGCACGAGCAGGTTGAGCGTTTTTTCGTTGGTGGCGGCCAAGTCCGTCACCGAGCCTTCCAGCGCCGGGTCGATGCCGCGCACCAGCGCACCCTTCATGTCCTCGCCGCGCGCCAGCAGCGCCTGCGCAGCCACAAAGGGTGCAGCGCCCACCACGTTGGGGTTTTGTTTGGCCTCGGCCAGCGTGAGCGCCGGGTCGGCCAACGCAGCGCCCTGGGGCGCAAAAATCTCGATGTGCGAGACCACGCTGAGCATGCGGTCGCGCACCTCTTTCTGAAAACCGTTCATCACGCTCAGCACGATGATCAGCGCCGCCACCCCGAGCGCAATGCCCAGCATGGACACGCCCGAGATGAACGAGATAAAGCCGTTGCGCCGCGTGGCGCGGCCCGCGCGCGTGTAGCGCCAGCCCAGGGCCAGTTCGTAGGGAATTTGCATGGATAAGGAAAGAAGGCACTGCAGAGTGCGGAATGCACGCCACAGGCCGGCCAGATTGTGGCATCCCGGACAATAGGCCCATGTCGGACACCAACCATTTGCTCATTCCCTACGCCGCCAGCGCAGCCACCGGATGCCAGCAAGCCCAACAGGGCCTCGCCCTGCCCCACCTGGACCGGCTTCTGGCCCGGCTCAGCCCCCATCCCACCCACAGCGATAGCGGCGAGGAGACCAGCTTCTCCGCCCCCCACGAACGCGCCCTGGCGCGCACCCTCGGCCTGCCCGCGCAGGACGGCCGCATCCCCTGGGCTGCATGGCACCGCCACCAGCAAGGCCAGCACACGAACGGCGAGACCTGGGCGTTTGTCACGCCCTGCCAGTGGCAGGTCAGCACCGACCACGTCACGCTGCGCAACCCTGACCACCTCGCGCTGGATGACACCGCGTCGCGCGCGTTGCTGGACATCGTCTCGCCCTGGTTCGCCGAAGACGGCATCACCCTGCACTACGACCAGCCCACACGCTGGCTGGCCAGCAGCCCGCTGTTTGCCGACCTGGCAACCGCCTCGCTGGAGCGCGTGCTGCAACGCGACGTGCGCGCCTGGATGCCCGATGCGAAAGCGGCCCGCACCCTGCATCGCCTGCACAGCGAGATGCAGATGCTGCTTTACACCCACGCTTTCAACGACGAGCGCTCGGAGCGCGGGTTGCCGGTGATCAACTCGTTCTGGGTGCATGGCACCGGCGTTCTTGTCTCTCCCCCGGCCTCTGCCGCCACTGCACCGACGGTGCCCACCACCTTGCGCGACGCGGCACTGAACGAAGACTGGCGCGCCTGGGCCGCTGCGTGGACGGCGCTGGACGCAGGCCCGGTGGCCGATCTGCTGCGCACAGCCGAAAGCGGCGCGGCGGTGCAATTGACGCTGTGCGGCGATCGCAATGCGCTGGCCTTCCACAGCGCGCCCCGCACGCTGGCACAGCGTTTTCAAAGCCTTTTCAGGCCCCAGCGCTTTACAGATCTGCGCAACCAGCTATGAAAATAGTAGCAAGAGACATTCCTCCCCGCGCCGCCTGGGCGCTGGAGCAGGCCGGGGTACACCCGCTGCTGGCCCGCCTGTACGCCGCACGCGGCGTGCGCGCCAAGGACGAACTGGACGACGGCCTGGGCCGATTGCTGCCCCCCTCGGGCCTCAAAGGCATTGACACCGCCGCCCGCCTGCTGGCCGACGCCATCGCGCAAAACCAGCGCCTCGTCATCGTGGCCGACTATGACTGCGACGGCGCAACCGCCTGCGCCGTGGGCGTGCGCGGCCTGCGTTTGCTGGGCGCCCGCAACGTGGACTACCTGGTGCCCGACCGCGTGACGGACGGTTATGGCCTCACCGCATCCATCGCCCGCCGCGTGGCCGAGCGCGGGGCCGATGTGCTGATCACCGTGGACAACGGCATCGCCAGCGTGGAGGGCGTGGCCGAAGCCAAGGCGCTGGGCCTCACGGTCGTCGTCACCGACCACCACCTGCCCGGCCCCGAGCTGCCCGCGGCCGATGCCATCGTCAACCCCAACCAGCCCGGCTGCACTTTCGAGAGCAAGTCCATGGCCGGTGTGGGCGTGATGTTCTACGTGCTGCTGGCGCTGCGGGCTGAGCTGCGGGCACGCGGAAACTTCGACGCCGCCACCCAACCCAAGCTCGACCCGCTGCTCACCCTGGTCGCCCTGGGCACCGTGGCCGACGTGGTCAAGCTCGACGCCAACAACCGCCGCCTGGTCGCCCAGGGCCTGAAGCGCATCCGCGCAGGGCAAATGCCTGCCGGGGTTGCAGCCCTATTCCACGCCGCCGGCCGCAAGGCGCCCGTGGCCACCACCTTCGACTTTGGCTTTGCCTTAGGCCCGCGCATCAACGCCGCAGGGCGCCTGGCCGACATGACGCTGGGCATCGAATGCCTGCTGACCGACGACGCAGTCCGCGCCGCCGAGCTGGCGGGCCTGCTTGACGGCATCAACCGCGAACGCCGCGAGATCGAGGGCGGCATGCGCGACCAGGCCATGCTGATGGCCGAGAGCCTGTTCCAGGAAGACGAAGAGCCGCCGCCGGCCATCAGCGTGTTCGACCCGGACTTTCACGAGGGCGTGGTGGGCATCGTGGCCAGCCGCATCAAGGACAAGCTGCACCGCCCGACCTTTGTGTTTGCCGCCAGCAGCGCGCCGGGCAAGGCGCACGAGCTCAAGGGCTCCGGCCGCTCCATCCCCGGCTTTCACCTGCGCGATGCGCTCGACCTGGTCGCCAAGCGCCACCCGGGCGTGCTGCTCAAGTTTGGCGGCCACGCCATGGCGGCGGGCTGCACGGTAGATGCCGACGCGTTCGACACCTTCGAGCAGGCGCTGGCCCAAGTCGCGCAGGAATGGCTGGACGCCGCCACCCTCACCCGCAAGATAGAAACCGACGGCCCGCTGGCGCCCGAATACTGCCGCGCCGACATCGTGGACACCCTGCACCGCGAGGTCTGGGGCCAGGGCTTCTTGCCGCCCACCTTCAGCGAAGAAGTGCAAATCGTGAGCCAGCGCCTGGTGGGGGAGGCCAAAAACCACCTGTCCATCAAGATCATCCACCAGGGCAACCCGGTGGACGCCATCTGGTTCGGTCACACCGAGCAGCTGCCTGCGCGCGTGCTGCTGGCCTTCCGGCTGGATGTGAACGAATGGAAGGGCGAGCGCAAGGTGCAGTTTCTGGTGGAGGGGGCGCAGCTGTAGGGCTCCACGCCCAGGCCAACGCCGAGGCCATGGGTGCATGCCCAGCCACCGCGCGTTGGGCCTGTCGAAGCCAGGGCGCTTGCTTCTCCCAGTTCCACAGGCAAGGCAAACGGCGCTCAGTCCCTATCAAGCCAAATTGGCCTCCAGCGCTTGAAATACAAGCGCCGCAAGCTACGCTTTCAATAGCAAATCCCTCTTTTCCTCAGCAGCCCACCCAATTCGGCCGATCGGCCCCGGCGGGAAACCCGCCAACCGTTCATGCAAAAGTTCACCGATGCATCCGCGGATGTTTTGAACCTCACAACTGACCAATCTTCTTCAGCGCATCTGACAGCCGCTCTGCACCTTCGATAGGGTTGTTGTCGAACACCATCATGTACCGGTAGTCCCGACCAGCTTTGGCCTCCCAAAGTTTGCCCAGCTTGAGCTTCAGCTCCGAGTCACTGTTGTCGCGGTCATCGCCTTTGGTTTCCAGCGCGATGATCTTACCTGCCTTGGTCTTCACAATGAAGTCCGGGTAGTGATTGAGGAAGCCGTTGATACGGAACCCCTTGCCCCGAGACAGATTTCGGTGCCACCACTGCACGCTGTCCAGGTTGGCTATGTCGTTGATCAATCGTCGTTCAAAGTCACCCATGGCCGCCTCTGTCACATACAAGCTCTTCGGTACTGCGCTGGCATTGGCGCTGGGTGTGATTGATTCGGGCAGCTTGAACCCCGGCTGCAGCACGATGCGGTCAACATCCAGCAGGTCGGTAAACGCTTTCACTGCGTGAACATCGGCCAGCGCCGAAATCTTCTTTTTGATCTTGCGCACATAGGCAACGTCGCGCTCGATGCAGTCGCGCATCTGCTCCGCGCTCATGCCAACCACAATGCGCCCCACATACTCCTTCACCTCGGGGTCCGTAATGGGATACATGTTGCCGATCAACTCCGTGATGCGGCTCACCAGATTGGCAATCTGGCTTTCTTGCGGCAGGCTCAGCAGGTAAGCGGTAAACCGAGCGCGTTCATTCACTGCGAGCTTAAAGGCCTTGGGGGCATAGTTCTCTACGCCCAACTGCTCCAAGTCCACGCGATACACCTCGGTTTCCACGTCATCAAAGGAAATCGTGGCGTCGGCTTGCGACAAGCGGAAATCCCTCAAAAGCTCCTCACGCTCGAAGGTTTGATAGGGCTGGTCCGCATCAAAAAAACCACCGTTCTGGACTTTGATAAAAAACTGCGGCAGCGCCAAATTCATGGCTTCGTCGCGGAACAGTTCTTTCAACCGGTGTCGATTCATCTTGTCCTCCAGCTCTTGCGTCACGCCCTCTTCCGCAGCCTGCGCCTTGGCCTCAAAAGCCTGGTTTTCCGCCTTGGCTTGCGCCTTGATTTGATCCACAAACGCCGTAGAGGGCGAAGCATCCCCGCCTGTAGCCGCTACCGCAGGCGCGGCGTTTTCGTCCCACTGGGCGGCAGCTTGCCAGTCTGGCGCCAGAGCGTTCGCATCCAACTCGTCAATGGCATGACTTGGCGCATCGGTACCTTGAGCATCCGGTAGGGCATCAAACAAACCCAGCGATGGCGCTGGTACTCCGCCGCCCGGAGCCGGGGCCAGGCATTCTTGCTCCAGCGCGCGAAAGTCCTTGTCGGTAAAGCCCGCCCGGTTCAAGCCTTTGACCACACTTTGCAAGGTGTCCATGAACCGGTTGCTGGCCGTGAACACATACGATAGGTTCAAAAGATCATGGCTATGTTGCTGTACGTGCGGCATGCGCAACACGCGGCCCAAAATCTGCTCCACATCCACCGCAGAAGTTTTGTCGGCCAGCGATGCCAGGATGTATGCATTCGGGCAATCCCAGCCTTCCTTGAGCGCGTTGACGGTAATGATGTAGCGCACCGGGCAATCCCGGCTCATTAGGTCGATACCTTTGAGTTCATTGATGTCGGCCGTTTTGATCTTGATCTGCTCGGCGGGCACCTTCCATTGCACCAAGGTTTCGCGAATCTTCTCGAACGTGGTGTTGTCATCGGCAGTGCGAGGCTGCGCCTGGAACAGCACGATGGGGCGGATGTGTTTGCCGCCTGCGGCCTCTTCTTTTTGGGCCATGGCCTCCAGTTGCCCCCGCAAAACAAGCGCGGCCTCCATCACCTCGACCTTGCTGCTGCGGTTGGCCACGATCACCGGCAACTTCACCATGTGCTGCTTCTTGAGCGCCAGCGCGTCCACAAAGCTAATGATGTTGCTGTTGTTGCGCGGCGTGGCCGTCAGGTCCAGGATGAGATCCGGGTTCAGGTTCTTCATCATCTCCACCGACAACTGGCTTTCTGCGTTGTGGCTCTCGTCCACCACCACCACAGGCCGCATGCGGCGAATCACATTGATAAGGGCTGAGGGGTCATGCTCAGGCAAAAGCCAGTCGCTGCCGTCGCCCTGGTCGGGTAACAAGAACGAGGCCAGGTTACCGTTCTCCTGGTAAATCTTGCGGTCTTCCTTGTTTTTGGCGCGCAGCGAGTCAAAGCTCATCACCACAATCGACAGTTGTTCTTGGGCCGTGTCGTACGAGAACCCTGCGCCCATCAGCAAGTCGCGCTTTTCGTACACCGCCACGCGGTGGCGGAACAACTGGTCCAGACGCCTGCGATAAGGATGCTCGGGGTTACCCAACGCCTGCACGGTTTGGTCCAGGATGGTGAGTGATGGCACCAGCCACACCACCATCTTGGGCCGCCTGGGGCTTCGCTTGGTCAACGCGGTAAACACCGTCTCCAAGGCATTCACAGCAATAAAGGTCTTGCCCCCCGCCGTGGGCACCTTGGCGCAGATGTGCGGTACGCCGGGCACCGTGTTTTTGTAAGGCTCCATGCCTGCCCGCGCACCCGTGCTGCCCACCCGCACGCCCCGGCTGGACCAATAGTCAGAAAAAGCCTGGGCCAAGTTGGGCGTGCGGTCCAGCACGTCCAGATAGTCGGCCAAGTCAACCAGCACACGCGCTTGGTAATTTTTGAGTTCCATGATGTCGCTGCGATCCGTGGTGGTGTTCTGGCTCAGAAGCGCGTGATGTCGCGCGGGATCTTCTTGAAGATAATTCCGTGCTTGGCCATGAAAGCCGCAGACAACAGGCAGCGGTCGGCATAAATGATGACCGTGCCAGGCTTGCTGGCACCTGTCTCAGCACCAAAACGCAGCCCCGACAAAAACTCCATATCAAGACGGGTCGCCCTGTCAGGCTCGTAGTGGAAGATCCAGGCTGTTTCCCGGTTCAACCCCAAAAGGTACGGGCTGTGCGGGTTCTCCGCCGTGGTTTGATCGTCAGACGGAATACCTTCGCTGTAGGCCACATAGGCGCGGATGGCTTCAGTACCAACGGCCTCGTTGAGGTTTTCGTCAGGCAGGAATATGGGCTCGCCGATCGTGTAGTAGTCGAAGCCCCCCCCAGCGCAGGTCGATCCGAGGTATCAGTCTCGCCCCTAATTGCCGCTTTGACGCGTTCGGAAGTCAGCGAAGACGCGTAGCTTTCCATCTCAATAAGAATGAAGCGACGCCTCTCGCCCTCTTGAAAATTGAGATCGAGAACAGCATGCGCAGTGGTGCCGGAGCCCGCAAAGGAGTCGAGAACAATACATTCTTCGTCATCGATCATGCTGATGAGATATCGGACCAAGCTGCGCGGTTTCGGGTAGGAAAACGTGATCCCATGCTCAGCTAAGTCAGCCGAGGCTGCCTGAGTGCTGCCTTGGCCCGTCAGGACAGTAATGACATGACTCGGCTTGCGAGTCTTCACGCTCTCGATAGCGCCAGAAGGCATGAGCCGGAAGACAGTTTCTTGCTGCTTGCGATCAAGCAGCGGCTTAAAATTATTTGATATGAAGGCCTGCAACATATCGAGCGAACTCCAGCCGCTCTTGATGGTGACCTCGTTGGTCAAGGTACCGCCTGCGACCTTGGCGGTTTTCAAGAAGTGCGGCCACTTGTCTGTCCTTCGGGCGATCGTCCCTGCCTCAAAGTCTGCGGGGAAACCGATCGGCAGGGTTATCTCTGACGGCGGGTTTTTGGTACCGTTTTTCACTACAGTGTTTCGAATGACGGGACGGAACAGCTTGCTATCCGCTGGCGTGGCGGGATCGACCACCGAGGGATAAGGGAAAGCGTCTGGTGATTTTGAGTACATGTAGATGTACTCATGGCAATTCTTAATCTTTGCTTGGTTGTCGAAGTTACCGTCGGTACGCCAAACGAACGTCGCAAGCCTTGCATGTCTTCCAAAAATCTCGTCTAGAACCAAGCGTAGGGTATGAGCCTCGTCGTCATCGATGCTGACAAACAGCACACCCTCCGGATGAAGAAGCCGGTGTAGCAACTTCAGGCGCGGATACATCATGCAAAGCCATTTGTCGTGCCGCGACAGGTCATCCCCCTCCTTACCCACCACTTGACCCAGCCAGCGTTTGATCTTGGGATCATTGACGGCATCGTTGTACACCCAACCCTCGTTGCCGGTGTTGTAAGGCGGGTCAATGTAAATGCACTTCACCTTGCCCTCAAACTCTGGCAGCAGGCTCTTTAACGCTTCCAGGTTATCGCCGTGAATGATGCGGTTGTCGGTGCTATTCGCCGGAGTGCCTTCGGGAGCGCGAAAGCTGGACACTTTGTTGAGTACCCGAAAAGGCACGTCGAGATGGTGGTTCACCACCTTGTCTTTACCGACCCATTGCAACGTTGGCATATTGTTGTTTTCCTCTGATTCAAGTTACCGCCCACCCAGCAAGGGCGAGCGGCCGATTTTTTTCTTATGGGCTCACCAGTTTGGGCGGCGCTGAAAACCCCTCAAACGCCGCCCCCGCATTCCACTCCCCCACCACATACACCCGCGCATCGCGCAGGCCCTGCACGCCTTCAGCCCAGGCCATCAGCATGCGTTTGCCAATGTCTTCAAACCCGGGGTGCTGCGCCATGGCCTGGCGCACCTGGGGCGCCACATCGGCCACGGCGTCGCTGATGGCTTGCACCATGTGCTGTTGCTCTTTGGGCTGGATGCCAAAGGTGGCGGCGATGAACTTTTGCAGGTTTTTGCCGGGCGCCCAGGTGCGTTTGCCCATGAAGTCGATAGCGGGCGGGTTGTGCTGAAAGCCTGGGTACACGCTGGTGGTGAGCATGTCGTAAGCGGGTGACAGGTGGGCGTTGGCCCGGCTGGTGTAGAGCAGGGCCAGGTTTTTGGCGTGGCAGTCGGCGTTGCGCAGCGCATGCGTCAGCAGCAAGGTGGTGGCCAGCTGGCGAAAGGTGGCCAGCCGCTGTGCGCCGGGCACGTGGTCGCGCACGGCTTTGGCGATGCGCTCCCAGGTGGTGTCGTATTTGGCGGCGGGGCGCAGGCCGAGAAGGCTGCAAAAGTCTTCCATGCCCCACAGCGGCTGGCCGTGTTCGTCCACATCAAAGCGGTGCACCACCAGGGCCTGGCCGTCGTCCGACACTTCGGTTTGGGCGGCGGGCATGACGCTGCGGGCCACCTGCATGCACAGGTGCTCGTTGAGCGCAACGTAGGGCAGCTGGGCACTGGAGCCTTTGATGATGTGGCGGCGGGTGGTGAGGCTGGCTTTTTGGTGGGGGGCGAGTGGAGCGCGGAGTGGGTGTAGGGCTTCGACAGGCTCAGCCTGAACGGTTCGGGGTGAGGTTTCGGCCTGATAGGACGCGGCGGTGGTTTGCGCGTCCAGAAACTTGGGCACCACGCCCGATACGCCGCTGGTGGCGTGCTGGCGCACCAGCGCGGCGAAGGCGGCTTCGGAGTTGTCGCCTTTAAGCAGCGCGGCCACTTCGATGGGCTGGGCGGGTTCGTTGAGCTGCGCGCCGGGCGCAGCTACCTGCAGGCGACCCACCATGTTGCGGCCGATGACCGACAGCAGGGCGATGGGGCTGGCACCGATGTGCGGGCCAAACTGTTCTTGCAGCACCTGCAGCAGGTAGCCCTCGGGCAGGTTCATTTGCAGCACGGGCGGGAGCTGGTCGTCCCACACGTAGCTTTCCAGCCGCACGGGCATGGTGAGGGAGACAAAATCGTCTGCGGCGACGTGCGGGTGGTAGGTGAGCACGCTTTTGAAGTCGCCGGACTGTTCCAGCGTGGCCACTTCGCGGCCCAGCACGTAGACGGACAACTGCATCACCGGCTCTCCGATGTATTGAAGGTCCCGGGGGCGCTGGCCGCGCGGGGGGCCGGGGTCTGCGCGCGCTCGCGGCGCAGTTCGTCCAGGTTGCCGGCCTGGCCTTGCACAACGATGTCCAGCTCAGCCCCCAGCACGGCCAGCACGGCCAGCAGCTTGCGTGAGCCGAATTCGGCCGACCGGCCACGCTCGAAGCGCGACAGGGATTCCGCCGTGACACCCGCCTGGGCCGCGACCTCGCCTTGCTTGAGGCCTAGCAGTTTGCGGCGTGTGGCGACCGCTTCGCCGAGTTCTTGAAGGGTTTGCAATTGATATTTAAATCAAAATATTCAGCAAATATAGCTAGTTTTGATATTTATATCAATTATTGCGGTGCAGATTTTGCAGGTGATATGCAGCATGGGCCCATACCGCAGGCAATACCAACAACAAAGGCAGCCGAAGCTGCCTTTGCAAGGTGGATGCCAGATGGAGGATATTTTTGCCATCCAGCGCTTGTCCATCAAGCGCCGCCAGCTATCAAATCAGAAGCTTTCCCAGTCTTCATCGCTGCCCTTGGCGGCAGCGCGTGGGGCGGGCGCGGTGGATGCGGGGGTCGGCGCGGCGCTGGACCCCAGGCGCGCGGCTGCTGGAGCCCTGGAGGCTGGGGGCTTGTTGCCCAGCGCCGTGCGGGCTGCGGGTGCTGGCCGGGGCGCAGCGGGTGCCGGTGCCGGGCGGGGTGCAGTGGGGGCGCGCACGGCCACCGCGCCTACGTTGAACACCGACACCACCTCGGCCAGACGCTGCGCCTGGTCGCGCATGGAGGCGGCGGCGGCGGTGGATTCCTCCACCAGCGCGGCGTTTTGCTGGGTCATCTGGTCCAGGTGCGTCACGGCCTGGTTGACCTGGGCGATGCCGTCGCGCTGCTCGGTGGCCGATGCAGTGATTTCGCCGATGAGGTCGCTCACCCGCTGCACGCTGGAGACGATCTCGCCCATGGTCTGCCCGGCCTGGGTAACCTGGGCCGAGCCGGACTCGACGTTCTCCACCGAGGCGCTGATGAGCCGCTTGATCTCCTTGGCGGCCTCGGCGCTGCGCCCGGCCAGGCTGCGCACCTCGCTGGCCACCACGGCAAAACCCCGGCCCTGCTCGCCTGCGCGGGCGGCTTCCACCGCGGCGTTCAGCGCCAGGATGTTGGTCTGGAAGGCAATGCCATCGATCACGCCGATGATGTCGCTGATCTTGCGCGAGCTCTCGGTGATCTGCTGCATGCTGGTCACCACCTGGCCCACCACCTCGCCGCCCCGGGCTGCTGCCTGCGCAGCGGTGCCCGCCAGCTGGTTGGCCTGGCGCGCCGTGTCGGCCGACTGGCTCACGGTGGCCGTCAACTGCTCCATGCTGGCGGCGGTTTCTTCGAGGTTGGAGGCAGTCTGTTCGGTGCGCGCCGAAAGGTCGTGGTTGCCGTTGGCGATTTCTATCGACGCGGAGGACACCGAATCCACGCCCGAGCGCACTTCGCTCACCACGCCGCGCAGCCGCTGCGTCATGGCCGACAGCGAGCGCAGCATGTGGCCGAACTCGTCCTTGCGGGTGGAGTGCAGCTCACGCGTCAGATCGCCCGCAGCGACGGCGTCCAGGGTGGCCACTGCTTCATCCAGCGGCACGGTGATGGAGCGCACCAGCTTCCAGGCCAGCAGCAGCATGATCACGATCAGCACGGCCGATGCCGCCAGGCCCTGGACGGCGTAGGCCACGCGGCGCTGGGTGGCTTCGGCACGGATCTCGTCGCGGCGCTTTTGCAGGATGACGACAAAGTCGTCCTGTGCCTTGAGGTAGCGCGCCACCATGGGGGCAAATTCATTGTCGGCAAACTGCTGGGTGGCCACGGCGTCGCCTGCACCCTTGAGCTCCCAGGCCTTGGCGGTGGCGGCCAGCACCACCTTGCGCTCGGCCAACACCTTGTCGAGCGCGGCCTTTTCCTCGGGCGCCGCGGCACGGGCCACGATGTCCTCCTGGACCTTGTTGATGTTGCCAATGATCTCCTTGACCTTGGCGTCGTACTGCTGGGCCAGTACCGCGTCGGTGGTGACGGCAGCGCCCATCACCATGTTGACGGCGGTTTCGGTGGCGCCGCGCCAGCGCACGGCGGCGGAGATCCGCTCTTCAATCTCGACCACGCTGTCCATGGCGCCGCCCATGGAGGCGTTGGCGCGGTACTGCTGAAAGCCGGAGATCACCAGCATGACCAGCATCAGCAGCAAAAACGCCCCCCACAGCTTGCGGGAGACGCGGATATTGTCGAGTTGCATGATTTTTTCTTCCTCGTGAAGCGCAATGGGGAACACTGTTCATCAACGCCCCAAGCGCAACATTTGTTTACATTGATGGTCGATCGTAGCCTACGCCGCCTGCAAGACCTGGGGGCTTTGCGGCCCCCGGCGTGCCCATTCCCCTGCCACCAGTGTTGCCGGGCGCGGCAGCGCGCGTATCGGTACAAGCCCTAAAATGCCCCGGTGACATCCATACTGAACGCCGACCTGCACTGCCATTCCGTGGTATCCGACGGAACCCTGACCCCGGAGGACCTGGCCGCACGCGCAAAGGCCAACGGGGTGGAGCTGTGGGCCCTGACCGACCACGACGAGATCGGCGGCCAGCACCGCGCCGCGGCTGCGGCCCGTGCACAGGGCATGGCCTACCTCACCGGCGTCGAAATCTCCGTCACGTTTGCCGACACCACCGTCCACATCGTGGGCCTGGGGTTTGACCCCGACAACCCGCAGCTGGCCCAGGGGCTGGCTGCTACCCGCGGGGGGCGGGGGGAGCGCGCCAAAGACATGGCCGATCAGCTGGCCCAGGTGGGTATCCAGGGCGCCTACGAAGGCGCGCTGCAGTTTGTGGGGAATCCGGCGCTGATCTCGCGCACGCACTTTGCGCGGTTTCTGGTGGAAACGGGCGTGTGCAAAGAAACCTCGGAGGTGTTTCGCAAATACCTCACCGAGGGCAAGCCCGGCTATGTGCCGCACCGCTGGGCCGCCCTGGGTGATGCGGTGCGCTGGATCACCGAAGCCGGTGGCATGGCCGTGATTGCGCATCCGGCGCGCTACAAGTTCAGCGCCAACGAGGAATACGCGCTGTTTTCCGAGTTCAAGCAGCACGGCGGACGCGGGGTGGAGGTGGTCACCGGCAGCCACAGCGCGGCCGAATACGTGACCTACGCCGCCATGGCCAAAGAATTTGACCTGGCCGCCTCGCGTGGCAGCGACTTTCACAGCCCCGACGAATCGCACACCGACCTGGGCACCTTGCCGCCTTTGCCCGGTGCTCTCACCCCCGTGTGGGAACTGCTGGCCGATCGTATTTGCCACCCTGTGGCCTGAGAGTCCCCCTGCATGGCCCAGTATTTCGAAGTTCACCCCGACAACCCGCAGCCTCGCCTGCTCAAGCAGGGCGCCATGCTGCTGCAAAAGGGCGGCATTCTGGCCGTGCCCACCGACTCCAGCTACGCCCTGGTGTGCCACCTGGACGACAAGGACGCAGTGGACCGCATGCGCCGCATCCGCCAGGTGGACGACAAACACCACCTGACCCTGCTGTGCCGCGACCTGTCGGAGCTGGCCAACTACGCGCGCGTGGACAACCGGCAGTACCGGCTGCTCAAGCTGGGTACGCCCGGCCCCTACACCTTCATCCTCGAAGCGACCAAGGAAGTGCCGCGCCGGGTGAGCCACCCGTCGCGCAAGACCATTGGCCTGCGCGTGCCCGACCGCAAGGGTCTGCAGTTGCTGCTGGAACTGCACGGCGCCCCGCTGCTGGCCACCACGCTGATCCCGGCCGGCGAGACCGAGCCCCTGAACGACCCGCAAGAGATCCGCGACCGCTACGAGAAGCTGCTGGACGCCATCGTGGACGCGGGCGCCTGCCCGCTGGAGCCCACCACCGTGGTGGACCTGACGCCCATGGGCGCGGGCGGCGACCCTGAAGTGATCCGCGAAGGCCGCGGCAGCGTGCAGGCCCTGGGGCTTTGATCGCACCTTCTATTTCAAGCCAAATCACCCTCCAGCGCTTATCCAATAAGCGCTGGCAGCTCTCTTTTTTGCAGCAATTTACAGCCTGAGACAATCGCCCGGTGGAAAACATCATCCAAACCGTTCTGATCTACGCCCTGCCGGTGCTGTTTGCCATCACCGTGCACGAGGCAGCCCATGGCTACGCCGCGCGCCACTTTGGCGACAACACCGCGTACATGATGGGCCGCATCACCCTGAACCCCATCAAGCACATCGACCCCATCGGCACCATCCTGATGCCGCTGATGCTGTACTTCGCCACCTCGGGCGCCTTCCTTTTTGGTTATGCCAAGCCGGTGCCGGTCAACTTCGGCAACCTGCGCAACCCCAAGAAACACATGGTGTGGGTGGCCTTGGCGGGCCCGGCGTCCAACTTTGTCCAGGCGATTGGCTGGGCGATCTTGCTGGTGGCGCTGGTGGGCTCGGGCGTGGAAGAGCGCTTTTTCATCGAGATGGCGCGCGCCGGTGTGCTGGTCAATCTGGTGATGTGGGCCTTCAACCTGTTTCCGCTGCCGCCGCTCGATGGCGGGCGCATCCTGGTCGGCCTGCTGCCCTGGAAGCAGGCCCACCTGGTCTCGCGCATCGAGCCCTACGGTTTTTTCATCGTGCTGGGCCTGGTGGTGGCCGGGGTGCTGGGCTCGCTGTGGCTGCGCCCATTGATGTCGCTGGGTTACACCACCATCAACCTGCTGCTGACGCCGCTCACATCGCTCCTGCGCTGATTTTTCCCTCTCTTGTTTGCTGACACCGTTCCCATGAGCATTACGCGCTACCTCACCGGCATCACCACCACGGGCACGCCCCATCTGGGCAACTTTGTGGGCTCCATCCGCCCTTCGGTGGCGGCCAGCCTCACTCCGGGCGTGCAGAGTTTTTACTTTCTGGCCGACTACCACGCGCTCATCAAGTGCGAAGACCCGGTGCGCATACAGCGCTCCACGCTGGAAATTGCGGCCAGCTGGCTGGCCGCAGGGCTGAACCCCGAGCACGTCACGTTCTACCGCCAGTCCGACATCCCCGAAATCCCCGAGCTGACCTGGCTCTTGACCTGCGTGACCGGCAAGGGCGTGCTCAACCGCGCGCACGCCTACAAGGCCAGTGTGGACAAGAACATCGCCGCCGGGCGCGAGCAGGACGACGGCGTGACCGCAGGCCTGTTCATGTACCCGGTGCTCATGGGCGCGGACATTTTGATGTTCAAGGCGCACAAGGTGCCGGTGGGCCGCGACCAGATCCAGCACATCGAGATGGCACGCGACATGGCCGCCAGCTTCAACCACCTTTATGGCGAGCACTTTGTGCTGCCCGAGGCCGCCATTGACGAGCACGTGGCCACCCTGCCGGGGCTCGATGGCCGCAAGATGAGCAAAAGCTACGACAACACCATCCCACTGTTCAGCTCGCGCGAGCAGCTGAAAAAACTGATCGGCGGCATCCTGACCGACTCGCGCGCGCCCGGTGAGGCGAAGGAGGTGGAAGGCTCGGCCCTGTTCCAGATCTACCAGGCTTTTGCCACCCCCGAAGAGACAGCCGCCCTGCGCCAGGCCTATGCCGACGGCATCGCCTGGGGCGATGCCAAGAACACCCTGTTCGAGCGCGTAGACCAGGTGATTGCGCCCATGCGCGCGCAGTACGAAGAGCTCATCCACAACCCCGCCCGCATCGAGCAGACCCTGCTGGCGGGCGCCGAGCGCGCCCGCGCGCTGGCCACGCCCTTCCTCCGCGAACTGCGCGCCGCCGTGGGCCTGCGCAGCCTGGTGCAGGGCGCGGCGGCTGCCAAGCCGGCCAAAGCGGCCAAAGCCGCGTTGCCGTCCTTCAAGCAATACCGCGAGGCCGACGGCAAGTTCTACTTCAAGCTGGTGGACGCCGACGGCCGCCTGCTGCTGCAAAGCACCGGGTTTGAAGCCCCCAAGGAAGCAGGCCAGGCCATTGCGCGGCTGCAACGCGAAGGCCTGCGTGCGCTGGCGGGGCAACTGGCACTTGCAGCCGGCGTGGCCGAAGCGGATGTGGCAGCGGCGCTGGCGGCACTGGCCGCTGCGGCAGATTGACACAAATTTGCTACATTTTTGATAGCTATAAACGCTTTCTGAATAAGCGATATTGGCCAAAAATAGCTATTAATCGCCTCGTCGCCGATGGGATGCCGCATGGCCTGGGGCACAGCACTCCCGCGCCACACCAAGCGGCTCCGCCGCGTTGAGCAGCGGGGGCCGCAGCAGGTCACGCGTGCAACACAACCGGCACTCCAGAAAATGGAAAAGCGCGCCCCGCAGGGCGCGCTTTTCTTTGCACGTGCCCGCGACTTTGCAGGGCTGTTGCAAGAGTCTGCCAGCCGCCTAGCCGACGGTGAACGGCAGCACCAGGCGCGAGTGGTGCGCCGCGTCGCGGTAGATCTTGTGGGTGACGGGCCGGCCCACCGGCAGGTGGTAGGCATCCGGCGGCAGCAGGGCGTTGTGCTCGTCGGCGAGCGGCTCGTTGTTTGACAGCTCCACCACCAGGCGGTGGCCTGGCTTGAAGGTGTTGGCAAAGGGGTACAGGCGCAGCACGTACTCTTCGATCTTGCCCGGCTCCACCGGCACGCTGCGCGTGTGCGGGTGAACGGGGCTGCCCGCGGTGGTGCGCGCCGCGTCCAGTTCGCGGTGCGAGGCCTTGAGGTAGCCGGTGGTGATCAGCTGGCGCTTGCCCGTGGGGGCCGCATCCCACAGGCGCAGGATGAAGTTGGTGTCACTCTGGTCGATCTCGGCAAAGATGTGCGCGGCGCCGGTGCCAATCATCTCGACGCTGTCCTCGAACTTGTCGGTGGTCCAGCTCAGGATCTCGACCTTGTCGGTCACCGTCAGCGGCGCCTGGTAGAAACCGTCGGGCGCTGCGTATTCGGCGCCCATGGACGCGAACTCGAGCGACAGCTTGCCGCGCGGGCGCAGGTACAGCGCCTGGTAGTTGATCTTCTTGGGCGGCCATTGTTCGGCGCGCAGCAGCTGGCGCGAGCCCTCCACGAACACGCTCACCGCCGGCTCGTCCATGATGCCGTTGTCGATGCCCTTGAGCCAGTGGTCATACCAGCGGAACATCTTGTCGTGCTCTTCGATGAAGGGGCGTGACTGCATCGGCGGGTAGGGGCCGATGTCCAGCTTCTTGGGGCCCTTGATCGCATGGAACAGCTCGATGGTGCCGTCCAGCGTCCAGCCGCGGCCCTGGTCCAGCTGCAGGTAAACGGGGATGTCGATGTGGGGCGCCAGCGTGATCGGGTTGCGCTCTTCGTACCAGGGGCCATCCAGCTCGTTCATCACGATGTCGAACCAGGCTTCGTGGTTCTTGGGGTAGTTGAGCACATGGACCAGGTTGGGCCAGGCGGCGATGTCCGGGTCCTGCAGGCGCTGGGCCACCAGCTGCTTGAGTTCTTGCGGCGGGTACTTCTCGATCATGCGGGACTTCACGCCGTCGGTGAACGCCCAGCCCGAGTCGCCCCCCCGGCCCTCGCGCGCCGCGCGCGGCATGAACCACATGATGCCGCCGTGGTAGGTGGTCTCGTAGAAGTCGAAGTGCCCACCGCTGATAAAGATCGCCTTGAGGCTGGGCGGACGCTCGGCCGCGGCCAGCACCTGCATGGAGCCGAAGTAGGAGATGCCGACCATGCCGACATTGCCGTCGCACCAGGGCTGGGCCGCCACCCATTCGATGAAGTCGTAGGCATCCTGGCCCAGCGACACGCCGCCGGCGTTGTAGTTGCCGATGTGCTCGCCGCCCGAGTGGCCGGAGCCGCGCACGTCGCCGATGACATGCACGTAGTCTTCCTTGACGATGCGGGCGATGTCGCCAGCCTCGATGCAACCGTCCCACATGGGGCTGGGGCGCTTCTGCGGCGGCGTGGTCAGCGCCAGCGCCTGAAGCTCCTTGCCGTAGGGGCTGAGCGCCACCAGCGCGGGGCGCGGCTTGTCCAGCGCGCCGTGGTAGGCGTCGGCCGCCAGTTCGATGCCGTCGCGCATGGGCACACGCAGGTCCTTGCGGATGTGGATGGTTTGCCCTGCGGCATCAAATTTCTTGAAATCGGACATGGTGGTCGGTGTGTTTTCTGCGGCAACCGGGGTGGTGCCGGGCGGGCAACCGGACGTGCGTGTTTCCGCACAGCCAGCGCCAGCCACTTGCCTGAATTAAAAAATGCGACGCAGTGGCAGCGGGCTGGCCCGTCCGCCGCCGTGCTCGCCCTCTCAGTCGATGGTGATGCCCAGGCGCTTCACGACCGCGCCCATGCGGCCGAACTCGCGCTGCACCAGTGCAGCGAATTCCTGGCGCGACAGGGGCTGCAGCAGCACACCGCGCTCGGTCATGGTCTTGTTGAATTCGGGGCTCTTCAGCGCGGTCTGCACGGCTGCGTGCAGGCGGTCCAGGCGGTCGTCCGGCGTACCCTTGGGCGCGAACATGCCGTCCCAGCTGAACATCTCGTAATCGGGCAAACCGCTCTCTGCCAGCGTCGGCACGCTGGGCAGCGTGGGTACGCGCTTCTTCATCGTGACGGCCAGGGCGCGCAGCGTGCCGCCATTGATCTGGGGTGTGAGCACCGGAGTGACGTCGATGAAGAAATCCACGCGCCGACTCATCACGTCGATGATGGCAGTGGATGATGCCTTGTAGGGCACATGCGCCACTTCAATGCCGGCCTCCTGCTGCAGCATCGCGCAGGCCAGGTGTGATGCCGTGCCGTTGCCACCGGATGCGCAGGAGAGCTTGCCAGGGTTCTTCTTGCCGTAGGCAAGCAGTTCACCCACCGTCTTGAACGGCGAATCCTTGCCCACCACCAGGGCCAAGGCCGTGGTTCCAAACAGCGCTACGGGCTCGAAATCGTTGATGGAATAACCAGTACGCTTGTACAGGAAGTGGTTGGTGCCCATGGTTCCCATGGTCCCGAAAACCACCGTCTGGCCGTCTGCCGGCGCCTTGGCCACAAAGGCCGTGCCAATGTTGCCGCCAGCGCCGGGTTTGTTCTCGACCACCACGGACGTATTGAGCGGCCCGGTCAGCTGCTGGGCATACAGACGCGTGAGCGTGTCGCCCCCGCCACCGGCAGAGAACGGCGCCACGAAGGTCACCGGCGCTGTGGGCCAGGCGGAGTTGGCAGGTGCCACGCCGGGCACGAGCAGCGCCGAAGAGAACAAACCAAAAGCCAGCAATTTGCATGCTTTACGGCGGACGGGGAAACGCGGGAGCGCGATGGTGACGAACTTCAGCATGCCTGGTTTTCCTGGTAGGTGACCACGAACTGTGGCCTGAACAATGCATGCATTGCAGCACAAAATAATCCGATGGTCTATAAAAATTCCACAAATTGCATGCAATATCGACAATTCAAGGGTTTACCCGTATCGCCACTAGAGTGCTTCACGCCCCTGAGGAAGGTTGCACACCACCCGCCCGGCGCCAGGCAACGGATTGTTCAATGCACGGCAATTGCGTGCAAAATCCTTCCCCACGCTTTGGAACTTCTATGGCTACCCAAATCCTTTCTGTCGTCAACGAGATCAAGCGCAGGATCATCGCGGGCGACTACGCGCCGGGTGAGCGGCTGGTGGAACTGCAACTGGCCGAGAGCCTGGGCGTATCGCGCACGCCCATCCGGCTGGCGTTCGAGGAGCTGACCAAGGACGGTCTGCTCGAGCGCCTGCCCACGCGCGGATTCCGCGTGAAGTCCTTCAACCCCAAGGACCTGAGCGACGCCATCGAGGTGCGCGGCACGCTGGAAGGCATGGCCGCCCGGCTGGTGGCCGAGCAAGGGGCAGACACCCAGAACCTGCAGGTACTTCGCGATTGCCTGGAACAGGGCCAGATGCTGCTGGCGCGGGCCCGGGACGCCGGCAGGGTGCTGGATGCGCGGCAATGGATGCTGATCAACGCGCGGTTTCACAGCGCCCTGCTGCAGGCGGCCGACAGCGCACCGCTGATCGATGCCATCGAATGCATCTCCAAGATTCCCATGGCGGCGGCGACGGCGGTCAGCATGCAGGGCGTAGCACCGCAACTCGAATACGAGTTCATTGAGCGGGCCCACCACGACCACTGTGACCTGGTGACCGCGATCGAGCGGCGCGAGGGCATGCGGGCCGAGTTCATCATGCGCGAACATGCGCGCAAGACGCGGGAAAACAAGCAGCGATTGCTCGCCAGCTAAAGGGCGAATCGCCTGCAAGCGAACACCCGCACAGGCTGCCGGGCCGCCCGGGCATACACTGGCAGCCTCGCTATCTGGACAAGCCGATGAACCCTGTGGCCCCCCGCCGGTGCGCCTTCCCGCCGTTCGCCTGTATGGCCAGGGATGCGTCATGGTGCTTGTTCCGTGCACCAGCGTTTGCGCTGATCGCTTTGGTATGCGCAGCCGCCCACGCGGAAGTCGCCCGCGGCTCCGCACCAACAGCCCGCACTGCCACCTGGACAAACACCCTCGGCATGGTGTTTGTCCGTGTACCTGCCGGGAGTTTCACCATGGGTGGAATCGAGCCGCCAGAATCCCTGGCCCGCGCCTATCCCACACTGGAGGCCGCGCGTTTCACCGATCTGGCCGACGAAGGCCCCGCCCACCGGGTGACTATCGGCCAGGCGTTCTACCTGGGCCAGCATGAAGTCACCGTGGGGCAGTTCCGGCGTTTTGTCCAGGCCTCAGGCTACCGTGCGGAGTCCGAGGCAGACGGAACGGGCGGCTATGGCTACAACCCCCGCTACGACCCGGCCACCACCGTGCGGGGCGATGCTTTCGAAGGCCGCGATACACGCTATTCCTGGCGCGACCCGGGCTTTGCCCAAGGCGACGACCACCCGGTGGTCAACGTTACCTGGAATGACGCCATGGCCCTCGCTGATTGGCTGAGCCGCACCGAGGGCCACCACTACCGACTGCCCACCGAGGCGGAATGGGAGTACGCCTGCCGCGCCGGCACCCGCACGCGTTACCCGCACGGCGACGATCCACAAGGCCTGCTGCACACCGCCAATACCTTTGACCAGGCGGCTGCACCACTGTGGCCGCGCTGGCAACAGCATGCGCTGGCCGGCAACGACGGCCACGCCTTCACCGCGCCAGTCGGCAGCTATGGAGCCAATGCCTTCGGTTTGCACGACATGCTGGGCAATGCCTGGGAATGGGTGGCGGACTGGCACGGGGACAACTATTACGCCCACTCCCCGCGCAACGACCCCCGCGGCCCCGCTCACGGTACGGTGCGCGTGCGCCGCGGCGGCTCCTGGCACACCTGGGCTTTTTATGCGCGCTGCGGCTACCGCAACTGGAACAGCCCGCAGACGCGCTATACGCTGGTGGGCATGCGCCTGGCAAGAGAGATCAGTGCCGCACCCTGACCCTGATCACCCATGATTCCGGATGGCAGGTTGTTCTTTGGATGGGAAGACCCGTAGCTTCAGCCTTTCGGCGGTGCCGACGGCTCAGGAAGACATGCGCGCGCAGTTTGAAGACCTGGCCGCCCCCCCCGCCAAAGGACCGGAAGGCAGGCCCGGAAACCAGAAAGGGTTTGCTTCTATTTTCATAGCAGCAAACCCTTTGGATACTGGCGGAGAGGGTGGGACAGTCCCGAATCCACCAATCTCCAGAGGAGAAACCCCGAATGTTGTCGCCGACCGAAAACTGACAGTCTGAAAGGTCTGGTGCCGATCCAAAATTGACAGGGGTGTTCAACTGCCCTGCTGAATTTTTCAGCAGGGATGTAAGAGGTGATCACCATGGACATGATTGGCAAGGTCAGGCGCATGAAGTGGCGCGATCAACTCTCTGACGGAGAGATTTGCAGAAGAACGGGACTGGCCAGAAACACGGTCAAGAAGTGGCTCAAGGCCCCCGGAGACATACCCCCGAAGTACGAGCGCAAGAAGGCTGATGGCAAGCTCACGCCATTTGTGGCGGTGCTGGAGCAGGCCCTGCGCACGGATGCGCACCGGGCCAAGAACGCAAGGCGCAGTGGCAAGGCGCTGTTTGCCCAGATCCAGGCTCAGGGATACCGGGGTGGCTATAGCGCCGTGACTGACTTCATTCGAGCATGGCGGGTGGATAGCGCCAAGGATCCCGCCAAGGCCTTTGTGCCGCTGAGCTTCGAGTTGGGCGAGGCCTTCCAGTTCGACTGGAGTGAGGAAGGACTGCTGGTTGGTGGAGTGTTCTACAAACTGCAAGTGGCCCATCTGAAGCTCTGCGCCAGTCGTGCCTTCTGGCTTGTTGCCTACCCTGGGCAGGGCCATGAGATGCTGTTCGATGCCCATACCCGCTCCTTCCATGCATTGGGAGGCGTTGCCAGGCGTGGCATCTACGACAACATGAAGACGGCGGTGGACAAGGTCAAGAAAGGCAAGGGGCGCATCGTCAACGCACGCTTCTCGGCCATGTGCAGCCACTACCTGTTTGATCCGGACTTCTGCAACGTCGCCTCGGGCTGGGAGAAAGGGGTGGTGGAGAAGAACGTGCAGGACAGTCGCAGGCGGATCTGGATCGAGGCCGCCAGCAGGCGCTTCGGATCGTTTGCCGAACTCAATGCATGGCTGGGCGAGCGGTGTCGCTCGGTGTGGTCCGACTCCGTGCATCCGATCCACAAGCAGTTCACGGTGGCAGAGATGTTGGAGTTGGAGCGCCCCCACCTCATGTCCATGCCTGTGCTGTTTGATGGGTATGTGGAGAAGCCCGCGCGGGTGAGTAGTACATGTCTGGTGGCGGTGGCGCGCAATCGCTACTCCGTTCCTTGCGAATGGGCTGGGCACCTGGTCAGCACGCGTCTGTACCCCAATCGGGTGGACATTGCCTGCGCGCAAACCATCATCGCCAGCCACGCCCGCACGCCGGGCAGTGGCCAAGTCACCTATGACTGGCAGCACTACATTGAACTCGTGCAGCGCAAGCCCGGCGCACTGCGCAACGGTGCGCCGTTCTTGGACTTGCCTGAGCCCTTGCAGCGCTTGCGCAAATCCCTTCTGAGGCACCCTGGCGGTGACCGCACCATGGCACAGGTGCTGGCCAGCGTGCCGCAGGCGGGCTTGGACGCAGTACTGGTGGCGGTTGATCTTGTCCTTGAAGGTGCCACGCCCAATGGAAGTGTCAGTGCTGAGCATGTGCGCAATGTGCTGGCTAGGCTGAATGCGCCACCCAGGCCGGAGCATGCCAAAACCACATTGCAACTGACCAACCTCCCGCTGGCCGATACCGCGCGCTACGACCGTTTGCGCCCTACCCACAACGATAACCAAGGGGTCATCCATGTCTGAATCCAAACGCGATGTGCAAAGCGGGCTCAAGGCACTGCGCCTGAATGGCATGGTCAGTGCCTGGGCTGACCTTATGGAGCAGGATGGCGGCTCCTCGATTCAGAGCTCGCGCTGGCTGATAGAGCACCTGCTTCAAGCGGAAGACGTGGATCGGCATATGCGCTCGATTGCCCACCAGATGAAAGCAGCACGCTTCCCGATTCACCGGGATCTTGCTGGCTTCGACTTCGAGGTCTCACCCGTGGACAAGGTGCTGATCAAGAGGTTGGCGGACCTGAGCTTCACCGACGATGCGCAGAACGTTGTCCTGATTGGTGGTCCTGGCACCGGCAAAACCCACTTGGCAACGGCGCTGGGAATCAATGGGCTGACGCACCATTCCAAACGTGTCCGGTTCTACTCGACGGTGGATCTGGTCAATGCGTTGGAGCAAGAGAAGGCCAAGGGAAATCCGGGGCGCATAGCCATGAGCTTGATGCGCATGGACCTGGTCATTCTGGATGAACTTGGATACCTGCCATTCAGCCAGGCCGGTGGAGCATTGCTGTTCCATCTGCTGTCCAAACTCTATGAGCACACCAGCGTTCTGATCACCACCAACCTGACGTTTGCCGAGTGGTCCGCTGTCTTCGGTGATGCCAAGATGACCACGGCACTGCTGGACCGGCTCACCCATCACTGCCACATCGTTGAAACCGGCAATGAGTCCTACCGCTTCCGCCACAGCTCCAAGGAGGCAAAGGGAAAGATCAAATCCAGAGAAATGAATAGAAAAACAGAAACCAGTCTGGAGGTGCAAGCCCAGTAGGAGGCTATAGTTATCCACAGCCAGCCTAGCAGATACTGGCTACACGCCCCCTATCAAAGTTGGATCGGCACACACTGTCAAGATTCAATCGGCGCCAACACTGTACGTCTCATCGAGACGGGCGATAGCGCGCTCCCAATGCTCAAACAGACGCCGCCGCAAAACAGGCATGTCTATCGGGCGCGGCTTGCCTTTGCGCAGGGCCTCAAAACGGGCATCCCACTCGGCATGCAGCGCTCTTGCTTTGGCATTGGCCTCTCTGAGGTCAGAAGTCTTGAGCGAGACACGGGTAGCCCATCCACCGGGGAAGTGGGCGAGGAGGTCTTTGGGGGCACGAAGGCCGAATTGGTAGATGCCGCAATCGGCGCGGCGCTGTACGCCGGGGAATCGGGTCACGGTAGCTTGGTTCACACGGCAAGATTACACGGTTTACCGGGGTGCTACCTCTGCTGCGGGCCTCGTTTTCAGAGGAGCCACAAGAAGAAAGGGCTAGCAAGCGAGTGCCTGCTAACCCTTCTTTTGATTGGCGGAGAGGGTGGGATTCGAACCCACGGTAGTGTTGCCACTACGCCTGATTTCGAGTCAGGTACATTCGACCACTCTGCCACCTCTCCTGCATTCGTGTCGAAGCCTGCGATTCTAGCAGGAAATTCAGGGCGCCAGCACCGCCACTCCGCCCATGTAAGGGCGCAGCACTTCGGGTACCACCACTCTGCCATCCGCCTGCTGGTAGTTTTCCAGCACTGCCACCAGCGTGCGGCCCACAGCCAGGCCGGAACCGTTCAGGGTGTGCAGCAGCTCGTTCTTGCCTTGCGCATTCTTGAAGCGGGCTTGCAGGCGGCGCGCCTGGAAGGCTTCGCAGTTGCTCACCGAGCTGATTTCGCGGTAGGTGTTCTGCGCGGGCAGCCACACTTCCAGGTCGTAGGTCTTGGCGGCGCCAAAGCCCATGTCGCCCGTGCACAGGCTCATCACGCGGTAGGGCAAGCCCAGCTTTTGCAGCACGGCCTCGGCATGGCGGGTCATTTCTTCCAGCGCTTCGTAGCTCTTGTCGGGGTGCACGATCTGCACCATTTCGACCTTGTCGAACTGGTGCTGGCGGATCATGCCGCGCGTGTCGCGGCCGTAGCTGCCAGCCTCAGAACGGAAGCATGGCGTGTGGGCGGTGAGCCTGATGGGCAGGTCGGCCTCGGCCACCACCACGTCGCGCACAAAGTTGGTCAGTGGCACTTCGCTGGTGGGGATGAGGTAGAGCGCCGCGTTGTCGGGCACGGGCTCGCCGTCCTGGCCACCCTTCTTGGCGGCGAAGAGGTCACCCTCGAACTTGGGCAGCTGGCCGGTGCCCTTGAGCGAGTCGGCGTTCACGGCGTAGGGCACGTAGCACTCGGTGTAGCCGTGCTCCTCTGTCTGCACGTCCAGCATGAACTGGCTCAGTGCGCGGTGCAGGCGTGCAATCGGGCCCTTCATCACGGTAAAGCGCGAGCCCGAGAGCTTGACGCCCATGTCGAAATCGAGGCCCAGCGGGGTACCCACATCGACATGGTCCTTCACTTCGAAATCAAGTTTGGCAGGCGTGCCCCAGCGGCGCACTTCGACATTGCCAGCTTCGTCGCTACCCACCGGCACGGATTCGTGCGGCAGGTTGGGCACGGCCACCAGCATGGCCAGCAGTTCGGCCTGGATCTGTTCGAGGCGGGCGGCGGATTGCTCCAGCTCCACCTTGCCTGCGGCCACCTGGGCCTTGATGGCTTCAGCGCCATCCTTGTCGCCCCGGCTCATCAGCATGCCGACCTGTTTGGACAGCTGGTTGCGCTGGGCCTGCAGCTCTTCGGTGCGGGTCTGCAGCGTCTTGCGCTCGGACTCCAGGGTCTGGAAAGCGGAGACGTCCAGAAAGGCCTGGGGCTTTTTGCGGGTTTCCAGCCGCGCGATGGCGGTGTCGAGGTCTTTGCGGAGGAGAAGAATGTCAAGCATTGCTGGATTTTAAAGGGGTGGTCGGCAACGGCTCAGGCAAGGCTGGCCGGGTCAAAGTTGGCGCCACAGAGAATCAGGGCCACCGTCTCTTGCGGCTGGGGCTTGTAGGCGCCGGTCTGCAAAGCTGCCAGGCCCAGCGCGGCGGCGGGTTCCACGGCCAGTTTCAGCTCCTTCCACAGCCACAGCTGGGCCGCGCGGATGGCATCGTCGGGCAGCAGCAGCGCGTCGTGCACATGGCGCTGGCTCACTTCCCAGCAAATAGTCCCGATGCGGCGGGCGCCGAGCGAATCAGCGGCCACGCCGCCCACATCCACATCCACCGGCTGGCCCGCAGCGCGCGCGGCGTGCAGGGTGGGCGCGCGTTCGGGCTCCAGTGCGACCACATGGGCGCGGCTTTCCACCCATGCGGCCACGCCGCCGATGAGGCCGCCACCCCCAACGCTGACCAGCACCGTATCGGGCAGGCGGCCGCCCTGCTCTTCCATCTCCAGCGCCAGCGTGCCCGCGCCTGCCACCACTTCGGGCTGGTCGTAGGCATGGGCCTGCAATGCGCCCGTGGCCTTCTGGCGGGCCACGCAGGCTTCAAAGGCTTCGGAATACGCAGCGCCGGTGACGACCACCTCGGCCCCCAGTGCGCGCAGGCGGGCGCGCTTGGCTTCTGGCGACACCTCGGGCACAAACACCTCGCAGCGCACGCCCAAGGCCTGGGCAGCCGCTGCCACGGCAATGCCGGCGTTGCCGCCGGAGGCAATGATCACGCCGCTCTCGGGCACCGGATTGGCCAGCAGGCGGTACAACATGCCACGCGCCTTGAAGCTGCCGCCCACCTGCAGGTGCTCCAGCTTGAGCCAGACCTCGGCACAGCCCACGCCCAAAGACTTGCCGGAAAGGCGCATCAGCGGTGTGGTGCGCAGAAAGTCGGGCTGGGTGGCCAGTTGGCGGCGGGCGGCGGCAATGGCGGCGCGGTCGATCATGCAGGGCTCCGATGGGGCAAAGGGAGGCAGTTTAGGCGCTGCCCGCAACATGCAGACACAACGCTGACTGCAGGGGTGCCGCACAACTGCCGATAACATGGGCAAGGCAGTCCCTCACCCCAACGCGCTGGTCGGCCTGCGCGCAGGAGAAAAAGCATGTTCTTTGTGTTCGGCCCGTCAGGCCAGATGTACCGGGGTGGCCCCGAAAACCTGGCACGTATTTCTGCGGTGCGCAGCGTGCAGCGCCCGCAGGCACTGCGCACGCGGGCCATGGATGCGCAGGATGGCCAGCCGGGGCCGATCTTCACGGCCTCGCCGCGCCCCACGGCGGCCGATCCTGGCGCCGCGTCAACACCCTCTGCCATCGTCAACCTGCGCACACACGACGCCGTGAGCGCCTATGCACAGGTGGACCAGGGCCCCCAGCCCGCCCGGCAGCCGCTGACCAAGGTGAGCGATGTGATGACCACCGGCGGCGTGAGCGTGGCACCCGGCGTGCGCGTGAACGATGCCTGGCAGACCCTGGCCGAGAACAAGGTGGCGCAGGCGCCGGTGGTGGATGCGCTGGGCCGCGTGATCGGGCTGCTACTGCGGGCCGACATGGCGCCGCTCGATCTGCTGCCCGAGCCCGGCGCGGTGAAGCAGGCGATTGACCTGGCACGCCGCCCGGTGTCTGAAGTGATGGTGAGCCCGGTGCCCACCGTGGCGCCCGACACGGAGTTGCGCCGCGTGGCCGCCGTGCTGCTGGACACCGGCCTGCCCGGCCTGCCGGTGACGGACGATGCGGGAGTGCTGTCGGGCTTTATCTCGCGCACCGACATCCTGCGCGCGGTGGCGGCGGACCCTCCGCTGGATTTGTGGAGCGGGCCTGCGATGGCGCTGTAGACCGTTGACCTGCCTTACATCCAAAATATAAGCAAAACTGGCTTCTAGCGCTTATCCATCAAGCGCCAGCAGCTATCAATTCAGAAGCATCAAACCACACCATCTGCTGAAGAGGCCGGTGGCGCGTCGCCGCTCAGCGTCCCGCAGGCCCGGTCTCTGGCGTGCGTTCGGTGATGCTCAAGCCCGTGGTCGCATCGATCTTGAGCCCCTTGGGCAGCGGGAACTTGATGGTCTCCTCGATGCCCGCCATGGTGCGCACGGAGACTGCGCCCAGCGCCTTGATGCGGTCGATGACCTGTTGCACCAAAATTTCGGGCGCCGAGGCTCCGGCGGTCAGCCCCACGCGGGCGAGGCCGTCAAACCATTCGCCTTTGAGCTCGTCGGCACTGTCCACCATGTAAGCGGTGGTGCCCAGCTTGGCGGCCAGCTCGCGCAGGCGGTTGCTGTTGGAGCTGGTGGGGCTGCCCACCACAATCACCACGTCCACCTGCGGGCTCAGCAGCTTGACGGCGTCCTGCCGGTTCTGCGTGGCGTAGCAGATGTCCTGCTGCTTGGGCTCGCGCACGCTGGGGAACCGCGCGCGCACGGCGGCAGAGATTTCGGCCGCATCGTCGACGGAGAGGGTGGTCTGCGTGACCACGGCCAGCTTTTCGGTCTGCGCGGGCTGCACGCGCGCCACGTCTTCCACGTCTTCCACCAGGTGGATGCCGTGGTCGAGCTGGCCCATGGTGCCCTCGACCTCGGGGTGGCCCTTGTGGCCGATCATGATGAATTCGTAGCCCTCCTTGGCGAGCTTGGCCACTTCGACGTGCACCTTGGTCACCAGCGGGCAGGTGGCGTCAAAAATGCTGAAGCCGCGCGCCACCGCCTCTTGCTGCACAGCCTTGCTCACGCCATGGGCGCTGAAGACCAGCGTGGCGCCCGGGGGCACGTCCGACAGCTCTTCGATAAAGATCGCGCCCTTGGACTTGAGGTCGTTCACCACGTAGGTGTTGTGCACGATTTCGTGACGCACATAGATGGGGGCGCCAAACTTCTGGATGGCACGCTCCACGATCTCGATGGCGCGGTCCACACCGGCGCAAAAGCCGCGCGGCTCGGCCAGCAGGATTTCTTGCGGCGTCTGCATCACAGAATCCCGATCAGCTGCACTTCAAAGGTCACGGGCTGGCCCGCCAGCGGGTGGTTGAAGTCGAACAGCACGGCGCCGTCTTCACGCACCTGCATCACGGCCCCGGCGTAGCTTCCCTGCCCGTCGGGCGTGGGGAACTGCACCACATCGCCCACGTTGTATTTTTCGTCGGGGTCGCCCAGCTCGTTCATCAGCTTGCGGGCGACCCACTGCTGCATGTCGGGGTTGCGCTCGCCAAAGGCCTCGCCCGCAGGCAGCTCGAAGGTGGTGCGCGTGCCTTCGGCCAGTCCGAGCAGGCGCTGTTCCATGGCGGGCGACAGCTCGCCCGTGCCCAGCGACAGGGTGGCGGGTTTGTCGGTAAAAGTGTTGATCACATCCCCCGCCGGGCCGGCCAGGCGGTAGTGCAGCGTGAGGAAGGAGCCCGGCTGAACAGTGGGAAGGGAGGTGGAAATAGAGGTCATGAGAGTCCAAAAGAGCGTGTTTTGCACTTTTACGTGCCCACGAAAGCCGGGAAAAGGCCCGGCCACTAGGCGCAAAACGCGCCGCGGTATCCATACCGCAAGCGGTTTGCAACAACGTGGCCGGGCCTTTTCCCGGCTTTCCCAGAGGGTTGGGCCCAAAGGCCAGCACTCGCGGCGTTGCAGCCCTTGCCAAGGCCCCGGCCTTGGCGGCAGTCCGCGCCTTGCGATCACTGACCTTTGGACCCAACGTGGGTACGTAAAAGTGCAAAACACGCTCTAAACTGCCCCAATTGTAGAAAACCGGGCAAACCCCTACCGCAGCCACCGCTCCTGGCGCGTCCCATCTCCTCTTCCATGGCCATCAAAGACCTGCCCGCCGACGCCCAGCCCCGCGAAAAACTGCTGGCACGCGGCCCCGCCGCACTGGCCGATGCCGAGCTGCTGGCCATCCTGCTGCGCACCGGCATCGTGGGCAAGGGGGTGCTGCAGATGGCGCAGGAGCTGCTCGACCCGCCCGGCATCGACCCCACCACCGGCGCCCTCACCGGCGGCTTTGGCGGCATTGCGGGGCTGTTGCACACCAGCGCGGCCGACCTGGAGCGCATCAAGGGCCTGGGCCCCGCCAAGCGCGCCGAACTGGTGGCGGTGCTGGAGCTGGCCCGCCGCGCCCTGGCCCAGCAGCTGCGCGAACGCGAGGTGTTCGACTCGCCCGATGCCGTCAAGCACTATCTGCAACTGCACCTGGCGGCCAAGGGGCACGAGGTGTTTGCGGTGCTGTTCCTCGACAGCCAGAACCGCCTGCTGGCGCTGGAGGAGCTGTTTCGCGGCACGCTCACGCAGACCAGTGTGTACCCGCGCGAGGTGGTGCTGCGCGCCCTGCACCACCAGGCGGCGGCTGTGGTTTTGGCGCACAACCACCCCAGCGGGAGCGTGACGCCCAGCCGCGCCGACGAGGCGCTGACCCAGACCCTCAAGACCACGCTGGCGCTGGTGGATGTGCGCGTGCTCGACCACGTGATCGTGGCGCCAGGCCAGGCGCTGTCGATGGCCGAGAAGGGACTGCTGTGAAGCCGGGCCGCCTTGCCATTGCCCTGCTGGCGGTCAGCGCGCTGCTGCAGGCCTGCGGATCCCACGCACCTCCGCCTCCCGCCCAGAGCGCGGCGCAACCCGTTGCCCCGCAGGTATCCGCGGCCCCGGCTGCCTGCCCCTGCCTTCGCCTGATTGGCGAGGCCACGTTGGCGCAGGGGCTGAGCGTGGGCGGCACCACGGTGGGTGGCCTCTCGGGCATCGACTACGACGCGGCCGGGGACCGCTACATCCTGCTGTCGGACGACCGCTCCAACATGGATGCTGCGCGCTTTTACACCGCGCGCATCCGTTACACGGCCAGCGCGCTGGCCATGCCCGAATTCACCGGCGCCGTGGCCTTGCTGAACGCCCGCGGCCAGCCCTACGCGCCACGCCGCCGCGCGCCCGATGGCATCGAGGTGCCCGACCCGGAAGCCGTGCGCTGGCTGCCCGGGGGCGCAGACTTCCTGTGGACGAGCGAAGGCGACTTCGCGCGCGGCTTTGGCCCCGCATTGCGCACCAGCCGGGCCACCGATGGTGCGCAGCTGCGTGCATACGCGCTGCCCGCGGCGTTCCAGCCCCGGCCGGGCGAGCGGCGGGGCCCCCGCGACAACGATACGCTGGAAGGCCTGGCCCTCACGCCCGACGGCCAGACCGCCTGGCTGGCCATGGAAGGCCCCTGGCTGCAAGACGGCCCCCGCGCCACACCCGCCAGCGGTGGCGCGCCCGTGCGCATCACCGCCATCGACGTGGCCAGCGGCCGTGTGCTGCGCCAGCTGGCCTACCAGCCCGATGCCGTGCCGCACAAAAGCCCCCTGCCCGGCGGCTACACCACCAACGGTGTGAGCGAGATACTGGCCGACGGGCCCGACCACCTGCTGGTGCTCGAGCGCAGCTACACCCTGGGCGTGGGCAATTCGATCCGCCTGTACCGCATTGCCGTACAAGGCGCGGGCGCGGAGGCGGCCAGCGACACGCTGGACATTGAGGCGCTTGCCCCCGGCAACCACACGCCGGTGCCCAAAATGCTGGTGGCAGACTTTGCCCACCTGGGGCTTCAGCGCCTGGACAACATCGAGGGCATGGCCTGGGGCGCGCCTTTGCCAGGCCCGGGCGGCCCGCGCCGGGTGCTGGTCTTTGTGAGCGACGACAACTTCAACCCCGCGCAGATCACCCAGTTCATCGCGGCGGAGTACCTTGCCCCGTGAAAGCCCGATCGCTCCAGGACCTCGCCCCGCTGCGCCAGGCGCTGGCCGAGCGGGCTGCACACGAGGCGCGGCTGCGCCAGCAGGCGCTGGAGGCCGAGCGCCGCGAGCGCGCCGAGCGCAACCTGTTCCGTGACGCCGTGGGGCCCGTGCAGGCCCTTGGCGGGCAGCACCACGACCGGCACTGGCCCCTGCCCGAGCCCCCCGAGCCCCTGCCGCTGCAGCACTGGCTGGACGAGGAACGCGTGCTGCGCGAATCCATCAGCGACGACTTCGATGTGAGCACCCTGCTCGACACGGACGACCAGCTGAGCTTTCGCCGCCCGGGCATCGGCGTGGAGATCACGCGCCGCCTGCGCGCCGGGCACTGGAGCATTCAGCGCCAGCTGGACCTGCACGGCCTGCGCGTGGACGAGGCACGCGAAGCCCTGGGTGAATTCATCCGCCTCGCCCACCGCACGGGCATGCGCTGCGTGCGCGTGGTGCACGGCAAGGGCCTGGGCTCGCCCGGCAAAAGCCCCGTGCTCAAAAGCCGCGTGCAGCGCTGGCTGGTGCAAAAGAGCGAGGTGTTGGCCTTTGTGCAGGCCCGGCCCATGGACGGCGGGGCTGGCGCGCTGGTGGTGCTGCTGCAGCCGGTGCTGCACAAAAAATTCTAGCCAAAAACGGCTGCAGCCCTTTTCCTGAAAGCGCTGACAGCTATATTTTTTATAGCAATTGAGCGGGAACAGACGCGGACAGTTCCACAGCCCGCGCCGATAGCCCCATGGCTATTTGGACAGGTCGATCGCGTACTTGGACATACCCTTGCCCAAGCCATCATCGGCCGCCAGCAGCGACACGTTGGTCAGGCCTGCCGCCTGCGCCACGCTCAGCGCATTGGCCCCCGAGTGGAACACCACCGGGCCGGCCGTTGTCGCCTTGGCAAAGCGCCAGCTTTTGGCCGCGCCGTTGGCAGCGCGCGTCACGGCGGGGTTCTTGCGGATGTAGTCGATCACCACGTCACGATTGGCATCCGGCGAGGCCCAGATGGTGCCCGAGCCGTCGAGCTTGTCGATGAAGCTCTTGCCGCTGGTGGCGCGGTAGTTGTTGGTGGCGATCACGAACTCCTGCGCCACGTCGATGGGCTTGCCCAGGTAGGTCAGGTTCTTGATGCGGCTGCCCACCGGCTGGATCACGTCGATCTCGTACTGCATGTCCGCCGTGGTGAACATGTCGAAGTTGTAGCCCGGGAAGGTGCTGACGAGTGGCTGCTCGGTGGTCTTGCCCGGGTCGATCTGGTTGAAGCGCTTGGCAGCGGCTTCAAGCCAGTTCCTGATGTCCGCGCCGTTCACCTTCACCGCATACACGGTGTTGGGGTACAGGTACAGGTCGGCCGCATTGTTGATGGCCAGCGGGCCCACAGCCACGTCGGTGTAGTCGGCGCCGCCCTGAAAGCCGCTCTTGAACGGCGCGCTCACCGACAGCACGGGCAGTTGCGCATACTGCGGCAGGCTGGCCCTGATGTAGGCCGCCACATAGGCCTGCTGCGCCTGGTTCACGATCTGGATTGCACCCGGGTCGCCCACGTCGGCAAACAGCGTGCTCATGCGGAAGTCGGTCTGGCCGATGGGCGTCTTCACGTACTGGATGGCCGCCTGGTGCTGGGTCTCGATCAGCGGGGCGATGGCCGGGTCGGCATCCACGGTCACCGTGGCGCCTGCGGCATTCTTGCTCTGGATGTTGCGCAGCTCGGACTTGCTGGCCGACTTGTTGACCGTCCACTTGGCGCCGTCCCACTGCAGCGCCAGCTGCACCACGCCCAGCGACTTGCCCCAGGAGCTGGCCATCACCGCTGGCACGCCGTTGATGGTGCCCGCCTTGTGGTCCACGCCCGGCAGATTGAAGCCCGGCGTGGGCGCCGTGTCGGGGAACACGCCGTGCTGGTGACCCATCACCATGGCATCGATGCCAGCCACCTTCGAAAGATGCAGACCGGGGTTCTCCATGGTGGGCGCATACGCCGCGCCATCGAGCCCGCCGTGCAGCAGCGCCACCACGATGTCGGCGCCCTTGGCGCGCAGTTCGGGCACGTACTTGCTGGCTACCTCCACCGCGCCTTCGGTGGTGACCTTGCCTTCGAGGTAGCGCTTGTCCCAGTTCATGATGCCCGGCGTGGTGAAGCCGATCACACCGATCTTGATGGGCAGCTTCACCTCTTTACCGTCAGCGCTCTTGGCCACCAGGGTGCGCTCCAGCAGCGTGTAGGGCTGCACCAGCGGCTTCCTGCTCTTGTTGCTGACCACGTTGGCCAGCACCACCGGAAAGCCCGCGCCAGCGCATTTCTTGGTGGCATCGACGCCGTCCACATCCAGCCCGCCGCCCAGCACCTGGTTCAGAAAGGGCAAGCCGTAATTGAACTCGTGGTTGCCCAGCGTGCCGGCGTCAAAGCCCAGCGCACCCATGGCCTTGTACATCGACAGCTGCTGCGTGCAGGGGATGGGGCTGATGGTGGCTTCGTAGTCGGCCAGCGCCGTGCCCTGGATGGTGTCGCCGTTGTCCACCAGCAGCGTGTTGGCAAACTCCTTGCGCGCGGCACGCACCAGCGTGGCCGTGCGCTCAAAGCCATAGCTCTTGTCCTCGGCCAGCTTGAAGTAGTCGTAGCTGCGCACGTTGAAGTGCAGGTCGGTGGTCTCCAGCACCGCCAGCGTGGCTGTGGCGCCCGCATGGTTGTTGCTGTCGTCGCTGCCACCGCAGGCAGCCAGCGAAGCCGCCAGCGCCACCATGCCCAGCGCGGCAACGCGGCGCGACAGGGGTGGAGAGAAAATGGAACGAGTTGGAGTATGCCCAGACATGAAGAGTCCCTGGATGAAACAAGGCACCGAGTGTCTGGCGGGGCTTTGACAGGGTTGTGACGCTGCTTCGCTGACTCCTTGGGGCAAGGCGGCTTCCTCATGGGTCACCCCGCCTGCAGCACAGCGCCCCTCAAGGCGACCGAACTACAATCACCCGGTGCACAAGCCAATTCAACCCTGCTCAACCACCACGGTTTTCACGCCCCGCCGTGATTTGCCGCTGGGCTATTTCTGCTCTGTGACGCCGCCCTGACACGGCCGCGCGGCGCCTGCCGCCAGCACAACGCACGCACACCACGCACCGGCAGCCATCAGAGGCCACCGCGCTGGCAGTGCACTTTCCTCTCGCACCCTGAACACGCAATGCGCCGGCGCACCGCTGGCTGCGTTGCCCATGCCTATGAACTTTTCATCTTTCAAAAACACCTGGTTTTCCAACATCCGGGGCGATCTGCTGGCCGGTATCGTTGTGGCGCTGGCGCTCATCCCCGAGGCCATCGCGTTTTCCATCATTGCGGGGGTGGACCCCAAGGTCGGGCTCTACGCTTCGTTCAGCATCTGCGTGATCATTGCCTTTGCGGGCGGCCGCCCCGGCATGATATCGGCCGCCACGGGCGCCATGGCACTGGTGATGGTCACGCTGGTCAAGGAGCATGGCCTGCAGTACCTGCTGGCGGCCACCGTGCTCACCGGGGTGCTGCAGGTCCTGGCGGGGGTGTTCAAACTCGGCGTGCTCATGCGCTTTGTGTCGCGGTCGGTGATCACGGGGTTTGTCAATGCACTGGCCATCCTGATCTTCATGGCGCAGTTGCCGGAGCTCACCAACGTGAGCTGGATGGTGTATGCCATGACGGCGGCGGGGCTGGCCATCATTTACGGCTTTCCCTACATCACCAAGTCGATTCCCTCGCCGCTGGTCACCATCGTGGTGCTCACGGCCGTCTCGATGGCGATGGGGCTGGATATCCGCACCGTGGGCGACATGGGCGAGCTGCCCAGCAGCCTGCCCGTATTTCTGCTGCCCGATGTGCCGCTGAACCTGGAGACCCTGAAGATCATCTTCCCCTACGCCGCCACGCTGGCGGTGGTGGGTGTGCTGGAATCGATGATGACCGCCTCGATCGTGGACGACCTCACCGACACCCCGAGCAACAAGAACCGCGAATGCATGGGCCAGGGCGTGGCCAACATTGCCACAGGGTTCATCGGCGGCATGGCGGGCTGCGCGATGATCGGGCAGTCGGTCATCAACGTGAAGTCGGGTGGCCGCGGGCGCCTGTCGGCCCTGACGGCGGGCACGCTGCTGCTGGTGATGGTGGTGTTTCTGGGTCCTTGGGTCAGCCAGATTCCCATGGCCGCGCTGGCGGCGGTGATGATCATGGTGAGCATCGGCACGTTCAGCTGGGACTCGGTGCGCAAGCTGCGCGAGCTCCCGCCCAGCTCGTCCATCGTGATGATCGCCACCGTGGTGGTCACCGTGTCCACGCACGATCTGGCCAAGGGCGTGTTCGTCGGCGTGCTGCTGTCGGGCATCTTCTTTGCGCACAAGGTGGGCCGTGTGCTGCGTGTGGACAGCCTGAGCGAAGACGGCGGCAACACCCGCGTGTACCAGGTGGTGGGACAGGTATTTTTTGCCTCGTCCGAGGCGTTCATCGCCGCGTTTGACTTCAAGGAGGTGGTGCCCAGGGTGCGCATTGACGTGAGCCGCGCGCATTTCTGGGACATCACCGCCGTGAGCGCGCTGGACAAAGCCGTGCTCAAGCTGCGCCGCGAGGGCACCGAGGTCGAGGTGGTGGGCATGAACGAGGCCAGCGCCACGTTGGTGGACCGCTTCTCCATGCACGACAAACCCGGCGCTGTCGAACAACTGATGCACTAAGGAGCCAATCATGAACACGATCTATGCCTGTATTGATGGCCTGAAGACCACCGCCGCGGTGATTGACTGGGCCGCGTGGTCCGCCCAGCGCCTGGGCGCGCCGCTTGCGCTGCTGCATGTGCTGGAGCGCGACCCGGACAGCACGGCCGTGACGGACTTCAGCGGCGCCATTGGCCTGGGCGCGCAGGAGGCGCTGCTCAAACAGTTGTCGGACCTGGATGCCCAGCGCGGCAAACTGGCGCAAGAGGCCGGCCGCCAGATGCTGGCCCGCGCCGAGGAGCGCGCCAAGAGCGCCGGGGCGCAGCAGGTGCACGGTTTCATGCGCCACGGGGAGCTGGTGGACAGCGTGCTGGAGCTGGAGCCCGACGCACGGCTGTTTGTGCTGGGCGAGCACTACCAGGTGCAGGGCGAGCGCAAGCTGCACCTGGACCACCATGTCGAGCGCGTGATCCGTGCAGTCAAGCGCCCGGTGCTGGTGGCCACCGCCGAGCACTTTGCGCAGCCAGAAAGTTTTGTGGTGGCCTACGACGGCAGCCCCACGGCGGACAAGATGCTCGACACCCTGGCGCGCAGCCCCTTGCTCCGGGGCTTGCCCGCCCATCTGGTGATGTGCGCGTCCGACACCCCGCAAGCGCGGGGCCAGCTGGAGGCCGCGCAGACGCTTTTGCAACAGGCCGGGTGGGCCGTGCACGCGACACTGCTGGAGGGCGAGCCCACCCAGGCCCTGCCCGCGTTTGTGGATACGCAACGCGCCACCTTGCTGGTGATGGGCGCGTTCGGCCATTCACGCATCCGCCACCTGGTGGTGGGCAGCACCACCATCACCTTGCTGCGCGTGAGCAAGGCGCCGGTGCTGGTGTTGCGCTGAGCCCGCGGTGGGCACCTACGGCGTTCAAAAGCCAGCGTTGACCCCACGCCAAGGCGGGGGCCAGACAGGCTCCACGCCTTACATATGCCGCGCGAACGGGTCTACCAGCGAGGCAATGGTCGCACCCGCCGGCAGGCCCGCGCTTTCGGGGCGCCAGGCGGGTTCGGGGGCAGCGGCCACGGGTTCGACCTTCAGCGGCTGCATGCTGCGGCCGTAGAGGCGGCGCACACGCTCCTCCAGCGGGGGGTGCGAGTCCAGGCGGCGCTCCAGGCTGCCCAGGCCCTCTACATCCACCAGCAGCATGTGCTGCACCGAGGGGTGGTTGAGCCCCGTGTGGCGGTGCACTTCGTACCCGGCCGGCGTGTTCCGGCGCTGGGCCATCACCTTGCGCAGCACGCCGCCCAGGCCGTCGCGGCTGCGCGTCCACTGCACGGCGCGGGCGTCGGCCAGGTGTTCGCGCTGGCGCGAGACGGCGGCCTTCAGCATGCGGCCGGTGAGCCAGCCGGCAAACCCCGCCAGCATGATGGCCGAGCCAAACCACCAGGCCAGACCGCGCCGCTCGCGCAGGGTATCGCCAAAGTTGTAGACCAGCTCCAGGCCAAACACCATGCCCGCCAGCCGCATCTTCAGGCGCGTGTCGCCTTCGTGGATGTGGCTCAGCTCGTGCGCCACCATGCCCTGCATTTCCTCGCGGTTCAGGTAGTCGAGCGCGCCCTGGGTGACGGCCACCACGGCATCGCTTTCGTCCCAGCCGGCGGCAAAGGCGTTGATGGCGTCGGTGCGGGGCATCACCATCACCTCGGGGCGCCGCATGTGCGCGGCGATGCACAGCTCGTCCACGATGTTGGACAGGCGCTGTTCGGCGTGCGAGAGCGATGGCCGCAGCTCGCGCGCACCCACGCGCCGGGCCAGCTTGACGCCGCCCGCGCGCAGGTTGGAGGTCTCCACCCACCAGCCGCCCAGCACCAGCATCAGCGATACCCCCACGTTGGCGGCAAGAAAGCCGGCCGGAAACGGCAGCTGCACGGGCAGCAGCACGGTCATCAGCCACCACGCCACCACCAGCGCCAGGTGCACGGCCGCCACCAGCACGGCCACGGCGATCGCAAAACCCAGCAGAAGGCGGCGGGTTTCGCTGCGCGCGTCCTCTTGGTGGTCCCAGAATTTCATGGCCGTACGCCAGATGTCAGAAGCGGACCTTCGGCGCCGCGCGCTCTTCTTCGCTGCGCGTGGATTCGAGCATGGGCACGGTGGGGAAGCCCAGGAGGCGCGCCACGATCAGGTCGGGGAACTGCGCGGCCTTGTCGTTGAACTCCAGCGCCTGGTCGTTGTAGGCCTGGCGCGCAAAACCCAGGCGGTTTTCGGTGCTGGTGAGCTCCTCGGACAGCGACTGCATGGTGGCATCGGCCTTGAGCTCGGGGTAGGCCTCGGCCACCACCATCAGGCGGCCCAGTGCACCGCCCAGCACGCCTTCGGCCGCCGCCAGGGCCCCCAGCGCGTTGGCGCTGCCGGGGGTGGCACGCGCCGCAGTGGCCGCGCTCTGTGCCTGGCCGCGCGCCTGGATGACGGCCTCCAGCGTGGCGGCTTCGTGCTGCAGGTAGCCGCGCGCAACCTCCACCAGGTTGGGGATCAGGTCATAGCGGCGCTTGAGCTGCACGTCGATCTGGCCGAACGCGTTGGCAATGCGGTTGCGCAGCTGCACCAGCCGGTTGTAGACGCTGATGGCCCACACCAGCAGCACAGCGATCAGGCCCAGAACGATCCAAGCGGTTGCCGACATATCCCACCTCCCCTGTTGTGAATTGAATGGATGAATGAATGGGCGAATCTTAGTGGCAACTGCGCGCACACCCCTTGCATTCGTGTACCAGAAAATTTATGGTGAAAAATGCCTCCGGCACTTATCCAGCATGCGCTACGTGCTATATAAAAAATAGCAAAGCTTTGCACAACACCGGGCGGGCAGATCAGGGGGTGTTGCGGTTGCGCATCCAGTCGGCTGTTCCCATGAAGCTCTCTGCCAGGCGCGCGCGCAGATCGGCGGGCACGCCCGTCTCGCCCATGGCCTGGTCCATGCAGGCCACCCACTGGTCGCGCTCGGGGATGCCAATGGAAAACGGCATGTGCCGCATGCGCAGGCGCGGGTGGCCGAAGCGGCTTTGGTAGTAGTCGGGGCCGCCCAGCCAGCCGCACAGGAACCAGAAGAGCTTTTGCCGGGCGCTTGCCAGATCGCTGCCGTGGGCTGCGCGCAACGCGGCATAGGCGGGCTCCAGGTCCATCAGGTCGTAAAAGCGCTCGACCAGTGCGTGCACGCGGTCTTCGCCACCGATCCACTCATAGGGTGTGATGGCCCGGGGCGCAGCGGCGTCGCCGCCGGAAGTCTCATAATTCATATAAAAACACGCTCCAGCGCTTATCCATCAAGCGCTGGCAGCTATCAAATTCATATCAAACAATAGCGCGGCTTATTCCGACGCGCGGCGCAGTGTATCCACCACCGGGCGCAGCAGCACCTCACGCAGGCCCCACCAGCCCGCCGCCAGCGCCAGCACCGCGCCGGCCACGGCACCCGCCAGGGGCACCCAGGGTGCGGCGGTCCAGGCAAAGTCGAACACGAAGCGCGCCAGCGCCCAGCCCACACCCACCGCCACGGCACTGGCCAGAAAACCCGCCAGCAGGCCCACGCCCATCAGCTCGGCGCGCTGCACCTGCCGCAGCAGGCTGGCGCGCGCGCCCACGGCGCGCATGATGGCGTATTCGCGTGCGCGCTCTTCGCGCGTGGCCGTGACGGCGGCAAACAGCACCACCAGGCCCGCCGCCAGCGTGAAGGCAAACAGGAACTCCACCGCGCGGATCACCTGCTCCAGCACGCGCTGCACCTGGGCAATGGTGGCGCCCATGTCCACGTTGGTGATGTTGGGAAACTGGCGCACCAGGCCGTTGTCGAAGCCGTTGGTGTCGGGCGCGCGGTAGGCTGCAAGATACGTCACGGGCACGCCCTCCAGCTCTGCCACGGGGTACATCACGAAGAAGTTGGCCCGCATGGAGCCCCAGTCCACCTTGCGCAGGCTGGTGATGCGCGCTTCCTTCTGCACGCCGCCCATGTCGAACAACAGGCGGTCACCCATGCGCAGGCCCAGGGTTTCGGCAATGCCTTCCTCGACGCTGATGGCGCCCTCTTCGCCGGGCGTCCAGGCGCCCGCCACCACCTGGTTGTGGGGCGGCGCCTCCACGGCGTTCGACAGGTTGAATTCGCGGTCCACCAGGCGCTTGGCACGGTCTTCGGTGTAGTCGGCCGGGCCCACAGGTTGGCCGTTCACGGCCAGCAGGCGGCCGCGGATCATGGGGTACCAGTCGTACCTGGCAACGCCGCCGTCCTTGAGCGTTTGCTGGAAGGCGTCGGCCTGGTCAGGCATCACGTTGATCACAAACCGGTTGGGCGCATCGGGCGGGGTGGCCTGGCGCCAGCTGTCCACCAGGTCGGTGCGCAGCAGCACCAGCAGCACCAGGGCCAGCAGGCCCACGGCCAGGCTGCTCACCTGCACCACGGCATAGGCCGGGCGGGCCGATATCTGCCGTGTGGCCAGTACCAGCCAGCGGGGCGCGGTGGCCTCGTTCACGCTCTTGCGCAGCAGCTTCACCGCCACCCACGACAGCCCGGCAAAGAGGGCTACTGCCCCGGCAAAGCCGCCCACGGCGATCAGGCCGAGGGTGATGTCGCTGCTCACGGCCAGCAGCAGGGCGGCAAAGCCCGCCACCCCGATGCCCAGCACCGCCAGCGAGGCAGGCTTGAGCCCGCCCACGTCGCGCCGGATGACGCGCAGCGGCGGCACCTGGGCCAGCTGCAGCACGGGCGGCAGGCCAAAGGCAAACAGCAGCGTGAGCCCCATGCCCAGCCCGAACGCCACCGGCCACAGGCTGGGCGGCGGCAGGGTCGATTCGACCAGTCCCGCCAGCATCAACACAAAGGCGTAGTGCACCAGGTAGCCCAGCGCCACACCCAGCGCGCTGGCAAAAACGCCCACCAAGGCAAATTCGGCCGTGTAGGCGCCCGCAATGGTGCGCTGGCTTTGCCCCAGCACCCGCAGCATGGCCGAGGCATCCAGGTGCTCGGCCGCAAAGCCGCGCGCCGCCAGCGCCACGGCCACGGCCGATAGCAGCGCGGCCAGCAGGGCCACCAGGCTCAGGAATTTCTGCGCCCGGTCCAGCGTCTGGCGCATTTCCGGACGGCCGCTTTCGAGCGACTCCACCCGTACGCCATGCACATCGGGTTTTTTCGATTCCGCCTCGGCCCATTCACTGAAGGCCTTGACGGCGGCAGCAGACCCGATGACGGCAAAGCGATAGGTCAGGCGGCTGGCGGGCTGCACCAGGCCGGTAGCGGGCAGGTCGGCCTCGTTCACCATCACGCGGGGGGCAAAGCTCATGAAGCCGCCGCCGCGGTCGGGCTCGATCACGATGATGCGCGCGATGCGCAGCTGCGCATCGCCCAGCAGCAGCATGTCGCCCATGGCCAGGTTGAGCGATTCGAGCAGCGGGGCATCCACCCAGACCTCGCCGGGCGCAGGGATGTCGCGGGTGGGCTGGTCAAGCGCGCCGGGGGCATCGGCCACCTTGAGGCTGCCGCGCAGCGGATAGCCCGGCGGCACACTTTTGAGCGCCACCAGCTTGCTGGCGCCGCCCTGGGCATCACTGGCGCGGCCCATGGTGGGAAAGCCCAGCGTGGTCACGGTCTGCAGGCCCAGGGCCTTGGCCTGCTCGACAAACGCGGGGGGCGTAGGGTTGTCGCTGGCCACCACAGCATCGCCGCCAAGCAGCTGCAAGGCATCGCGCTGCAGGCCGCCTTGCAGGCGGTCGGCAAAAAAACCGACCGACGTGAGGGCTGCCACCGCCAGCGTAACGGCCACGATCAGCAGCCGCAACTCGCCCGCGCGCAGGTCACGGGCCAGCGTGCGCCAGCCCAAGCGTAGAAAAGACAGGTTCATGGCGCTGCACCTTAGCGCAAATGCAACGCTCTGGCGACGCTCAGGGCTTTGCGGCTGCCGCAGCCACCTGCGGCGCGGCGCCGCCGCCCTGATGAGCCTGCGCCGTCTGCAGGCGTTGCTCCAGCGCCTGCAGCACCGGGGCAATCTGTGCCCCTACGTGGATCTGCGGGTTGGAGAAGCCGTCTTGCTTGCCCGCCTCCACCTCGCGCTGCGCAATCACGGGGACGGCCTTGGCAAAGGCTTCGGTGAACGAATGTGTCTGGCGCAGCTGTTCGTGGAACACCGCCCGGCCAAAGAAGGTGAGTTCGGAGCGCGTGCCGCAGCCATATGACGTGTGCGTGGCATCGGCGGCGGTCATGATGAGGCTGCTGTCGGTAGCCAGGGGCTCGATCCAGCCGCCCGAGAAACAGGCCGACACGGCAATCACGCGGTGGCGGATGCCCGCCCCGTCCAGCATGGCGCGCAGCATTTCGGGCGTGACGGGGGGCACCTCCAGCGGCCAGTGCGAGGCCGCCAACTCATGGTTGCGCGCACCGTGCGAGGTCATGTAGATCACCAGCACATCGCTGTCGCGGTCCATGCGCTGGGCCAGCGCAGCGATGGCACGCTGCAGGTTCTGCGGCGTGGCCCAGGCATGGGTGTCTGCAGTTTCGGCATGGTTGAGCAGGTGGAGCACGCGGCCCTGGGCGTCAAAGCGCTCTTGCGGCAGCGTGCTGACCATGGTGCTTTCACGCCGGAACACGTTTTCGCTGGCGTAGGGGGCAAACACAAGCCCATAGACCTCCACCACGCCATCGCGGCCCGCGGGCAGCGCCTGTACCTGGCGTTCCCACAGCGCCTGCTGGTTTTCAAAGACCGCCTGCGAGAGCGCAAGCGGTGCGGGCTCCTGCGGTGCCGGCGCCGCATCGCCCGATGGGGCCGACGCAGCGGCCAGGGCCTGATGATCCGGCTCCCAGGGCTGGTCCTGAAACAGCCACATCCCCACGCCGATCACAGTCGCCATCGCCACCGAAAAGATCGATGTGCGCACCCGCGAGCGGATGAAGCGCGCACTCACCACCACCATCGTGGCCAGCACCCACAGTGTGAGCACCCCGTAGGCAACCCAAAAAACCATGCCCGCCACATCGCTGGCCCACAGGTCAGGCCTGTAGGCTAGCGCGCCCGTTAACGCGTACAGCAGCAACAAAGGCGCCAGGGGCGCCCAGGCAGACAGCACGTACCACGCCGCCAGCCCTCCCAATGGCCCCGATCCGGCGGGCAAAGAATGCTCTGCGGCAGCACGCTGCGCCGGAGCCATGGCCCACCAGCCGAGCCACAGCAGCACCAGGCTTGCCCACATCGGCGCCAGCCAGCCCCGCAGATTGAACTGGGCAGGGCCCACCACCTGGAACCGGGCCGCCCCCACCAGCAAAGCAGCGCCCAGCAGCGACAGCACCAGCACCTGCCAGGGGGAAGGCGCCGCGGCGGCGGTGCGCGGCCGAAGGAACAACGCGGCCCTCAGGCCTTCGCGCATCCAGCCCCACAGGGACAGCCTGGCCGGTGCCTGGGCCAAAGACCCGGAGGAAGCCACGGCGGTGGACGGCACAGGTGGCCCTTCCCCCAGCGGGATTTCGATCTTGGCGGGCTCAGGCCCCCACTGGCTGGGCAGGGTATCGGCCCAGTCGCTCTTGGCGTTCAGGTCTTTCATGGGGAGCGATCATGCCATTGCAGGTGTGGCGTGGGTCGGCGCGCCTGTCAGTGTCTGCGCCTGTGCAGATGGGGGCTGCAACGTCACCTGCTGCCGTGCAGCATCTTCAGGCCCGGCCTGCTCTCCCCGCTACGATCGCATCGCCGTTTCAGTCAGCGGGGGCGCCACCCTTGGCCACGGGTACAACCGGGGACAGCGCCAATTGCGGCTGCAGCACCAGGCGGTCGGCGCCGCTGTAGCAGACAAACCGCCGGTTGGTGGCGCGCCCGATGGCGCACAGGCCCAGCTGCTGGGCCACGGCGTGTCCCATCTGGGTCATGCCGCTGCGGGACACCACGATGGGTACGCCCATCTGTGCGGACTTGATGACCATTTCGCTGGTGAGTCGGCCTGTGGTGTAGAACACCTTGTCGGCGCCCGACATGGGGGAGTGCAGGCCGCCCGCTGAAACGTCGAGTGGCTGCGTGGGGCCGGAGTGCGCCGAGGAAGCATCGCTTTCCAGCGTGCTGCCATCGGTATGCATCCACATCCATCCGGCAATGGTGTCGATGGCGTTGTGGCGGCCGACATCTTCCACGAAGGTGAGCAGCTTTTCGCCCTGGAACAGCGCGCATCCGTGCACGGAGCCCGCGGACTTGTAGGTGGTCTCCTTGAGGCGGATGGCGTTGACGATGCCGTACAGCTCGCCCTGTGTCAGACGCGCCTCGGGGAGGGTGATGCGGTCCACCTCATCCATGAGCCCGCCGAACACACTTCCCTGCCCGCAGCCGGTGGTCACCACCTTGCTGGCAGTGCGCTCTTCAATGCGGGCAATGCCGTGGCGCGTGCGCACGGCGGCGGCGTGCACCTCCCAATCGACGGTGATGGATTCAATGTCGAACACGGACTCCACCAGCCGCTGGTTGCGCAGGTAGCCCAGCACCAGCAACTCTGGCTGAGCGCCCAGCGTCATGAGGGTGACAAGCTCGCGTTTGTCCACATAGATGGTGAGCGGGCGCTCGGCCGGGATCTGCACGTGCTCGCGCTCGCCGAATTCGTTGACAACCTCCACCTGGTGCGTGAGCGGCGCCTGCGCCTGCGTCAGTCGCGGCAGCGCAGGGAAAACGGGTGGTGTAGCGGGAGAAGGTGAAGCCATGGGGCGAATATACGCAGTGCCATCCCCTGCGAACGTATGGAGGGTTTTCGCGGGAATACCGTGGCGGTACTGCGCACAATGAAAAAAGCCGCGCACCATTTGCTGGGCGCGGCTTTCATGGTGGGGGCAAACGCCGATGTCAGGACTTGGGCGCCGATGCCGCGGCAGCGGGCGTGAGCGTGCTTGGGGGGCTGCTGGCGGTGCCTGGTGGCGAATGGGCGCCCGCTGCTTCTATGGGCTTGGCGGCAGGGGGCGTGTATGCGAACGGACCGGGATCGGGGCAGGCAGCAGCGGGCGCGGCCGACGGTTTGGCCGACGAGTTTGTCTTGCGGTAATGGGCCGCCACGCGGTCTTGCGCCAGGCACAGCTTGTAGCCATCAACCTTTGCAGACCAGGCGGACCGCGCCGCCGCCTCAGCCGCCTTGGCAGCGGCTTCCGGCGACGGGGCTGGCAGCTTGGCTGCGGCGAAGGTGCAGACACTGGCAGCGCACAAAGCCACCAAGGATGAACGGGAGAATTTATTCATGGTGCAAAACCTCATACCTGCGCGGGTTGACCCGCAGATGGCGTGGTGGCGTCGGCGGCCTGTGGGCTTGCGCTGCGCTGGCGGGGGATCTTTCCTGCCTGAACGTCGTCATACCAGAGCTCGTGGTGCTCCTTGGCCCACCCTTCGCTGACGTACCCTGTCCGCATGGCCTTGTAAGCGCCGCGCATGCCTACGGTGCCCATGTAGACGTGACCGCAGATCAACGCCATCATCCAGATTGCCAGAGAAGCATGGATCATGTGGGCAATCTGCATGTCACTGCGCACGTCACCGAACCCGGGAATGAGTTTGTCCAGCACCAGGCCCGACGCAACCACGAAAATGCCCGGGATGGTGATGCCCCACCAGAAAAGTCCCTTTTCACCCGCGTTGAAGCGGTGCGAAGGAACCTGGTGGTCTCCGCCCAGCATGCCACCACCCTTGGACAACCACACGAAATCAGCGCGGTTGGCGATGTTGTCCTTGACGAAAGTCAGGATGATCACCAGAAGGGACACGGCAAACAGCGGGCCCATGAAGTTGTGCACGTTCTTGAGCACGTAGGTGAGCCAACCAAAAAGGGTGGCCCCCATGATGGGCAACAGAAAGAACTTGCCAAACGCCATGACGATGCCCGAGATGGCCAGTGCAATGAACGCAAACGCGTTCGACCAATGCGCGGCGCGTTCAAACGGCGTGAAGCGTTCGATGCGGCGCGGTCCAACACCATCGGCATGCTGATGTCCCAGCGGCCCCTTCACAAAGTAAAAAATGGCCAATGCCAGCAGCACGATGGCGAACAACGCCGCGCCGTACGGGATGATCCAGTTGTTGCGCACCTGTCTCCAGGCCTCTCCCGCATTGGTCACGCGGGAGCCGGGATACTGCACAAACGGCTGGATCAGGTTGCCGGCCTCTGGCGCCTGGCTTTTGGGCAGGCTGCTGTACCCGGTTACGCCCTGCCCCACCTGACGCCACATGGGCGCGTTGTTGCCCGGCTGCACCTTGGCGCGTTCGCCATTCGTCTGCTCGGCATATTTGGGGTCTGCGCTGGCATCCGGCCTGACCTCAAAAATGTTCTGGCTCTGAATGCCACCCGGGGCTGCGACTGCTGGCGCGGCGGGAGCAGCAGGCGCATTGGCCACAGAAGCCGCTCCATCGGGCGCGGCGGGAGCCTGCGCATGGGCGGGTGCCCAGGCAAGCCCGGCCGCCAATGCGAGGGACCACACGATATGTTTCATGGCGGGCCTCACTTGGCGGTGGTGCGGGGATATTCGTTCTGACCGTACTGCAGCCGCGTCTTGAGTTGCGCTTCCCAGCTGGCCTTGTCGCCGGCTTTCCAGCCCGGTTCAGTGAAGTTGCTGCCCGTGCCAGCATAGGGCGCCGCATCACTGCGAATGCCTGCGCCGGTCTGGGGGTGCTCGCCACAGGCGCTCAGCGCTGCGGCGGCAAACAGGGTGGTGAGGAGCAGATGCGAACGCTTCATGACTTGCCTCCTGAAGGCTGACCCGCCTGTTGCGAACCATAGGCCGTACCCCAGCCCCACACTTCGGCGCCCTTGCCACGCTGTACCACGCGGTTGCGGAAGATGTCCGCCACCACGTCGCCATCACCGGCCAGGAGGGCTTTGGTGGAGCACATTTCTGCGCACGCGGGGAGCTTGCCTTCAGCCAGGCGGTTGCGGCCGTATTTTTCAAATTCTGCCTGGCTGCCGTGCGTCTCGGGGCCGCCAGCGCAGAACGTGCATTTGTCCATCTTGCCGCGCACACCGAAAGTACCCGACGAGGGGAACTGGGGAGCGCCGAAGGGGCAGGCATAGCTGCAGTAACCGCAGCCAATGCACACATCCTTGTCATGCAGCACCACACCCTCTTCGGTGCGGTAGAAGCAGTTGACCGGGCAGACGGCCATGCAGGGCGCGTCACTGCAGTGCATGCAGGCGACCGAAATGGACTTTTCGCCGGGCACCCCGTCATTGAGCGTCACGACGCGGCGACGGTTCACACCCCAGGGAACCTCGTGCTCGTTCTTGCAGGCCGTCACGCAGCCATTGCATTCGATGCAGCGCTCTGCATCACAGATAAATTTCATTCGTGCCATTGCCGTCTCCTTAGGCGCGTTCCACGTTGCAGATCGTGGTTTTGGTTTCTTGCATCATGGTCACGCTGTCGTAGCCATAGGTGGTAGCGGTATTCACGGCCTCACCGCGCACCACAGGTGCCGCCCCCTTCGGATAGTGGGCCAGCATGTCCACCCCCTGCCAGTGGCCGGAGAAGTGGAACGGCATCCACACCGTGTCGGGCGCCACGCGCTCCGTCACCAGTGCCTGCACATTCAGGCGCGCGCCGGTCGGCGAGCTGAGCCAGACGCGTTCGCCGTTGCGAATGCCACGATCCGCCGCAGTGCGGGGGTTGATTTCGACAAATGACTCCTGCTGCAACTCGGCGAGCCAGGGGTTCGAGCGGGTTTCCTCACCGCCGCCTTCGTACTCGACCAGACGGCCGGAGCTGAGAATGAGCGGGAATTTCTCGTGCGCCTTGTCGGCCACGTTCTTTTCCTGCACGGTCTTGTACAGCGTGGGCAGGCGCCAGAAGGCTTTCTTGTCGTCGTGGGTGGGGTACTTGGCCATGAGGTCCGGCCGGGTGCCATACAGCGGCTCGCGGTGCTGCGGAATGGCATCGGGGAAATTCCAGACCACGGCACGTGCCTTGGCGTTTCCAAAGGGATGGCAGCCATGTTTCATGGCCACACGGATGATCGCACCCGTGGGGTCGGTCTTCCAGTTCTTGCCTTCCGCCTTGGCCTTCTCGGCGTCGCTCAGGTCGTCCCACCAGCCCAGCTTTTTCAGCAGGACATGATCGAATTCGGGGTAGCCCGTGGTGATTTCACTGCCCAGCGAATGCGAGCCATCCTCGGCCAGCAGGTTGACGCCATCCTTTTCCACACCGAAGTTGGCGCGGAAGTTGCCGCCGCCATCCATGACGTGCTTGGAGGTGTCGTAAAGGTTGGGGGAGCCAGGGTGCTTCAGCTCAGGCGTGCCGTAGCAAGGCCAGGGCAGACCGAAATAATCGCCGCCAAAGTCGTAGCCCGTTTCCTTGTCCTTGCCGCCCTTGGCCTTGAGGGTCTTCACATCGAACAGATGCATGTTGCGCATGTGCGCCTTCAGGCGCTCGGGGCTCTGACCGGTGTACCCGATCGTCCAGACGCTCTGGTTGATTTCCCGCAGGATGTCTTCGGGCACGGGCTCGTCCATGCCCTTGACCTTCTGCATCTTGTAGTTCTTGGACAACTCGGCCGCAAAGCCCAGCTTCTCGGCGAACTGGTGCATGATCATGTGGTCGGAGCGGCTTTCCCACAGCGGCTCGATGACCTTCTCGCGCCACTGCAGCGAGCGGTTCGACGCGGTGCAGGAACCGCTGGTCTCGAACTGCGTGGCGGCAGGCAGCAGGTACACCGCGCGGTTGGGGTTCAGGTCCTCGGCCTTGCCAGGCATGGCGGCCATGGCGGCGGTGGCCGAGGGGTACGGATCCACCACCACCAGCAGATCGAGCTTGTCCATGGCGCGCTTCATCTCCAGACCACGGGTCTGGGAGTTGGGGGCATGCCCCCAGAAGAACACGCCGCGCAGGTTGGAGTCCTGGTCGATCAGCTCGTTGTTCTCCAGCACACCGTCAATCCAGCGCGACACGGTGATGCCGCTCTTGGTCATCATTGCGGGCGATGCGTACTGCTTCTTGATCCACTCGAAGTCCACGCCCCACACATTGGCGAAGTGCTTCCACGAACCTTCGGCTAGGCCGTAGTAGCCGGGCAGCGAGTCGGGGTTGGGGCCGACGTCCGTGGCGCCCTGCACGTTGTCGTGGCCACGGAAGATGTTGGTGCCGCCACCGGTCTTGCCCACATTACCGAGCGCCAGCTGCAGGATGCACGAAGCACGCACCATGGCATTGCCGATGGTGTGCTGGGTCTGGCCCATGCACCAGACAATGGTGCCGGGGTTGTTGTCATGCAGCATCTTGGCGACCTTGAACATCTGGTCTTCCTTGACACCGCAGGCCTCTTCTACCTTGTCGGGGGTCCATTTGGCCAGCACGTCCTCGCGCACCTTCTCCATGCCGTAGACGCGGTCGTTGATGTACTTCTTGTCTTCCCAGCCGTTCTTGAAGATGTGGTACAGCAGGCCGAAGAGGAAAGGAATGTCGGTGCCCGAGCGGATGCGCACATATTCGTCGGCCTTGGCCGCTGTGCGGGTAAAGCGCGGGTCCACCACGATCATCTTGCAGCCGGTTTCCTTGGCGTGCAGCATGTGCAGCATGGACACCGGATGGGCCTCGGCTGCGTTGGAGCCGATGTACAGAGCGACCTTGCTGTTTTGCATGTCGTTGTACGAATTGGTCATGGCGCCGTAGCCCCAGGTGTTGGCAACGCCGGCCACCGTGGTGGAGTGGCAGATGCGCGCCTGGTGGTCGCAGTTGTTGGTGCCCCAGAAGCTCACAAACTTGCGCAGCAGGTAGGCCTGCTCGTTGTTGTGCTTGGAAGACCCCACAAAGTACACGCTGTCGGGACCGCTGGCCTCGCGCAGCTCTTTCATCTTGGCGGTGATCTCGTTCAGGGCCGTATCCCAGCTGATGCGCTCGTACTTGCCGTTGACGAGCTTCATGGGGTAGCGCAGGCGGTATTCACCGTGGCCGTGTTCGCGCAGGGCTGCGCCCTTGGCACAGTGCGCACCCAGGTTGATCGGCGAATCGAACACAGGCTCCTGCCGAACCCACACGCCGTTTTCCACGATGGCATCGACTGCACAACCCACCGAGCAGTGGGTGCAGATGGTGCGGCGCACTTCGAGCTTGCTGTCGCCGACAGCCACCTTTGCGCCTTCGGCAGCATTGGATTTTTTGACCAGCGTCAGTTGCGACGCTGCAATACCGACACCAACGCCCAGGCCGGAGCGGCGCAAGAAGGAGCGCCGGTCCATGGTGGGCAAAGCTTGCGACAGGCCGCGACGCAGGCTGTGCACAAAGGGCGATGCAGACGACGATGCGTTTTGCACCGCGCGGGAGGATTTCTTGGTTAACAACATGGCACGCCCCGCGGTCAGAGTTGGGTGGTCTTGTAGTACTGCTTCACGTGCGCAGACAGGTGGTAGCCACCGCCTTTTTCGGGCGCAACGCGTGCAGGTTCAGACACAACGGCATCTGAAGGCGCTACATGGGGAAGGGCCACTACGGCTGCTGCTGCAGCCCCTACGGTGGCGGCGCCGGAAAAGAAACTCCGGCGTGATGAATTCGGCTGGCGGTTCTGCATGCTTGTCTCCAGAATGGCTCGCTGCTATGAAACGGATTTCATACAGTCTATGTCAATGTGTAAAAGCCTGCAATCGAGCTTTACACCTCCCACTAACTCACTCATCTTTTATAGCGTGGATGTACGGGTTTGTGCGGACTGCAGGCGTCAGGCCAGCATGTCGAAACCCTGCGACTCCACGTCCATGAAAGCCCGCGTGAATTGCGCCAAAGCCCCGTAGAACCGGGCTTCAGGATGCGCTTCGAGCGTGTCGCACAACCGCGCAATCCAGGGCTGCAGATGTGTCGTAAAAAAGTCGCGCTGCGCCGTCAGGTTGCAGACAGCTACGTCATCGCCCGCGATGAGGTAGCGCATCACTTCGCACAGGTACGCCACGTGGTCTTCGGTTTCCGGCATGGCATCGTCGCGCGCCAACCCCAGACGGTCCAGATCGGCGCGCAGGCGCGCAAGCGGCTTCTCGTTCAGAAAGCCGCTCAGGTAGTGCGAACCGTACAGGTACACCTCGGGCTTGCCCACGCCGCCAAACAGACGATCGAATTCCTGTGCGATGGCGGCGTCGCTGTGCGCGCGCGCAGCGCCCACCAGCACCTGCCAGGGCTCTTGCAAAAATGCGCCGTCTGCCGGAGCCTCGGTGACGGCCACGCGCAGCGCAGCCATCAGTTCTGGGCTGGGCGCGGCGTAGTACAGCTGCGAAAGCACACCGTAGAGCTCGGCACGCGCGGTCTCCTCGTCCAGTGCGGAGCTGCCAACAGGGGATACCAAAGAAGCAGATGGGGCGCTCACAGGTCTGTCACTTTCGTTTCGCTTTGGGAGGAATACAGGTCGATCACACGGCAGTCGCTGCACATCTTGAGGCGCTCCAGCGCGTCGCCCTGGAACATCGCGTGGCCCGACAGCTTGCCCAGCATGGCCTCGATGGCCTTGACGGTGCCAAAGGGCTTGCTGCAGCGCACACAGGCCCAGGGCTTGGCTTCGTTGAGCACACGCAGTTGCGCACGCTCTGGCGCCAGCAGCAGGCGCGGCTGCAGGGTGATGGCGTTTTCGGGGCAGGTGGTGGCACACAGGCCGCACTGCACGCAGTTCTTTTCAATGAAGCGCAGCTGCGGCAGCTGCGGGTTGTCCTGCAGCGCGCTTGCGGGGCAGGCGCTCACGCAGCTCAGGCACAGGGTGCAGCGGTCCTTGTTGACCTCGATGGTGCCCAGTGGTGAACCCGCAGATGGCAAGGCAATGGCCTCTGGCCGCTCGGTCAGAGGCATCGGCGCCTGCTCGATCAGGTGGTCGAGCGCCATCTCCAGCGTGCTGCGCTTTTCCTGCGCCACTGCAAAGCGCGCAGCCACGGCCGGGGTCTTCTGGCGTGTCTGACCCAGGGCCTGCAAGGCGGCGTCCAGCTCGGTGGGGTGCGCCGCGCGCAGCAGCTGCATGTGGGTGCCGGTGTAGCCCAGCCCGCGCAAGATGGCTTGCGCAACATCCATCTGTGCCTGCAGGCCATCGAGGTACTGCGGGGCTTCTTCATCGGTGCTCAACACCACTACTTGCGAAGCGCCATAGGCAATGGCACTCAGCCACAGGTCCACACCGGTGCTGGCCGTGTGCCACAGCGCCACCGGGATCACATTGGCAGGCACGCCCTGCGCCAGCTTGAGCTGCGCGGCACGGCCCAGCTCTTCCACCAGCGCCTGGCCGCGCTCCTGGCTGTGCAGCAGCAGCACGGCATCCTTGCCACCTGCGGCGGCGTAGGTGGACAACAAGGTTTTGAGCTTGGTGCCCTGCTCGGTCGTACTGGGGTAGGCATAGGTCAGCGCGCCGGTGGGGCACACGGTGGTGCAGGCGCCGCAGCCCACGCACAGGTTGGGGTTCACCAAGATCCGCTGGCGGCTCTTGTCGCTGGCAATGGCCTCGGCCGAGCAGATGTCCACGCAGGCATTGCAGCCCACGGTTTCGTTGCGGCTGTGGGCGCAAAGCTTTTGTTTGTAGACAAAAAACTTGGGCTTTTCGAACTCGCCCACCAGCTCGCGCAACCTGAGCAGCGCAAACATGTCGCGCCCATCCCAGCGCAGGTAGCCCTGCGGCAGCGCGTGCTGCAAAAACGTGGGCGTGGCGGTGGGCGAACGCAGGTCGAGCACCAGGTCAAAGCGCTCGGTCTGCGCCGTGGCGTCGCGGGTGAAGTCGATGGCACCCGCCACCTGGCACACCTTCACACAGTCGCGGTGCGAGCTGCAGGCCGCCATGTCGATCTGGTAATCGAGGCCGATGGCGTTCTCGGGGCAGGCTGCCACGCAGGCGTTGCAGCGTGTGCACAGGTCCAGGTCAATGGGGTTGTCGGCCTTCCACTGCAGCTCGAACGCGCCCAGCCAGCCGGTAAGGCCCGTAATGCGCCCACCCAGCACCGGGTAGCGCCGCGCCTGCGTACCACCCGCATTGCCGGGGCCTTGGGTGAACAGGGTCACATCCAGCACATCCGACACCAGGGCGGCAGCCTGTTCGGCCTGGTCGAGCGGGCCGATGATGAGCAAGCGGCCCGTGCTCTTGTAAGTGACCGTGGGCACGGGCGGTGGATCAGGCAGGCGGGCGGCGGCCAGCAGCGCGGCGATCTTGGGGCTGGCCTTGGCGGCATCGCGGCTCCAGCCACCGGTTTCGCGGATGTTCACAAACCGTATGGGGGACACCGCGCCTTCGGTCTGCTGGCCCAGGTCGCCAAACAGGCGCTGCTCCTGCGTGCAGGCCACCACCACGTCGTCGCCCGACTGAATGGCTTTTTGGTATGCCCCCGCGTCGCGCCGGCACAAGGTGGAATGAAGGGTCAGGTCTTCATGCAGCGCCGCGCCCAACGCCTTGGCGTTGAGGGGCATCGTCTGGTTGCAGTCGCAGATGAGCGTGGTGGTCATTTTCAATGTGGCTGGCTGGGATGGCCATCGCGCCCTCATCGGGCCGCGTGACCACCTCACGCTCGCTGGAGGGGTCGCTAGGAATAGCGTTGCATACCCCGGACTGTGCCACGTCCTGCGGCGCTGCACCCTCGGCATCATCCCGAGTCTGAGCAACCGCTGGGGCTATTGGGTCCGGTTCCGTTTCTGTCGATGCTGCGGCAGACTGGGTCACGGGCAACGGATCTGCCGTCTTTTCATGGTCGAAAAAGCCCATCGCATGCGCACTGGCCATTTTGCGCAGCATGCCCTCGGGCAAAGGGTCGGGCTGGGTGTAGTCGCCCACGTAGATATCCAGGCCATCCATCACGTTGAAGTGCGGATCGGCAAACAGCTTTTTCATCGCCAGGTTGCGCACTTCGGGCGATACATCGCGCGCCACAAAGGCTTTGAAGTCTGACGCGGGCGTGAGCGCCTGGGCATCGGCCAGCGTGGGCGGCGGCGGGGCTTCGGCGGCGGGAGCAGCGCTTTTTGCTGCGCCAGGGGCTGCTCCGGCAGCCACAACGGACGCCGACTGCGGTGCCAAAGCAACGGCTGAAGGCACCGAGGGCACGGACGGCGCGGGTGGCGGCGGCTCCTCCAGCGGTTTGCCCTCGCGCACCTCCTGCTTGCGGCGCGACCAGCGGCCAAAAAACCCGTCAGCCATGGCCTCCCCCTCCACCCCGGATTTTTTCAGTGGACACCGACGCGGGGTTGCCAAACCGGTCCTGCAGCGTGCGGAAGCTGTCGGGACGCTTACGGCGCTTGGGTTCGGGCTGGTAGTGCTCGGCTACAAAGGCGCGCATTGCCTCCACCACCTCGGGCGCCGCAGGCACCTGCTCGACCGTTTCCTGCGCGTCCAGCCACCGGCCCGCGTCGTGGTAGCTCAGGCTTACCGCCACGGGGCGTGCCAGGGGAATAGCCCCGGTGCCCGTGTCTTCATCACGGCGCCACATCACAAACCAGCAGGGTGCGGGCGAGGTGAGGTTCAGGTGGTAGCCCTCGGCATCGTCGCGGAACAGCTCTACGCGAAAGCCGGGGAACAGCCAGCGCTGCTCGCGCTCGTCCTGGATCAGCGGCCGGGGTTCGGTGCCGAAGGCGGGTTCATGGACCACCACCTCGGCCAGCGACCAGCGCCAGGGCTGCCAGCGGTTGTCGATGTGCTCGCACCGCATGATCACGGCAACGTCGGTGTAGGGGCGCTCAGTCATGGGCACAGACTTTACCCGCGACGGCCCGCCTCGGGGAAAGCCCGCCCCTACATCCGACATGCCAGCCAGGTGACTCCGTGAGCAGCAAGCCTTGCGCCCTGGCTTCGACAAGCTCAGCCCGAACGGCTTTTTGACTGTCAGCCGCCGAACGCCTGCAGGCCAATCTCAGTGCTGCAGGTCTTGCGCCGCCTCCAGCGGCTCGATGGCCACCGCGCAGTACTTGAATTCCGGGATCTTGCCAAACGGGTCCAGCGCCGCATTGGTCAGCAGGTTGGCTGCCGCCTCCACATACGCAAACGGCATGAACACCGTGCCACGCGGCGTGCCGTCGTCACGGCGCACGCGCACCTGCAGCATGCCGCGCCGCGAGCGGATGCCCACCAGCGCACCGGGCTGCACGCCCAGCCGGGCCAGTTCGCCGCCATGCAGCGATGCGGTGGCCATGGGCTCGATGGCGTCGAGCACGGTGCTGCGCCGCGTCATGCTGCCCGTGTGCCAGTGCTCCAGCTGGCGGCCGGTGATGAGCACCAGGGGGTAGTCGGCATCGGGCTTTTCTGCGGCCGGTATCACGCTGGCGGGCACCAGTTGCAGGCGGCCCGTGGGCGTGGGGAATTTTTCGGTGAAGACGATGGGCTGGCCCGGGTCGCCCTCCGTGAGGCACGGGTAGGTCACGCTGGAGTCGCGCGCGAGGCGGTCCCAGGTGATGCCGTTGATGCTCGCGTGCATGGCCTGGCGCATTTCGTCGTACACGGCGGCAACGCCGGATTCCTCGCCTTCGTAGGTCCAGTCCAAGCCCATGCGCCGGGCAATTTGCTGGATGATCCACAGGTCAGGCTGCGCGTCGCCCGGCGGGTTCAGGGCGCGGCGGCCCATCTGCACCATGCGGTCGGTGTTGCTGGCGGTGCCGGTCTTTTCGGGCCAGGCGCTGGCGGGCAGCACCACATCGGCCAGCCAGGCGGTCTCGGTCAAGAAAATGTCCTGCACCACCAGGTGCGACAGGCTGGCCAGCGCGTGGCGCGCGTGGTTCAGGTCGGGGTCGCTCATGGCCGGGTTCTCGCCCATGATGTACATGCCGCGCACCTTGTGCGGGTCGCTGTCGTCGGCCAGGGCCTTGTGCATGATCTCGACCACGGTGTACCCCGGCACCTCATCAAGCCGGGTGCCCCAGAAATCCTCGAACCAGGCACGCGCCCCGGCGTTGTCTACACGCTGGTAGTTGGGGAACATCATGGGGATCAACCCCGCGTCGCTGGCGCCCTGCACGTTGTTCTGGCCGCGCAGCGGGTGCAGGCCCGAGCCGGGTTTGCCGATCTGCCCGGTGATGGCGCACAGTGCGATCAGGCAGCGCGCGTTGTCAGTGCCGTGCACGTGCTGGCTCACGCCCATGCCCCAGAGGATCATGGAGGACTTGGCGGTGGCAAACGCCCGCGCCACTTCGCGCAGCGTCTCGGCCGGGATGCCGCACACAGGCGCCATGGCCTCGGGGCTGCAGCCCATCACATTGGCCTTGAGGGCCTCGAAGTTGTTGGCGCGGTCGCGGATGAAAGCTTCATCCACCAGGCCTTCGTCGATCACGGTGTGGATCAGCGCGTTGAGCATGGCCACGTCGGTGTCGGCCTTGAACTGCAGGGTGCGCCAGGCGTGGCGGCCGATGTCCGTGATGCGCGGGTCGGCCAGCACGATCTTCGCGCCACGCTGGGCGGCATTCTTCATCCAAGTGGCGGCCACGGGGTGGTTGGCCGTGGGGTTGGAGCCGATCACGAAGATCAGTTCTGCATGCCCCACGTCATTCACCGGATTGCTCACTGCGCCCGAGCCCACGCCTTCGAGCAGCGCGGCGACACTGGAGGCATGGCACAGCCGCGTGCAGTGGTCCACGTTGTTGCTGCCAAAACCGGTGCGCACCAGCTTCTGGAACAGGTAGGCCTCTTCGTTGCTGCCCTTGGCCGAGCCAAAGCCTGCGAGCGCCTTGGGGCCGTGTGTGTCGCGCAGGTTTTTGAGCGTTCCCGCGGCCAGGTTCAGCGCCTCCTCCCAGGTCGCCTCGCGGAAGGTGTCGCGCCAGTCAGCGCCGTAGGGACGCACCTCTTTGGGCACGCCGGGCTTGCGGATCAGCGGCACCGTCAGCCGGTCGGGGTGGTGGGCGTAGTCGAAGCCAAAACGCCCCTTCACGCACAGGCGGCCATGGTTGGCCGGGCCATCGCGGCCTTCGACGCTGATGATTTTTTCATCGCGCACGTTGTAGGTGATGAGACAGCCCACGCCGCAGAACGGGCAGACCGAATCGACCTTGCGGTCCACCGCCTGCGGGCCGATGTGGGTCTTGGGGCGGAGCGCGCCCGTGGGGCAGGCCTGCACACATTCGCCGCAGGCCACGCAGGTGCTCTCGGCCATGGGGTCGTCCAGGTCGAAGACGATCTTGCTGTCTGCCCCGCGCAGCGCGTAGCCGATCACGTCGTTCACCTGCTCTTCGCGGCAGGCGCGTACGCAGCGATTGCACTGGATGCAGGCGTCCAGATTGACGGCCATGGCAGGGTGGCTCAGGTCAGGCGCGGGCTGCTCGCGTCGCAGGGCCTTGAGGGCCGGGCGCACGGCCACGCCCAGGCGGTCCGCCCAGGCGCTCAGCTCGCCGTGCTGGCCTATCGTTTCTGGATTTTTTGAGTCAAATTGGCCGCTAGCGCTTGATGGATAAGCGCCACCAGCTATCAATTCAGAAGTATTTGATTTTTCATCGTTCCACCGATACCCCACATCGGGCATGTCCGACAGCAGCATCTCCACCACCATCTGCTGGCTCTTGCGCGCGCGGGGGCTGGCCGCCTGCACCTTCATGCCTTCCGTCGGCGCGCGGCAGCAGCTGGGGGCCAGCGTGCGCTCGCCCGCGATCTCGACCACGCAGGCGCGGCAGTTGCCGTCGGGGCGCAGGCCGTCGGCGTAGCAAAGGTGGGGAATCTCCACGCCGTGGCGCTGCGCGGCTTTGAGGATGGTCTCGCCCGGGTTGGCGGTGACGGGCTGGCCGTCCAGCTCAAAGGCCACGACGGGCTGCGCCACAGCAGTAGATGTCAACACGGCGCTCATGGCTTCAACCCTCCGGGCAATTGCTCGCTGAGCGGGCTGTTGCGCGGCTTGGGCAAATCGCCCGGCCACGGGGCCTCGCCCACCTCGTGCGGGAAATATTTGTGGATGCAGCGGATGGGATTGGGCGCGGCCTGGCCCAGGCCACAAATCGATGCATCGCCCATCACCTGCGCCAGGTCGTCCAGCAGTTCTTCGTCCCACAGCGGCGCTTCCATCAGCACCGCGGCCTTGGCCGTACCCACGCGGCAGGGCGTGCACTGGCCGCAGCTTTCATGTTCAAAAAAGCGCATCACGTTCAGTGCGGCATCGCGCGCCCGGTCGTGCTGGCTGAGCACGATGACGGCGGCCGAACCGATGAAACAGCCGTAGGGCTGCAGCGTGTCGAAGTCGAGCGGGATGTTGTTGAGGCTGGCGGGCAGGATGCCGCCCGAGGCGCCGCCGGGCAGGTAGGCATACAGCGCGTGGCCGTCCAGCATGCCGCCGCAGTATTCGTCGATGAGTTCCTGCACCGTGATGCCCGCAGGCGCGAGCTTGACGCCAGGGTGCTTCACCCGGCCGCTCACGCTGAAACTGCGCAGGCCCTTGCGGCCGTGGCGGCCGAAGCTGGCAAACCACTGCGGGCCGCGCTCCACGATGTCGCGCACCCAGTACAGGGTTTCAAAGTTGTGCTCCAGCGTGGGGCGGCCAAACAGACCCACCTGCGCGATGTAGGGCGGGCGCATGCGGGGCTCGCCCCGTTTGCCCTCGATGCTCTCGATCATGGCCGACTCTTCGCCGCAGATATAGGCACCCGCGCCGCGCCGCAATTCGATGTGCGGCAGCGGGCATGGGGGCTCGGCGCGCAGGTCATCCAGCGCCGCTTGCAGCAATGCGCGGCAGCCGTGGTACTCGTCGCGCAGGTAGATGTAGACGGCCTCGGTGCCTACCACCTGGGCGGCGATGAGCACGCCTTCCAGAAAGCGATGCGGGTCGCGTTCGAGGTAGGTGCGGTCCTTGAAGGTTCCGGGCTCGCCCTCGTCGATGTTCACGGCCATCAGGCGCGGCGCGGGCTGGTCGCGCACGATGCGCCACTTGCGCCCCGCCGGGAAGCCCGCGCCGCCCAGGCCGCGCAGGCCCGAATCCTCCATGGCCGCAAGCACGGCCTCGGCATCCATCTCGCCGTTGACCAGCGCGGCCGCCGTCTGGTAGCCGCCGTGGGCGCGGTAGGTGGCCAGGTCGGTGTGGGCGGGGCTGATTCCATCCGGCTGCGCGGGTACGCTGTGTTCGGCCAGCGCTGCAATATCAAAATTGATAGCTGCTGGCGCTGATGGGTGAAGCGCCAGAGACCGATTTGGCTTCAAATTGACGGCGTCCAGCACCGCATCGACCGTGGCGTGCGGCACCGGGCACTGGTGCACCACGGCCACCGGCGCCTGCTCGCAGCGGCCCACGCAGGGCACGGCCTGCACCTGCACATCGCCCTGCCCTTCACCAAGGTTCATCGCGCGCAGGCGCTCGGGCAAGGCGGCCAGCAGTTCATGCGCGCCCGCCAGGCTGCAGCTCAGGCTCTCGCACACGCGCAGCACCAGGCGCGGGGCCACAGCGTCATCGCTGCGCACGATCTCGAAGTGGTGATAGAAGCTGGCCACCTCGTACACCTCGGCCATGGGCAGATTCAGCTGCTTGGCCAGCGCCACCAGGTGCCGGTCGTGCAGCACGCCGAAATGGTCGTTCAGGCGGTGCAGGTATTCGATGAGCAGGTCGCGCCGGAAGCCGTCGGCCGGGCGCGGGCCCAGCAACTGCGCCACATCGGCCATCGCTGCGTCCTCGGGCTGGCGGCCCTTGAGGCGGCTTTTGCGGCGGATGCGCTCGCGCATGTCGTTGACCGACACGGCGGCCACGACGGTGGCGGTGGGGGCTTCGGGGGCGAGGTGCATGGAGCGAAATCGTGGAATGTCTTGTTGTGGTGCCTATGAAGCCGCCTGCATAAGGCGGCTGGGCGGTCGCAGTGTCGGCGAGGCACCCCGGTGCGTCAAATTGCGGATGCACATGGGTCGATCACAAAAACAAATGAGCTGCGCACCGTGGCATTGCGCTGCACAGCGTGGGGGCAGCTCATCCGCCGCCTTCCCTGCCTGCACTGCCTGCTCTGCCCGTTGGCAGGTTCTCCAGCAACCGGCTCGCCAGCAGCGCCGCCAGGTCTTGCGCCGAAGGCATGGACACGGGCGCGGTGGACAGGGCGCCATCGATCGCCAGGCTGGCCAGCCCGTGGGCCAGGCTCCACCCCGCCAGTGCCAGCTCGTCCGCCCCTTCGCCCACATGGGCATGGGCGGCTTTGCGCAGCACCTCAAAAGACCCGTCCGCCGCCGCCCGCAACGCCGGGTGGTCGGCCTTGTGTTGCAGCAGCGGGCTGAACATCAGCCGGAACGCGGCAGGACGCGCGAGCGCAAAGGCCACGTAGGCGGTGCAGTGCCCCACCAGTCTGGCGGCGGTGTCCACACCGGGGTGTGCGGCCTCCATGTCGGCCGCCAGGTCGTGAAAACCGCGCGTGGCCACGGCAGCCAGCAACGCATCCAGATTGGCGAAGTGGTGGTATGGGGCCGCATGCGACACCCCCGCCGCTTTGGCCACCGCGCGGAGGCTGAGCGTGGCCCCGGACGCCAGCAAGCCCTCGGCGGCAGACACCAGTGCGGTGCGCAAGTCGCCATGGTGGTAAGTGGCGCGCGGAGTTTCAGCTGAGTTCATGGCGGCAATCTTGACACAGTCAAGATACACCCCAACAATACCCAATCCTGACAACGTAAAGATAAACCATGACCCGACGCCTGCTCCAAGCCACTACCGCCGTGATGGCGCTGATCCCAGTTGCCACTGGCGTGCTGACGATGATGGGCATCTACGACCCGATCTACCGCACCAGCGGCCTGCCGCGCGATGCGCTGCTCGACGGCAACCTGCGCTTTTTTGGCGGCGTGTGGCTGGGGCTGGGCCTGGCGATGTGGTCGCTGGTGCCGCGCATCGACCGCGAGGGGCGGATGTTTGCGGTGTTGTGGGGCGCGGTGTTTCTAGGCGGCGTGGGCCGGGCGCTGTCGATGGCCTTTCTGGGCCTGCCACCCGCGCCATTTATCGGTTTCACGGTGCTGGAGCTGGTGGGTGCGCCGGCCTTCATCGCGTGGCAGCGACGCGTGGCTACAGCACTGGGGCGGCCCGGCCCATTTCGCGTGGGTAGGGCCCGAGAAACCTGCACCTACAGCGGCTCCGCCGCCAGCAATCCGCTGTGCGCTGCGGCGTGCTGCAACCACTCACGATCTTGCGCCAGCGCCAGTGCCGCATCCAGCGCCCGGGTGGGCTGCACCTGCCGGTGCGACATGAATCCAATGGGGGTGGTGAGCACCGGGCTCGTCAACGGCAGGGCCTCCAGTCCATCATGGCCGCGCACGGCGTCCACCAGCGCACCGGGCAGGACGCTGCACACATGGCCCGCCACCACGCTGAGCGCCAGGGTCAGCACCGAATCCGTTTCCATCGCAGGCATCACCGTGGCGCCGGCAGCGCGGAAGGCGCCATCGACCAGGCTTCGGTTGTGCATCTCGGGGGTAAGCAAGCACAGTGGCAGGCGTGCGGCATCGGCCCAATGCATGGGGTCGCCGATCTGCAAGCCGCGCACGTTGGCGGCAGGGGCTCGGCGCAGCAGAAAGTAGTGCTCCACATACTGCGGCCAAGCACGCAATGGCCCGCCGCGTGCAGGCATGCGCTCGGTGTAGCCCAGCGCCAGGTCCAGCGCAATGCTCTCCAGCCCCGCCTCCAGCGCCTGCGAGCTCATCGACAGCGCCACCGGCACGATGCCCGGGTGCCGTGCCTGCAGCTGCGCCGCAAACCGCGCCAGGATGGGCATGGCGGTGGGCACCGCGCCCAGGCGCAGCGTGCCGCGCGGGTGGGCGGCGTCGCTGCTCAGGTCCTGCTGCAGCACCTGGTGCTCGTGCAGCATGCGCTGGGCGGTGGCCAGCACGCGCTCGCCCTCGGGCGTGAAGCCTTCGAAGCTGCGGCCCCGGCGCACCACCACCACGCCAAACTCCTTTTCCAGCGCGCGCAGCGCGTTGGACAGCGCTGGCTGCGTGATGTGGCAGGCCTGCGCAGCCCGGCCAAAGTGCCGGTGCTCGTGCAGCGCCACCAGGTAGCGCAGGGACGCGAGCAGGTTCATAGCGCAGCGCGGCAGATCAGGAGGATCAGGTGTTCTTGCTGATCGAGATGGTGGGGAACTTGTTGGAGAAGTCCTTGGCCTGCTGCGCGATCTTCACCGCCACGTCGCGCGCCACCTTCTTGTAGATCTTGGCCACATCCCCGTCGGGGTCGGCCACCACCGTGGGTTTGCCACTGTCGGCCTGCAGGCGGATGCTCATGTCCAGCGGCAGCGCGCCCAGGTAGTCCATGCCGTAGTCGGCCGCCATCTTCTTGCCGCCGTCGGCGCCAAAGATGTGCTCCACCTGGCCGCAGTTGCTGCACACATGCACCGCCATGTTCTCGACGATGCCCAGGATGGGCACGCCCACCTTTTCGAACATCTTGATGCCCTTCTTGGCGTCGAGCAGGGCGATGTCCTGCGGCGTGGTGACGATGACAGCACCAGTCATGGGTACGCGCTGGCTCAGGGTGAGCTGGATGTCGCCGGTGCCGGGGGGCATGTCGATGATGAGGTAGTCCAGGTCTCTCCAGTTGGTCTGGCGCAAGAGCTGCTCCAGCGCCTGCGTGGCCATGGGGCCGCGCCAGATCATGGCTTCGTCCTGGTCCACCAGGAAACCGATGGACATGACCTGCACGCCGTAGTTCTCCAGCGGCTCCATGGTCTTGCCGTCGTCGCTCTCAGGCCGGCGGTTGATGCCCAGCATCATGGGCTGGCTGGGGCCGTAGATGTCGGCGTCGAGCACACCCACACTGGCGCCCTCGGCCGCCAGGGCCAGGGCCAGGTTGGCGGCCGTGGTGCTCTTGCCCACACCGCCCTTGCCGGAGGCCACGGCGATGATGTTCTTGACCTGCGGCAAGAGCTGCACGCCGCGCTGCACGGCATGGGCGATGACCTTGGTGGTGATGTTGACCGACACGTTGTCCACCCCCGCCACGCCCTTTGCGGCGGCCACCAGTTGGCGGCGCAGCTCGGGCACCAGGCTCTTGGCGGGGTAGCCCAGCTCCACGTCAAAGGCCACGTCGCCACCGGTGATCTGCAGGTTGCGCAGGGCGCGGGTGCTGACAAAATCCTTGCCCGTATGGGGGTCCAGCACGCTGGAAAGTGCGGCCAAAAGGCCCTGTTCGGTGACTGCCATTCAATTAACTCCTGTGGGGCCGGTAGTCTATTCCCAAGCTCACGCCCCCTGCCGCTGAAGGACAATGCGCACGCTTCGCCCGCGGCCACCCCGCTGCCGCGGCGAGAAACAGACAGAACGTAAAGGACCCCCGTGAAATTCAAGATGGCCGAGAAATCCCTGTTTGCGGTGCTGCTGCGCTCGCCGTGGTGGATCAGCTTTGTGGTGGTGGGCCTCATCACACTGGTGTCGGGTGCGCTGCTGCCCAAGGAGTACTTCCTGGTGGGCTCGCTGGCCGGGTTTCCCATTTTTGTGGTGGGCTGCATCGCCGCATGGCGCCAGCTGCGCGCGCCCAGCCCCGCCAAGGTGGCCGAGATGCTGGACGCCGTGGGCAGCATGCCGTGGCGCAGCTTTGCCGACACGCTGGAAGCCGCGTGGGTGCGCGAGGGCTGCACGGTAGAACGCCTCAAGCCGGGCGGCGCGGCCGACATGGCGCTGATCCTCGGCGGCAAAACGACGCTGGTCAGCGCCCGCCGGTGGAAGGCGGCCACCCATGGCGTGGAGCCGTTGCGCGATCTGCACGCTGCCATGCAGGCGCGCGATGCGTCGGCCGGCGTGTATGTGGTCACCCAGGGGCAACTGAGCGACAACGCGCGTGCCTTCGCGCGCGACCACGGCATCACCGTGCTGCAAGGCGAAGGCGTGGCGCGCCTGCTGCTGGCGGCCCGGTAATCCCATCCCACCCGCGCGGCAGGCCCGCCGCCGGCCCTCGGGTTTTCCCACATGGTGCCGCGCGGGGCGCCCTCCACACTCGGGACTATCTTCCCCGCTTGTGCCACCCCACCGATGCCCACCCCAGCCAGCCCCGATGCAACCCCGCCAGCCTCCCCGTCACGCCCTGCGGGCCTGCTGCTGACCGGCGGCGGCGCCCGGGCTGCCTACCAGGTGGGGGTGCTGGAAGCCATTGCCGACCTGCGCCAGGCCTGTGGAGAGGGGGGCGGCCCCAACCCCTTCCCCATCATCACCGGCACCTCGGCGGGTGCCATCAACGCCGCCGCGCTGGCGTGTGGCGCCGACAACTTTGACCGAGCCGTGCGCCGCATCGCGCGGGTGTGGCGCCAGTTCCATGCCCACCATGTGTATGGCGCGGATTCACTCAGCGTGATGCGCAGCGGCGCGCGCTGGCTTACGCTGGTGTCGCTGGGCTGGGCGCTGGCCCGCTGGCGCCGGATGCGGCCACGCTCGCTGCTGGACAACTCTCCGCTGGAAAAACTCCTGGTCAAGATGGTGCCGCTGGTGCGCCTGCCCCGGCTGATCCGCAAGGGCCACCTCACCGCACTGGCCGTCACCGCCTCCAGCTACAGCTCGGGCGAGCACGTCACGTTCTTTGAGGCGGCCTCGCCCGTCAAGCCGTGGGTGCGCTCGCAGCGCAAGGCCGCCAGCGACCGCATCACGCACGAGCATCTGCTCGCGTCCTCGGCCATTCCGTTCATCTTCCCGGCCAAGGGCATCGAAGTGGACGGGCACACCGAATACTTTGGCGACGGCTCCATGCGCCAGTCAGCCCCCATTGCCCCCGCCATCCACCTGGGGGCCGAGCGCATCCTGGTGATTGGCGCGGGCCGCATGCACGAGCCCAAGGGCGATGCCGCCGCCAACCCAACGCCCAATTACCCCACCCTGGCGCAGATCGCGGGGCATGCGCTGTCCAACATTTTTCTGGATGCACTGGCCGTGGACGTGGAACGCGTGCAGCGCATCAACCAGACCCTGTCGCTGATTCCCGAAGAAAAGCGACTGCACAGCGCGCTGCGCCCCATCGAGCTGCTGGTGATTGCGCCATCCCAACGCCTGGACGCCGTGGCCGCCCGCCACGTAGGCGATCTGCCCCGCCCCGTGCGCACCATGCTGGGCGCCCTGGGCGTGACCACCAACATGGCCGATGTGCGCGGCGCGGCGCTGGCCAGCTACCTGCTGTTTGAGGCCAACTACACCCAGGAGCTGATGGCGCTGGGCCGGGCGGACACACTGGCCATGCGGGGGGAGGTGTGCCGGTTTTTTGGGTGGACGGATGGGGGGGCAGAAGTGAAAACACGTCTGCACGAATGAACGTATCTGTCCCACAACCCCAGCAGCACCAAGCGGCGCCGATCAAGCTCGAAAGCCGCCAAGGCGACGCCACCCCAACAAACCCACCAGTCCTGACAACAGACCCAGTGCAGGCCATGACATGAGTGGAACGGGTGTCGGCTGCGCGGGCGCTGGTGCAGGCGCCACCGTGAAAATTCGCAATTCATCCAGCTGCGCCGGCGCGCGCGTCACGACCTGAACCGTGTCGAATGGAACCGCCAGCCCCGCGTACACTACCGAGGGCGTGGGCGGATTGAGGTAGTCAAAGCCGCTGAGGTTCGGCAACACCCACATGCTGGTGCTCGTTGCTGTGTAATTGATGCGCAGCACAATCACACTGAGCGTGCTCAGGGCCACTGTGCTGCAAGGGCCCGTCACCAGATCGGGACCGAAAAGCGCGAAAACCGGACTGCCGCCGCACTGGCCGTTGTTACCCACCGCAGCGGCGTTTGCGTTGGTGACCGAGTTGAAGAGCCGGATCTGGGGTGTGCCATTTATGGACTGGGTACCAAACTGGGCCAAGAACTGGACGAAGACAACGCCGGCGTTCTGCATGGGCAACGTCCGTGCGTTGAAGCTAACCTGCACGGCATTGCCGTTGTCCACGAGTTTGCCGCCAGAACTGCTCAAACCCGGCAAGGCAAGACTCGTCGCATTGACCCGGTGCTGACGCAGCCCAGCGGTCCACGCTGCGCTCCAGCCAGAGCCACCGCTCAAGCCGCCAATAGATACCCCGCCCGCGTAGGCAAACGGTTCTTCCGCAATGGTAGTGATGACGGGGGCAGCGCGCACGGACATCGCGAAACACATCGTCGCCGCAACCTCAATGATGAGCGTGGCTAAGCGCAAGAGGTACCGAACCAAGTAAAACTGAGATGCTGGTGCATGAACGGGACTCGTATAGAGAGTGGGAGTGTGCTGGAGGGAAAACGGACGCACCGCAGCGAGAGATGCTGTGCATTATGACCGGCGCCATCTACAAACAGATGCAAGTGATGTGCACTCGCTCGATCTCCCCATGCCTCCATCTGTCCTGCACTGAATGGCTTCATGACAACCGCCTAAAATCGCGGGTTCCGCCTGAGAAAGCCGCATCCCATGACGACCTCCGCCCGCAAACTCTTCGTTACCACCGCCCTGCCGTACGCCAACGGCAACTTCCACATTGGCCACATCATGGAATACATCCAGGCCGACATCTGGGTGCGGTACCAAAGGATGCAGGGCAACGCTGTCAACTTTGTGGGTGCGGACGACACCCACGGTGCGCCCATCATGATTGCCGCCGAAAAAGCGGGCAAAACGCCCCAGCAGTTCGTGGCCGACATCGCTGCGGGCCGCAAGCAGTACCTGGACGGCTTTCACATCAGCTTTGACAACTGGCACAGCACCGATGCGCCCGAAAACCATGAACTGGCCCGCCAGATCTACCGCGACCTGCGCGACCGCGCCGACGGCAGCCTGATCGAGGTGCGGACCATCGAGCAGTTCTTCGATCCCGAGAAGAACATGTTCCTGCCCGACCGCTACATCAAGGGCGAGTGCCCCAAGTGCCACGCCAAGGACCAGTATGGTGACAACTGCGAGGTGTGTGGCTCGGTCTATGCACCCACCGACCTGATCAACCCGTTCTCCGCCCTGTCGGGTGCCAAGCCCGAGCTGAAGAATTCGGAGCACTTCTTCTTCAAGCTGTCGGACCCGCGCTGTGTGGAGTTTCTGGAAAACTGGACGCAGGATGGCAAGCTGCAGCCCGAGGTGGCCAACAAGATCAAGGAATGGTTCACCGTCCGCACCAACCCCGACGGCACCACCAGCGAAGGCCTGGGCGACTGGGACATCAGCCGCGACGCGCCCTACTTCGGCATCGAGATCCCCGACGCGCCCGGCAAGTACTTCTACGTGTGGCTGGACGCGCCCGTGGGCTACCTGGCATCGCTGAAGAACCTGCTGGAAAAGCGCGGCGAAAGCTACGACGCCTACATGGCCGACCCGGCCATGGAGCAGTACCACTTCATCGGCAAGGACATCGTCACCTTCCACACGCTGTTCTGGCCTGCCATGCTGCACTTCAGTGGCCGCAAGACGCCCAACAACGTGTTCGTGCACGGCTTCCTCACGGTGAACAACGGCGAGAAGATGAGCAAGAGCCGCGGCACGGGCCTGGACCCGCTCAAGTACCTGAGCCTGAACATGAATGCCGAGTGGCTGCGCTACTACCTGGCCGCCAAGCTGTCGGCACGCAACGAAGACATCGACTTCAATGCCGAAGACTTCATGCTGCGGGTGAACAGCGATCTGATCGGCAAGTACGTGAACATTGCCAGCCGCGCAGCGGGCTTCTTGACCAAGCGCTTTGACGGCAAGCTGACCAGCAACTTTGGCGCTACAGGCGCTGCCCTGCTGGCCGAGGTGCGCGGCGCCAGCGATGCCATCGCGCAGATGTACGAAACCCGCGAGTACAGCAAGGCCACGCGCGAGATCATGCTGCTGGCCGACAAGGTCAACGCCTATGTGGACCAGAACAAGCCCTGGGACTTGGCCAAGGACGCTGCCAACAACGAGGCCCTGCACCAGGTGTGTTCGGTGCTCGTCAACGCCTTTGCCGCGCTCACCCGCTACCTGGCACCTGTGCTGCCGGGGCTGGCCCAGGCGGTGCAAGGCTTTGTGGGGGTGAACATGCAGCAGTGGAACGTGGCGGGGGACGTGCAAGCCATCCAGCCCTACCAGCACCTGATGCAGCGCGTGACGCCTGAGCAGCTCGAAGCCTTGTTTGAGCCCCCAGCGCAAGCAGAACAAGCGCCAGCAGCTACTGAAACCGTAGCAGCCAATTCCCATCCTGGTGGCGAGGAAGTAGCCCCCACCATCACCATCGACGACTTCACCAAGATCGACCTGCGGATTGCGCTGATCGTGAATTGCGAACCGGTGGAAGGATCGACCAAGCTGCTGCGCCTGACACTGGATGTGGGTGAAGGCCCCGACCTGGAAGGACGTCCCATCCTGCGCAACGTGTTCAGCGGCATTGCCAGCGCCTACAAGCCCGAAGACCTGGTGGGCAAGCACACCGTGATGGTGGCCAACCTCGCCCCGCGCAAGATGAAGTTCGGCGTCTCCGAAGGCATGGTGCTGGCCGCCAGTCACGGCGACGAAAAGGCCAACCCGGGCATTTACGTGCTCAACCCCTGGCCCGGCGCAACACCCGGCATGCGCGTGCGCTGAGCGCACAGACGCCCCACCCCGAAACAAAGGCCCTTCACGGGCCTTTGTTGTTGATGGCGGCGTCATGTGGGGCGGCCCCTCAATGCCCCACGTACCGCCCCGGCCGGTGGCTGATCCACAAACCCGCTCATCACCAGCACGGCCAGCACCGAATACGCCACGCGCTCGGGTGGCACCACCAACAGCGCCAGCAGCACCACGGAGCCGTCGATCATCATCTGCACCTTGCCCGCGCGCATGCCGTAGCGCGCCTGCAGGTACAGCGACACCACGGTGGCGCCGCCCAGGCTGGAGCGGTGGCGCGCCAAAAACAGGCAGCCCGTGCCCAGCAGCAGGCCGCCCAGCAGCGAGGCGAACAGCGGATTGAGGTAGTCCACGTGCATCACGTGCGGGAACAGCTCGGTGAGCAGCGACAGCAGGCCCACGCAGACAAAGGTCTTGATGGTGAACTCGTGGCCCATGCGCGTCCAGGCAAACCAGTAGAACGGCAGGTTGACCACAAAGAACAGCTTGCCGAACGAGATGCCCGTGACGTAGTGCAGCAAGAACGCCACCCCGGCCGTGCCGCCCACCAGCAGCCCCGCCTGGTTGAACAGCATGAGCGCCATGGCCACAAACAGGGTGCCGGCGAACAGCGCCTGCGCATCTTCAAACATGCCGTGGCGCAGCGAAGGCACTGGGGGAGCGGTGGGCGGTTGCATGGTGGTGGCAGAAGTCTTGTGCAAAAGGGAAGAACAGCGGGGCGGGCGCCCGCACGGCCGAAGTCTGGGTGTACAGACTAGCAAGCATTGCGCCAGAGGGCAGCCGCCTGTGTGCCGCCAGAACTCCGGGAAATTTTAGGCTTTTCAGGCCCCGGCGCTTATCCATCGAGCGCCAGCAGCTATCAAACTTGTAGTGCTTAACGCACTAGCCTGACACCACGCTGATGGTGCCATGCCGGGCGTGGCGCACGCGCACAGTTGGGGTTGCCATCGGTTGCAGCGCAAGCCCTGCTCACTACACTGGTTGGCTCCATGCCGGAACCCACGCCCCTCGCACCAGCGGCTCCCCGTGCGCGCACGGGGTCCGTCCTGCGCGGTGAACACAAGGTGCGCCGCACGTGCTGTTCCCTCACACCGGAGCCCTCATGCAGTTTTCTGCCGCTTTTCGCCCCCGCCTGATCGACGCCCTGCGTGACTACACCAAGAGCCGCTGGCTGGCCGATGTGGGTGCGGGGGTTACGGTGGGCATCGTGGCGCTGCCGCTGGCCATGGCGTTTGCGATTGCGAGTGGCCTCAAGCCCGAGGCGGGGCTGTGGACGGCGATCATCGCGGGCTTTTTGATATCGGCGCTGGGCGGCACCAACGCGCAGATTGGCGGGCCGGCGGGCGCGTTCATCGTCATCGTGTACGGCATTGTGGAGCGCTACGGCGTGGCCAACCTGCTGATCTCCACCGCCTGCGCGGGGGTGCTGCTGGTGCTGCTGGGGCTGTTCCGCCTGGGCACGCTGGTGCGCTTTGTGCCGGTGAGCATCGTCATCGGCTTTACCAACGGCATTGCGGTGCTGATTGCGCTGTCGCAGGTGAAGGACTGGCTGGGCCTGTCGATCGATCGCATGCCGGGCAATTTCTTTTCGCAGGTGAGCGCGCTGGCGCAGCACATCGACACCTTCAACCCCTATGCGTTCGGGCTGGGGCTGGCGTGTGTGGCGCTGCTGTTCCTCTGGCCACGGCTGTTTCTCAAGGGCTCGCCGGTGATCCGCCTGATGGAGGGGCACACGGTGCGCCGCTTTGCGCGCGTGCCCGCCCCCGTGGTGGCGCTGGTGGTGCTGAGCCTGCTGGCCTGGGGGCTGGGATTTCCGGTAGAGACCATCGGCTCGCGCTTTGGCGGCATTCCGCAGGGGCTGCCGGTGTTTGCCCTGCCCGATTTTTCGTGGGAGACAGTGCGGCTGCTGGTCACCCCCACGCTGACGATTGCGCTGCTGGGCGCCATCGAGTCGCTGCTGTGCGCGCGCGTGGCCGACCAGCTGGCCACCGACCCGCACCATAAAAAACACGACCCCAACCAGGAGCTGATGGCCCAGGGCGCGGCCAACATGATCGTGCCGTTTTTTGGCGGCATGCCGGCCACGGGCACCATTGCGCGCACGGTGACCAACATCCGTTCGGGCGCCACATCCCCGGTGGCGGGCATGGTGCACGCAGCCACCCTGGCGATCATCGTGCTGGTGGCGGCGCCGCTGGCGCTGCACATTCCGCTGGCGGTGCTGGCGGGCATCCTGCTGTACGTGGCCTGGAACATGGGCGAGTGGCACGAGTTTGTGCGCCTCAAACACTTCAGCAACCACTACCGGCTGCTCATGCTGAGCACGTTTTTCCTCACCGTGGTGTTTGACCTGACCGTGGCGGTCGAGGTGGGCCTGTTCATGGCCTGCGCGCTGTTTGTGCGCCGCATGAGCGGGCTGTTTCGCGCCGTGCGCCAGCCCGATGCCGCGCCACCGCCCGGTGCCGACCTGGCCTCGCAGGCCACCGCCGCCACGCGCCCGGTGGCCACGTGGCGCCTGCACGGGGCGCTGTTTTTTGGCGCTGCCGCCAAGATCGACCCCATCATCCAGGCCGTGGAGACCGGCCCGCCCGGCATGGACGTGGTGCTGGACGCCTGCGAACTGGTGGCGCTGGACACCACCGGACTCGATGCGCTGGAGCAGATCCTGCGGGCCGTGGCCGCCCGCGGGGGGCGCCTGAGCCTGACGCACCTGCATGAGCAACCGCGCTCACTGATCGAGCGCTCCGGCTTTGCCGACCGGCTGGCGGCGCAAGGGGGGATGGGGGCGCAGGTCTGACTGGCGGCACGGCCCCCTGTGTCCTGCCTGTGTCCTGCCTGTGTCCTGCCTGTGTCCTGCCTATCGGCTGCCCCGGAACTCGGGCGCCTCCGTGTCCGGCCCCGTCTGGGTGCGCAGCACGACGTGGTCCGGCCCATGGACCACACTGAACATCTGCGCCTCGCCCGGGGGCTTGAGAAAGCGCCATTCGGCCCAGGTCTCGTTTTTCAGAGCGTAGGGCGTGACTTTGGCGGGCTTGCCCAGCAGGCGGCGCACCTCGTCCATGCGCATGCCGGGCTGCACGCGCGCAAAGTTTTCGGGTGTCAGCACCTGGCGCACTGCGGTCAGGCGCCCGTCCGGGCCGATGGTGATCATGTAGTTCAGCTGGCCTGCGGGCTGGCGGTTGTATTCCAACGTGCGCGCGCCACCGGGCTCGTCCCAGACGTTTTCGGGGATACCAAAACGGTCGCGCACGTCGGCCTCGGTGGAAACGCCCGGCTGAAGCTCGCTGATGCGCTGCGGATCGCAGGCCGTCAGCGCCAGCAGGGAAAAGGCGGCAGCCACGAGGGCTGAGGAGCGATAAATCAGGGCCATGGGATCGTTCCGGTAAAATCCGACGCAGAGAGGTTAACAGTCCATGTCCATTTTCCGCCGCCCCGACTACCAGTCCGACGCCACGCAGTTCATCAACCAGCTCAAGGCCAGCCGCCCCGAACTGGACCAGCAGCAGCAGGCCGGCCGTGCCCTGCTGTGGGACAAGAAGGTAGACCGCAGCATCTGGACCGAGTACCGCGAAGGCCAGGTCGAGCAAAAGCCGTACGTCTACCAGACCAACGCAGATTAAGCATCAAAATGGCCTCTAGCGCTTATTCAATAAGCTCTAGTAGCTCATTTTTTTATAGCAAACCATGACCACAGCGAACGAAGCCAACGTGGCCGATTCGCCGGATCTGTCCGCGCTGGACGCGGCAGGCATGCCCGTGGTGGTGGATCAGGTGGCGCTGGCACGCCTATACGGCGAGCCGCTGTTTGCGCTGCCGCAAGACCTGTACATCCCGCCCGATGCGCTCGAAGTCTTCCTGGAAGCCTTCGAAGGCCCGCTCGATTTGCTGCTGTACCTGATCCGCAAGCAGAACTTCAACATCCTCGACATCCCCATGGTGGGGGTTACCAAGCAGTACCTGGCGTATGTGGACGAGATCCGCAGCCGCAACCTGGAGCTGGCAGCCGAGTACCTGCTGATGGCGGCGATGCTCATCGAGATCAAGTCGCGCATGCTGCTGCCGCCCAAGAAGCAGGCCGAAGGCGAGGAGCCCGAAGACCCCCGCGCCGAGCTGGTGCGCCGCCTGCTCGAATACGAGCAAATGAAGATGGCGGCCATGCGCCTGTCGCACATGCCGCAGTACGGCCGCGACTTCCTGAAGGCCCAGGTCTACATCGAACAAAGCCTGCAGCCACGCTTTCCGGACGTGCACGTGGTGGAACTGCAGGACGCCTGGCGCGACATTCTGAAGCGCGCCAAGCTGGTGCAGCACCACAAGATCACGCGCGAGGAGCTCTCGGTGCGCGAATACATGAGCATGGTGCTCAAAACGCTGCAGGGCCGCCGCTTTGTGGAGTTTGAAGAACTCTTTGAGCCCGAAAAAGGCAGCACTGTGCTGGTGGTGACCTTCATTGCGCTGCTGGAGCTGGCCAAAGAGACGCTGATCGAGATCACGCAGGCCGAGGCTTTTGCCCCCATTTACGTGCGCCTCGCTTACACGCCGGTCTAGGCTGGCTCCCCTGTTCACCGCCCTGGCCGGTGGCCGTGGCGCTACCCCTTTCTTCACCCGCAAGCCATGGCACCCCACGACTTCGACGTTCTCATCGTAGGCAGCGGCCTCGCCGGCCTCTCGGCCGCGCTGCACCTGGCGCCCACGCACCGCGTGGCCGTCATCACCAAGCGCACGCTGCAAGATGGCTCCAGCGGCTGGGCCCAGGGCGGCATTGCCGCCGTGCTGGCTGACGACGACAGCTTTGCCGCGCACATCGAAGACACGCTGGTGGCCGGTGCAGGCCTGTGCGATTTGGCCACCACACGCTTTGTGGTGGAGAACGCCCCCGCCTCGATTGCCTGGCTGCGCAAGCTGGGTGTGCCCTTCACGCTCGAAGGCGACCAGCTGCACCTGACGCGCGAAGGCGGCCACAGCGCGCGCCGCATTGCCCATGTGACCGATGCCACCGGCGCGGCCGTGCAGCGCACACTGATCGACGTGGTGCGCAGCACGCCCGGCATCACGCTGTTTGAGCAGCACACGCTGGTGGACCTGATCACCACGCGCAAGCTGGGCCTGCCTGGCAACCGCTGCCTGGGGCTGTATGCGCTCGACAGCGACACCGACGAGGTCGTCACCTTCCGCGCGCCGCAAACCATCCTGGCCACGGGCGGCGCAGGCAAGGTGTACCTGTACACCACCAACCCCGACACCGCCACGGGCGACGGCATTGCCGCCGCCTGGCGCGCGGGCTGCCGCGTGGCGAACATGGAATTCATCCAGTTCCACCCCACTGGCCTGTACCACCCGCACGAAAAGTCTTTCCTCATCAGCGAGGCCGTGCGCGGCGAGGGCGGGCAACTCAAGCTGCCCCCCTCTGCCGGCGGCACGCGCTTCATGCTCGACCACGACCCGCGCGCCGAACTGGCCCCGCGCGACGTGGTGGCCCGCGCCATTGACTTCGAGATGAAGAAACACGGCCTCGATTGCGTGCACCTCGACATCTCGCACCAGAGCCCCGCGTTTTTGCAGGAGCATTTCCCCAACATCCTGGCCCACTGCGCGTCGCTGGGCATCGACATCACGAAGGAGCCCATCCCCGTGGTGCCCACCGCCCACTTCACCTGTGGCGGCGTGCTGACCGACCTGGCGGGCCGCACCGACCTGCCCGGCCTGTACGCCGTGGGCGAAGTGGCCTGCACCGGCCTGCACGGCGCCAACCGCCTGGCCAGCAACTCGCTGCTCGAATGCATGGTGTTCGCCCGCGCCGCCGCGCAGGCCATCGCAGCAGCCCCGACCACGGAACTGCCCACCGTTCCCGCCTGGGACGACAGCCGCGTGACCGATGCGGATGAATCCGTCGTCATCTCCCACAACTGGGACGAGCTGCGCCGCTTCATGTGGGACTACGTGGGCATCGTGCGTACCAACAAGCGCCTGGAACGTGCCGCCCACCGCATTGCCATGCTGCAGGGCGAGATTCAGGAGTTCTACGCCCATTTCCACGTCACGCGCGACCTGCTGGAGCTGCGCAACCTGGTGCAGGTGGCCGACCTGATCGTGAAAAGCGCCCAGCTGCGCCGCGAAAGCCGGGGCCTGCATTTCAGCCGCGATTACCCCGAGATGGCCGCGCCTGCGGCCCCCACCCTTCTCGTACCACCGGTGGCCCGATGACCTACAGCGTCAAAGAAATTTTCTACACCCTGCAAGGCGAAGGCGGCCAGGCGGGCACACCCGCGGTGTTCTGTCGCTTTGCGGGCTGCAACCTCTGGACTGGCCGCGAGCAGGACCGCGCGCAGGCCATCTGCCAGTTCTGCGACACCGACTTTGTGGGCACCGACGGCACGCTGGGCGGCAAGTTCGAAACGGCCACGGCACTGGCGGAATTGATCGCCGCCCAATGGCCTGCAGGCGCGGGCCATCGCCTGGTGGTGCTGACGGGTGGAGAACCCCTTCTGCAGGTCGATACGGCACTCATCGACGCGCTGCACGCGCAGCAATTTCGCATTGCGGTTGAAAGCAACGGCACCGTGATTGCGCCCGAGGGCATCGACTGGCTGTGCATCAGCCCCAAGGCGGGTGCCCCGTGGGTGCAGCGCAGCGGGCAGGAACTGAAGCTCGTGTGGCCCCAGCCGGGCTTTGACCTGCAGGCGCTGGAGCAGGACACGCAGTTCACCCACCGCTTTCTGCAGCCCATGGATGGCCTTCTGCAGCGACAGAACACTGCCGCTTGCATTGACGCCTGCCTGGCCCACCCCGCATGGCGCCTGAGCCTGCAAACTCACAAGCTCACCGGTATCCGGTGAGCGGTTTTCTTTTTGGTTCCCGTATGTTGTTCACCATCTCCCAGCGCTTCTTCTTCGACGCTGCCCACACCCTGCGCCGCGAGATCGAGGCCGAAGGCAGCCGCCGCGTGCACGGCCATACCTACCACGCCGAGGTCTTTTTGAGCGGCCCACGCGACCCCGCCACCGGCATGGTGCTGGACCTGGGCCTGCTGCGCAGGGGCCTGGAGGTGGTGCGCGAGCAGCTGGACCACCACATGCTGGACGACGTGCCTGGCCTGGGCACGCCGACGCTGGAGAACCTGTGCGTTTTCATCGCCCAGGCGCTGCCCGCCGACCTGCGCGCCAGCGTGAGCCGCGTGCGCGTGTGGCGCGAAGCGCTGGGCGACAGCTGCGTGCTGGACTTTCCGCAGCCCTGACCGACCAAGGCCCTGCCACCGGCAGACCCTCCCCCATTCACAGACTTCACTGAAGGAAGCCGATGTTCCGCACCCTGCTCAAATCCAAGATCCACCGCGTGGCCGTGACCCAGTGCGAGCTGCACTACGAAGGCTCGTGCGCCATCGACGAAGACCTGCTGGACGCCGCCAACATCGCAGAGAACGAGCAGATCCACATCTGGAACATCAACAACGGCGAGCGCTTCGTCACCTATGCCATCAAGGGCCAGCGCGGCAGCGGCATGATCTCGGTGAACGGCTCGGCCGCACGCCGCGCAGCCGCAGGCGACCTCATCATCATTGCTGCCTTTGCGCAGGTGCATGAAGACCAGGTGGGCACGCACCAGCCTCAGTTGGTCTTCGTGGACGAGCACAACCGCCAGACCGAGCTGCGCCACGCCGTACCCACCCAGGGCGTCTGACCATGCAGCCCACGCACGACGGACTCGTGGCCCGCAGCCTCGCCAGCGTCTGGCACCCCTGCACCCAGATGAAGCGGCACGAAACCCAGCCGCCCGTGGCCATTGCGCGCGCACAGGGCCCGTGGCTCTACGGCACCGATGGGAAGCGCTACCTGGACGGCATCAGCTCCTGGTGGGTCAACCTGTTCGGCCACAGCCACCCACACATCCAAGCCGCGCTGGTGGACCAACTGGGCAAGCTCGACCACGTGATGCTGGCGGGCTTTACCCACGCGCCCGTGGTGGAGTTGTCCGAGCGCCTGGCCGCCCTCACCGGCCTGGGCCATGCGTTCTACGGCAGCGACGGCGCAGCCGCCACCGAGATCGCGCTCAAGATGAGCGCGCACTACTGGCGCAACACCGGCCGCCCTGCCAAAAGCCGCTTTGTAGGCCTGGCCGGCGGCTACCACGGCGAGACCGTGGGCGCACTCGCTGTGACCGACATTGCGATCTTCCGCGAGGCCTATGCCCCGCTGGTGCGTTTGGCCGATACCGTGCCCAGCCCCGATGCGCGCAATGCAGCCCCTGGCGAAACCGCGCAAGACGTGGCCCGGCGCGCCGCCGCCGCGCTGGAGATCTGGCTGCAGGAGCACCACACCACCACCGCCGCATTCATTGTTGAACCGCTGGTGCAATGTGCTGCGGGCATGGCCATGCACGACCCCGACTACCTGCGCCTGGCGCGCGCGCTGTGCAGCCGCTATGACGTGCACCTGGTGGTGGACGAGATCGCCGTAGGCTTTGGCCGCACGGGCACCATGTTTGCGCACCAGCAGGCGGGCATCCAGCCCGACTTCATTTGTCTTTCCAAGGGCCTCACCGGCGGCACGCTGCCGCTGTCGGCCGTGCTGACCACGGATGTGGTATATGCCGCGTTCTACGACGACGATGTGGCGCGCGGCTTTCTGCATTCGCATTCGTATACGGGCAACCCGCTGGCCTGCCGCGCGGCACTGGCCACGCTGGAGCTGTTCGACCAAACCGATGCGATCCATGCCAACGCGGCGCTGGCGCAGCGCATCGACACAGCCTGCGCGCCACTCACACACCACCCGCGCGTGCGGCACGCTCGGCGCATGGGAATGATCTGGGCATGGGACGTGGAAACGCCGCTGCCCGACTTTGCGCGCCGCTACCACCAGCACGCCATGGCGCGCGGACTGGTGCTGCGGCCCATCGGACATACGGTATACGCCATGCCGCCCTACGCGCTGGATGAAGACGCCGTGCAATGTCTGGCCAACGGCGCGCTCGCGGCACTGAACGCCACCCTGGAGGAGGAAAACGGATGATTGGATGCTTTGTAACCGGCACGGACACAGGCGTTGGCAAGACGCTGGTATCCGCAGGCCTGCTGCATGCGCTGGCAGCACACCACCCCCGCGTGGTCGGCATGAAGCCCGTGGCGGCGGGTGTGGTGCCCTGGGGAGACGACTGGGCCAGCGAAGACGCCATCGCCCTGCGTGCGGCCTCGACCCTGGCGGTGCCCCCCGCACTGGACAACCCGGTGCTGCTCACTGACCCGCTGTCGCCCCACATTGCTGCGGCACGCGAAGGGGTGCAGATCGACATCGCCGCCATTGTGCGCAGCTACCAGGCTCTGGCCACGCAGGCCGACGCGGTGGTGGTGGAAGGCGCGGGCGGTTTTCATGTGCCGCTGTCCGACACGCTGACTGGCGCCGACCTGGCGCAGACCCTCGGCCTGCCGGTGGTGCTGGTGGTGGGCATGCGCCTGGGCTGCCTCAGCCACGCGCTGCTCACGGCCGAGGCGATCCGCGCACGGGGCCTGCCCCTGGCAGGCTGGGTAGCCAACCGCATCGACCCGGAAATGAGCGCCGCTGAAGAAAACATCGCCTACCTGCGCGACCGGCTGGGCGCACCACTGCTGGCGGATGTGCCCTACCAGGACCTGCCCGAGCCGGGCAAGCTGGTTGTTGAGCTCCCTGAAGCGTGGCGATGACCGGCGCACCGCTTTCGCCCTCGTCGTGGCTCGATGAAATTCCCGAGCGCCTGGCCGACCTGGACCGTGCCCACCTGCTGCGCCGCCGCCGGGTGGTGCAACCCGCAGGCGGCGCCCGCCTGCTGGTGAACGGCCAGCCCATGCTGGCCTTTTGCAGCAATGACTACCTGGGCCTGGCCAGCCACCCCGCACTGGCCAGCGCAGCGCGCGAGGCTACGCGCACGTTTGGCGTGGGCTCGGGCGGCTCGCCGCTGGTCAGCGGCCACAGCACCGCCAACGATGCACTGGAGCACGAACTGGCCGCCTATGTGCAACTGCCCCGCGCGCTGTACTTTTACGCGGGCTATGCCACCAACACGGGCATCATCCCGGCGCTGGTGGGCGAAGGCGACGCCCTGTTCTCCGATGCCCTGAACCACGCCTGCCTGATTGACGGCGCCCGCCTGTCGCGCGCCACCATCCACCGCTATCCGCACGCCGACTTCGCTGCGCTGGAGGCACAACTCGCCGCCAGCCCTGCACGCCGCAAGCTGGTGATCAGTGATGCCGTGTTCAGCATGGATGGCGATGTCATCGACATCCCGGCGCTGCTGGCGCTGTGCGAGCGCTACGACGCCCTCCTGTTGCTGGACGACGCCCACGGCTTTGGCGTGCTGGGCCCGCAGGGGCGGGGCAGCCTCGCAGCTGCAGGCCTTGCCGGCGCCCAGGCCTCCCGGCGCGTGCTCTACATGGCCACGCTGGGCAAGGCTGCAGGTGTGGCAGGCGCGTTTGTGGCCGGCGACGCCGCATTGGTCGAATGGCTGCTGCAAAAGACCCGCACCTACATCTTTGCCACCGCAGCACCGCCTCTGCTGGCGTGCGCGCTGCGCGAAAGCCTGCAGCTCCTGGCAGCCGGTGACGACCGGCGTACGCACCTTGGCGCGTTGATCGCCCAGTTGCGCAGCGGTCTGTCCACCCTGCCTTCATCCCTGGGCTGGCACCTGCTGCCGTCGCACACGCCCGTGCAGGCGCTGGTGATCGGCAGCAACGAAGCCGCGCTCGAAGTGATGGACGCCCTGCGTGCCCACGGCCTGTGGGTGCCAGCCATCCGCCCGCCCACGGTGCCAGCCGGTACGGCGCGGCTGCGCATTGCGCTGTCCTGCGCGCACACAGCGGGCGATGTGTCGCAGCTGGTGACGGCCCTGCACGCGCTGGCAGCCAAGCGCAGTACCATGCCACGGACAGGTGGCCTGCAGGATCGGGCCCCCACCCTCCCACCCCCTCCTTCCAGCGAGACCCTTTCATGCCCCACCTGACCATCGAGTATTCCGCCAACCTGCCCCACTACCCCGAAGCGGAAACCCTGACCGCGCTGAACGCCAGCCTCTGCGCCCACCCCCAGGTTCAGGACGAGGCCGACCTGAAGACCCGCTTTATCGTGGCCGACAGCTTTGAAATCGGCACAGCGCCCGCGCACCGTGCCTTCGTGCATGCACAGCTGCGCCTGCTGTCGGGACGCACGCCCGAGGTCAAGAAGGAATTGTCCGAGCGCATTGCCCAGGTGCTGCGGGAGCAGACGCCCCGTCCACAGGGCGTGATGGTGCAACTCAGCGTCGAGGTGGTGGACATGGACCGAGGCTCCTACGCCAAAGAGCGCCTTTGAGCCTCTGGCCCGCGCCGTTACGCGCCGTCGCCTGCGTTGCCGGTAATGGGCAGGACGATGCCGGTGATGTAGCTGGCGCAGCAGGGCGCGGCCAGGAACACATAGGCGGGCGAGATTTCTTCCGGCTGCGCCGGCCGTCCCAGGTGCGTCTTGGCGCCAAATTTTGCGATGTCTTCGGGCGCCTTGTCGGCAGGGTTCAGCGGCGTCCACACAGGCCCCGGCGCGACGGCATTCACGCGGATGCCGCGCTCCACCAGGTTGTGGGCCAGCGCTTTGGTAAAGGCATGAATCGCGCCTTTGGTGGCTGAGTAGTCCAGCAGCTCCTTGCTGCCCCGCAGGCCGGTGACCGAGCCAGTGTTGATGATCGAATCGCCCCGGTTCAGATACGGCAGGGCGGCCTTGGCCATGTGGAAGTAGCCGTAGATGTTGGTACGGAAGGTTTCGTCAAACCGCTCTTCCGTGAGGTCTTCGAGCGACGCCGCGTGCTCCTGGAAGGCCGCGTTGTTCACCAGCACATTGAGCTTGCCAAAGGTCTGCACCACCTTGCGCACAGCATGCTCGCAAAACGTGGCATCTTTCACATCGCCCGCCAGGGCCAGGCTGCGCGTACCTTCCGCTTCAATCAGGGCACAGGTTTTTTCGGCGTCCTCGTGTTCGTCGAGGTAGGCAATGGCCACATCCGCACCCTCGCGTGCGCACAGCACGGCCACCGCACGCCCGATGCCCGAATCACCTCCGGTAATGAGCACCACCATGCCCTGCAACTTGCCGCTGCCACGGTAGTGCTCGGCCTCATAGCGGGGTTGAAGGTCCAGGTCGCTCTCCCGCCCGGGTTTGTCCAGCTGTTGGCGCGGCAGGGGTGGTGCGGGCTCCTCATGACCGGGGCCGGGGGCCACGCGCGACTGGGGTGGTTCATTGGCAGCCGCCGGATCCTGGTTACGGTCGGCACGGTTTTGCTGCGCCTGCAGACTGCGCTGGTGGTCTGCCGCTTTCGCTGCTTCGGCTTCGTGGTCAAGAAGGCTGGGGGAATTCATACAGGGCTTTCAGGTTCTGCCGTTTTGCGCCAGGGCACCAGCCCTTGACGCCCATGTTTCAGTCATCAGACGGTCTGCCCGCCACCTGCGGGCCCACTGGCTGCCGACTGTCCGCCGCGGTGGGGCTCGGAAGGCTCCGATATCTCGCGCAAGGCGGCGCCTGCGTCGTCCTCATCGCTCTTGGTGGCTATATCGCCCAGCGAGACAATGCCAACAAGGCGCTTTTCGCGGTCAACCACCGGCAGGCGCCGTACCTGCTGGCGCCGCATGGACGCAATGGCCGTCGTTACGGACTCGTCCTCCTGGCAGTACAGGATGCCTTCAGACATGACCTCACTTAGAGGGACGTCCACGCGCTCTTGCGCCACGGCGCGCACCACGATGTCGCGGTCGGTCACCATGCCCACCAGCCGTACCCCGTCACACACGGGTATGGAACCCACGTCCAGCTCGCGCATGGCCTGCGCAGCCAGGGTGAGACTGTCGGTGGGGGCGAGCGTGCGAATGCCGCGCGTCATGACATCAGAGACGGTTTGCATGGGTGAACTCCTCAAGAACTGTGGGATGGAAAACACGCTGACGGGCCGTTGTGCGGCGCATGCCACACAACGGCCGAGCAGGTGGGGTGCGCTTCAGCGCTGCTTGCTGGAGGGGCGTCCACCCTGCTGCTGCGCATCACGCTGGCTGTGTTCGGCATCCATGTCGGAGTGGCCGCCCTGCTGACGCCCCGGGTTGTTGCCGGTGCTTTGTTCAGCCTGGCGTTGCTGGCCGCTCTGGCGTTGATCGCCATGTTCGCGGTTCACGTGTTGTCCTTGCTGGCTTTGCTGGCCTTGCTGGTGTTGCGGGTTTTTCTGGGTCATGGATGGCTCCTTGAACAAGTGTTGAACAACTGCACGCAATGACTGTGTGCAAGTTCATTGTTGGAAGAGCCTCACTGGCGTTTTGTAGGCCAGGTCCTATAGCCGTGTCGGTGCGGCACGCAGCGGTGTAAGCAAGCGCGTAAAAGCGTTGCGGAATGGAAACCGCGCCCTCTCAGGGCTGCATGATGGCCACCAGCCAGCCGCGCAGGCTGTTGATGAATGCCCACTCCTGCACCCTCGGAAGGTCGTCCAGGTGCAGCACGGCTTCCTGCACGCGCCCCTCGTGCAGGGCCATCGCCCGGCCCACCCCGGGCAACAGGCCGCACGACAGGGGTGGCGTAATCCAGACACCGTCTAGCCGGGCGGCAATGTTGCCGAAGGTGGTTTCGGTGATCTCCCCTGCGGCGTTCCAGAGCACGGTGTCGAACACGCCGGGTGTGGTGGGTGCAAAGGCTGCGTAGTGCGCGCGGCGGGTGGTCTTGTAGCGCACGAACTCGCTGTGCGCGTCGTCAAACGGGCGCGTGGCCAGGGCCAGGCGCACAGGTTCTGCCGTGACCTGCAGCGCATGGGCCTCGGCACGCGCACTGCCGTCGGCCGCCAGCAGCAGGCGCACGCGCCAGTCGCCATCGCGGTGCTGCAGGGCTGCGATCTGCAGCTCCTGGCGCACCGCGTGGGCGCTGAACGGGTAGCCAAAATGCGCAGCGGCTTGCGCCATGCGGCGCACGTGCAGGTCGGCGTGGGCAAATTTTCCATCGCGCAGCGCCAGGGTTTCAAGCACCTCGAACGGCGCACTGGCCCGCTCCACAAAGGCGCGCTTGTGGCGCCACTCGGCCCATTCGGCCGCGGCCTCGGCACCCGACGTGATGCCACTGCCGATGCCGCAAATGGCGGCCCGGGGCGCATGTGCAGCAGCGCCCCCACCAGCCTGCGCACCCCGGCCCTGTAGCACCACGGTGCGAATTGGCACATTGAATGTGGCGGCCACACTGTGGCCACCGTTCGCGCCTGCTGCGCCCGCAGGCCGCACCACGCCGATGGCGCCGCAGTAGATGCCGCGCGGTGCGGGCTCCAGCGCGTGGATCATCTGCATGGCGCGCACCTTGGGCGCGCCGGTGACCGAGCCGCACGGAAACAGCGCCGCAAACACATCGACCAGCGTGGTGCCGGGCCGCGTGCGGGCCGTGACGTCCGACGTCATCTGCCACACGGTGGGCAGCGGTTCGGTGTGGAACAGCGCAGGCACCTGCACCGTGTGCGGCAGCGCGATGCGCGAGAGGTCGTTGCGCAGCAGGTCCACGATCATCACGTTTTCGGCGCGCTCCTTGGGCGCCGTGCGCAGGTGCTCGGCGTGGGCGGCGTCCTGCTCGGGGGTGGCGCCGCGCGGGGCCGTGCCCTTCATCGGGCGCGCCAGGATGTGGCCACCCTCGGGCGCTTCGCGCCAGTCGAAGAACAGCTCGGGCGAAACCGACAGCACCTGCTCGTCGCCCGCGTCAATGTACGCGGCGTAGCCGCCGGGCTGGGCGCGGTGCAGCGCGGCAAACAGCGCCTCGGCACTGCCCTGCTGCAGCTGCCCTGCAAACGGCGCTGTGTAGTTGACCTGGTACAGCTCGCCCGCCGCAATCGCGCGCTGGATGCGCGCCAGGGCGGCGTCAAAGTCTTCGCGCGTCAGGCCCTCGCTCCAGGTCACCTGGGCGGCATCAGCGGCTGCGGGAGCGGTGGCATCGTCTGGCCAGGGCTGTGCGTTGTCGTACACCGCAAACCAGACGAGGGGGCCGTGCGCAGCATGGGTTTGCAGGGCGGCGTCGAATGCGGGGGCGGCCTCGTAGCGCACGTAGCCCACGCACCATTGGCCGCGCTGGGCGGCGGCATGCACCGCATCGAGCACGGGGCGCACTTCGTGCATCGCCCGGGCCACCAGCACGGTGCGGGGTACATCGAAGGCATGGCGCAGGCGCGGCGCCCCTGCGTCAAGCGCGGGCGTGAAGTCAATGCGAGAAATATGAGTCAAAACAGGCTCCAGCGCTTTACCAGTATGCGCTAGCAGCTATCAATAGTGAAGCATCACTATCGTTAAACTGCCCCCAGGTGAGGCACCAGCGTGGCCACAGGTTCCCCTTTTTTCAACGCCGCGGTGAAGGCGAGCATGCGGTCAATCGGCTGGCGTGCACGGGGGATGAGCGCCGGGTCCACATGGATGGCGTTGGCGCCGGTCTCCAGCACGCGGGCCACGTCGGCCAAGCCGTTCATCGCCATCCAGGGGCAGTGCGCGCAGCTCTTGCAGGTGGCGCTGTTACCGGCGGTGGGCGCTTCGTAAAAGGTCTTGCCGGGGTTGAGCGTGCGCAGCTTGTGCATCATGCCGTTGTCGGTGGCCACGATGAACTCGGTGGCGTCCATCTCGCCAGCGGCTTTCAGGATGGCGCTGGTGGAGCCCACGGCGTCGGCCAGGGCGATCACGTCGGCAGGGCTCTCGGGGTGCACCAGCACCTTGGCGTGCGGGTGCTCATTTTTCAGCAACTCCAGCTCCAGCGCCTTGAATTCGTCGTGCACGATGCAGGCGCCATTCCAGAACACCATGTCCGCGCCGGTTTCGCGCTGGATATAGGCGCCCAGGTGGCGGTCGGGCGCCCACAGGATCTTTTGCCCTGCGGCCTTGAGCGCGCCCACGATGTCGAGCGCGCAGCTCGAGGTCACGAGCCAGTCGGCCCGCGCCTTCACGGCGGCGCTGGTGTTGGCATACACCACCACGGTGCGGTCGGGGTGCGCGTCGCAGAATGCGCTGAATTCATCGATGGGGCAGCCCAGGTCGAGCGAGCAGGTGGCATCCAGGTCGGGCATGAGCACGGTTTTCTCGGGGCTCAAAATCTTGGCCGTTTCGCCCATGAAGCGCACGCCGCTCACCACCAGGGTCTGCGCGGCATGGTCGCGGCCGAAGCGGGCCATCTCCAGCGAGTCGCTCACGATGCCGCCGGTTTCCTCGGCCAGGTCCTGCAGGTCGGGGTGCACGTAGTAGTGCGAGACCATGACCGCGTTTTTTTCCTTGAGCAGGCGGCGGATCTTGTCTTTCAGCGCCACGCGTTCGGCCTGGGTGGGCTCGGGCGGCACCCGCGCCCAGGCGTGCTTGGTCGCGCACACCCCGCCTTCGGCAGGCTGTTCGTAATCAACTTCCTTGAGAAGGATGGTGGTGTTCATGACAACTCCTGCAGCCGCATTGAAAAGTCGGTGGCCTTGACGTCCTTGGTCAGCGTGCCGATCGAGATGCGGTCCACGCCCGTCTCGGCCAGCGCGCGCAGGCCTTCGAGCGTGACGCCGCCCGAGATTTCCAGAATCGCCCGGCCCGCATTGATGTGCACGGCCTCGCGCAGCTGTGCCAGGGGCATGTTGTCCAGCAGCACCATCTTGGCACCGGCATCCAGGGCCTCGGTAAGTTGCTCCAGTGTTTCCACCTCGATCTCGATGAACTTCGCCTGCGCCGCCACCTTGTCAGCAGCGCGCAATACAGCCGTCACGCCGCCCGCGGCGGCAATGTGATTCTCCTTGATCAGCACGGCATCGTGCAGGCCGATGCGGTGGTTGGTGCCGCGGCCCACGCGCACGGCGTACTTTTGCGCCAGGCGCAGGCCAGGGAGGGTCTTGCGCGTGTCCACGATCTGGGCGCGCGTGCCCGCCACCACATCGACATAGGTGCGCGTCTTGGTGGCCACGGCCGACAGCAGCTGCAGAAAGTTCAGCGCCGTGCGTTCGGCCGACAGCAGCGCGCGCGCATTGCCTTCCGCCTCCAGCACCACCTCGTCCGGTGCACAGCGCTGGCCTTCGGCCACATGCCAGGTGATTTCCACAGCCGGGTCCAGCGCACGCAGGGCGGCTTCCGCCCAGGGGGCGCCGCAGATCACGGCGGACTCGCGTGCCAGGATGCGTGCCCGGGCGCGGCGGCCGGGGTCGATCAGGCCGGCGGTGAGGTCGCCAGTGCCCACATCTTCCGCCAGGGCGCGCGCCACATCGGCCTCGGCCAGGTCTGTGACTGCGTGGTCTTTGAACGGTGATTTCGAAAGCGTCATGGGCCGCGAGCATACCGGGAACACAACAACCCCCACCGGGCGCCACCCGCCCGCAAACCACTAAGTACACCCATTATTGGTCGCATAGACTCGCGGAAATTTCGCCCCTGGAAGCCTCATGACCGCCCACAGCACCGTCTCCGCCACGCCCTACGGCACCCTGCCGCCAGCCTCGCCGCTGCCGCAGCGCCGCCCTGTCAGCCTGCCGCGCCTTGTGCAGATGCGGGAAGCCGGCGAGAAGATCACCATGCTCACTGCCTACGACGCCACCTTTGCCGCGGTGGCCGACGCAGCGGGCGTGGAGTGCATTCTGGTCGGTGACTCGCTGGGCATGGTCTGCCAGGGCCTGCCCAGCACGGTGGGCGTCAGCCTGGACACCATGGCCTACCACACGGCCAGCGTGGCGCGCGGCCTGCACCGCGTGCAGGGCACGGCCTGGCTGGTGGCCGACCTGCCCTACGGCACCTATGCCGAAAGCCGCGAACAGGCCTTGCGCAGCGCCTGCGTGCTGATGCAGGCGGGTGCGCACATGGTCAAGCTGGAAGGCGGCGGCTGGACAGCGCCCACGGTGGAATTCCTGGTGCAGCGCGGCGTGCCGGTGTGCGCCCACCTGGGCCTTACGCCGCAGACGGTGCACGCCCTGGGCGGCTACCGCGTGCAGGGCAAAACGGAGGACGCCGCCCGCACGCTGCGCAAGGAAGCGCACGAACTGCAGGACGCAGGCGCCGCCATGCTGGTGCTGGAGATGGTGCCGGCAGCGCTGGCGGCCGACCTCACGGCGGCGCTGGCGAACTGCCACACCATCGGCATCGGCGCAGGCAACGGCACGGCCGGCCAGGTGCTGGTGTTGCACGACATGCTGGGCATGAACCTGGGCAAGATGCCAAAGTTTGTCCACAACTTCATGCAGGACGCCGGCAGCGTGCGCGGCGCCATGGAGGCCTATGTGCAGGCCGTCAAGCAGGGCCGTTTCCCGGACAACACCTTGCACGCCTGGTAAGCCTTTCCCCTTCTTCTTCTGATCCCGTCCCACCCCATGCTGATTGCCCATTCCATTGCCGACCTGCGCCAGGCCCTCGCACCGTACCGCCGCCCCGCCTTTGTGCCCACCATGGGCAACCTGCACGAGGGGCATATCGCCCTGGTACGCCAGGCCCGGCCACTGGGCGACGTGACCGTGGCCAGCATTTTTGTGAACCGCCTGCAGTTCCTGCCGCACGAGGACTTTGACAGCTACCCCCGCACCTGGGATGCCGACTGCGCCCAACTGCAGGCCGCCGGCTGCGACGTGCTGTTTGCCCCGCGCGAGGCCGACCTGTACCCCCAGCCCCAGACTTTCAAGGTGCATCCCGACCCGCAACTCGCCGACATGCTGGAGGGACACTTTCGCCCCGGCTTCTTTGTGGGCGTGAGCACCGTGGTGATGAAGCTGTTTGCGTGCGTGCTGGGGCAAACCGGCGGAACCGCCGTGTTTGGCAAGAAGGACTACCAGCAGCTCATGGTGATCCGCCACATGGTGCAGCAGTTTGCGCTGCCGATCGACGTGGTGGCCGGTGAAACCCAGCGCGCCGCCGATGGCCTGGCACTGAGTTCACGCAACGGCTACCTCAGCCTGCAGGAGCGGCAGGAGGCCGTGGCGCTGTCGCAGGCATTGGGCCAACTGGCGCAGCAATGGCTGTCGCGGCCGGACGCCCGCGCCGGCCTGGAAGCCCAGGCCCTGGACGCCCTGCGTGCCCGGAACTGGGCGCCCGACTACCTCACGGTGCGCCGCCGTGCCGACCTGCTGCCAGCGACGGACGCCGACGCGGCAGGCACGCTGGTGGCACTGGGCGCGGCGCGGCTTGGCACTACACGGTTGATTGACAACCTTGAATTTTGATTGCTATCAAATAAATAGCTGCTCGCGCTTATTCATCAAGCGCCGAGAGCCTAAAACACCAAAAATTTAGGCTTAGTGCGTTTCCGGTGACATGGCCCTCGCACTGCCTGGCGCGGCTGCCTGGCCCTGCACCAGATCGTGCACGAACCGCAGCTTGACCATGGCACCGGACGACAGGGCGAACGGGTAGGCATCGTGCTGCCCCAGGCTGCGATTGAGGCTGTTGAGCAAGAGCGTGAGAGGCACCCACTGGCGCACCATGTCCTGAAAGTCGGGGCGGTCCGTGGCAAACGGGTCGGTCACCTGGTGGCGGGTGGCGGCATGCGGGTCGGGCACCGTCACGCTGGCCTGGTAGCTGGCCGCCGTCTCCAGCAGGTCGAGCATGTGCAGGTAGTGGGCCCAGGTCTCGGCCCAGTCCTCCCAGGGGTGCGCGGCGGCGTAGGCACTCACATGGCTTACTGCCCAGTCCCCCAGATGACCGCCCAGCGCGTAGTGCGCGTCCAGGGCGGCGGCGTAGTCCTGGCGTTCATCACCAAACACTTGCCGGAACGCCTCGGTGCGACCCCCGTCGCGCACCAGCTGGTCCCAATAGAAATGGCCGGACTCGTGGCGCAGGTGACCGATCAGCGTGCGATAAGGCTCGCCCAGGGCAATGCGGCGCCGGGCGCGTTCATCATCGTCCGCCTCCGCGATGTTGAGCGTGATCGTGCCGCTGGAGTGGCCGGTGAGGACAGAAGGTGCGCCCGGCATGTCCGCCAGAAATTCGAACACCGGTCCGGGCCGCCCCGGCAAAGGCTCCAGGCCCAGGCGCGCCAGCGTGTAAAAAAGCTGGCGCTTGGCCGCTTCGATCTGCTTCCAGCGCCCCAGGTTGGCGACGTCAGACAGGTACGGAAGCACCCGCGTCTGACGGCAGGACGCGCACAGGTCTGAAAAGTCGTTGGCGGGCACGGCGAAATTGCAGGCCTGGTAGTGCGTGTGGTTGTGGCACATGCGATAAAGCCGCCCACTGTACGCAGTGCCCCCGCGCTCGCCCATCCTGCGCCACAGCCCGGGCCCGTCCTGCGGTGCAGGCGCCAGCGCCGCCATCGTGAGCTGATCCGGCACAAAGGCCAGCGCGTTACCGCAGTGCAGGCACTGCACGCTGTCAAAAAAAACCAGATGACCGCAATGGTCGCAATTGAATACCCGCATGGTGATGAGCTTAATGCAGCGAGGCGAGTCGCAAGTTGCGCCAGCCAATGAAGACCTGCAAGCGCCAGGCTCCTCCATGAAAAAAAGGTTCCGGAGCAAGCCCCGGAACCTTTTCGATCTCACCGCGCACGGTGGTTGCCGTTGAAGGTGCCGCAACCGGCGTGCGCTCGCGCCTTATCAGGGACGCACGACGATGCTGTTGCGCACTTCACGCACGTTCTTGGTGTTGCGGGCAATGGCCTCCGCCTGGTTCTTTTCGGCCTGGGACTTGGCAAAGCCCGACAGCTGAACCGTGCCGTTCAACGTTTCCACGCTGATGGAGGTGGCGGACACCGTCTTGTCTTCAGCCATCTTGGCCTTCACGGCGGTCGTGATGCCGGCGTCATCGATGTACGAACCCGCGGTCTGCTGGTTGCGGGCCACGGAACAGCCAGTCGCCGTCACGATGGTCATGCCAGCGACGGCGGCGAAAGCGAGTGCACGTGCGTATTTCATGGTATTTCCTTTTTTCAAGATAGGTTGGGAACGCGGGTGCTGGGTAAATGCAGCCTGCCGGTCTGTTGCACCCTCCGCGACCGGCGGACTGTGGGAAATGACTTAGTAGCTGGCGCGGCGGCGGGACATCCACAGCACCAGCGTCGCCAGGGCTGCCCCCGAGGCGGCGGCGATCACCATCGACTTGCCCGGTTGTTGCGTTACGTATTGGGTGGTGGCATCGGCTGCGTGCTGCATCTGGCGGCGGGCCCGGGCGCTGGTTTCAGCGCAGTAGCCAATGCTTCGCGAAGCGAGATCCTGGGCGCGGGCGGCCAGGTCATCGATCACCGGGTCGGTCTGGCTGCGCAGGGAACGTACGCCCTCTTCAGCCTTTTCCAGCGAGTTGTTGGCGGCGGTGCGCGTGGAATGCACGGCGTCCTGGGCGGTTGCCAGCACGTCATCGGCCAGGGTTTTGGCGGTGGTGGCGACCTTGTCAGTGGCAGTTTGGATGCTCATGGGAAAACTCCTTCAAATTTGGGTGGTGGGGGTACAGGGCTGAGAAGGCGTCTAGCCTTTTTTGAGCAGACCCAGAACAAAGGTCACGACTGCCATGATGATGAACACGAAGAACAGGATCTTGGCGATGCCGACAGCACCGGCGGCAATACCGCCAAAGCCGAACAACGCCGCAATCAGCGCGATCACCAGAAACACAACTGCGTAGTGCAACATTCTTTTCTCCTGTGAGAGGCCGGTGTGCCGGCGTTGGTGGGTGGCACAGAACTTCAGCGCCTGGAGATGACTGTAGATGGGCTGCGGCGCACGGGATGCCGGTTCCCGGCGCGCGAGCGTGTCGGTGGCGCAGCGGGACCGGTGTAGGACAGGGGCCCGCGGGAAATCAGGCGCAAGAAACGGAGCGACGGACTTGCGACGTGGCAACCATGCAGCGCGCCGGGCATGGTCACGATGAAAGTGGCCGAGGTGGGCCAATGGCGGCACACGCACGCCTTTGCAGGCTCAGCTACTGGTACGCGCGCCCTGCTGCAACGGCAGCGTGGCCGACACCACCGTGCCATTGCCCGGTTGCGAGGTGATGGACAACCGCCCCCCTGCAGACTCCACCCGGTGGCGCATGCCTGACAGGCCGTGCGACGTAGGGCGCACGGAAGCGGGGTCAAATCCCTGGCCATCATCGCGCACCTGCACTGCGACATGGGTGGGGTAGCCATGCACCGACACCAGCACCTTGCTGGCCTTGGCGTATTTGCCAATGTTGGTCAGCGCCTCCTGCACCATG